>JBILYN010000001.1:0-87901 GCA_044377715.1 Aquabacterium sp.
GTGCGCTTGATAGGCGTCGAGGCGGCCGGCCTGGGGCTGGAGAGCGGCAAGCATTCAGCCAGCCTGATCGCCGGCAGCCCTGGCGTGCTGCATGGCAACCGCACTTATTTGCTGCAGGACGACAACGGCCAGATCACCGAGACCCACTCGATCTCTGCCGGGCTGGACTACCCCGGCGTCGGCCCCGAGCATTCGTTCCTCAAGGACATCGGCCGCGCCGAGTACGTGGGCATCACCGACGACGAGGCGCTGTCGGCCTTCCATCGACTGTGCCGTACCGAGGGCATCATCCCGGCGCTGGAGTCCAGCCATGCGGTGGCCTACGCGATGAAGCTGGCCGCGACGATGCGGCCCGACCAACACCTGCTGGTCAACCTGTCAGGCCGTGGCGACAAGGACATTGGCACCGTGGCCGACCTGTCGGGCGCCGAGTTCTTCTGCCGGCCCTCGTGCAAAGGGCAATCGGTCAAGGGCGGCGTGCAGACCATCGAGGTGACGCGATGAGCCGGATCGCTGCGACGCTGCAAGCGCTGAAAACCCAGGGCCGCAAGGCGCTGATCCCCTATGTCACCGCCGGCGACCCTTATGCCGACGCAACGGTCGAGATCATGCAAGCGCTGGCCGACGGCGGCGCCGACATCATCGAGCTCGGTGTGCCTTTCTCCGACCCGATGGCCGACGGTCCGGTGATTGCGCAAGCCAGCGAGCGTGCGCTGGCACGCGGCATCGGCCTGACCCAGGTGTTGGGCTATGTCCGGTCCTTCCGCGCGGGCAATGCCAGCACCCCGGTGGTGTTGATGGGTTATGCCAACCCGGTCGAGCGCTACGACCAGAAGCATGGCGCCGGCAGCTTCATCCGCGACGCCGCCAGCGCCGGCGTCGATGGCCTGTTGGTGGTCGACTACCCGCCCGAAGAGTGCGAGGTTTTCGCCGCTGACCTGAAGGCCGCCGGACTGGACCTGATTTTTTTGCTCGCACCCACGTCCACCGAGGCGCGCATCCGCGAGGTCGGTTTGATCGCCACGGGCTATGTCTACTACGTCTCGCTCAAGGGCGTGACCGGTGCCGGCCATCTTGACACCAATGCGGTGGCGCAAGCTGTTCCGCGAATCCGCGCCCATGTCAAGGTGCCGGTTGGGGTAGGCTTCGGCATTCGCGACGCGTCGACCGCTCAGGCCGTGGCCCGGGTGTCAGACGCGGTGGTGATCGGCTCTCGGCTGGTGCAGATCCTGCACGATTCGCCGCGATCGACGGCCGCCGGCGCGGGCAGGGCCTTCATGGCTGAAATTCGACAAGCGATCGACACGCTGTAAACCACTGGAGAGCGCAAGATGAGCTGGCTTGAAAAACTGCTGCCGCCCAAGATCCAACAGACTGACCCGACCGAGCGTCGCTCGGTGCCCGAAGGTCTGTGGATCAAATGCCCGGCCTGCGAGACGGTGCTCTACAACGCTGATCTCGCGAAGAACGTCAATGTTTGTCCCAAGTGCAGCCACCACCACCGCATTGGTGCCAGGGCCAGGCTCGATGCATTCCTCGATGCCGAAGGTCGCTACGAGATTGGCCAGGAGGTGTTGCCTGTCGATCCGCTGAAGTTCAAGGACAGCCGCAAATACACCGAGCGGCTGAAGGTCGCGCTAGAGACCACCGGCGAGACCGACGCGCTGGTCGTGATCGGCGGCGCGGTGATGAGTGTGCCGCTGGTCGCTGCTTGCTTCGAGTTCGACTTCATGGGCGGGTCGATGGGCTCGGTCGTGGGCGAGCGTTTCGTTCGTGGCGTCGAGTCTGCGATCGAGCAAAAAGTGCCGTTCCTGTGTTTTGCGGCCACGGGTGGCGCCCGGATGCAGGAGGGTCTTTTCAGCCTTTTCCAGATGGCCAAGACCAATGCTGCACTGACCCATCTGGCCAAAGCCAAGCTGCCCTACATCAGTGTGTTGACCGATCCGACCATGGGCGGCGTGTCGGCCAGCTTTGCGTTTCTGGGCGACGTGGTGATCGCTGAGCCGCGCGCGCTGGTCGGATTTGCCGGCCCGAGGGTGATCGAAAACACGGTTCGTGAGAAGCTGCCCGAAGGATTCCAGCGCGCTGAATTCCTGCTCGGCAAGGGGGCGATCGACCAAATCGTTGACCGACGCCAACTGCGCTCGACCATTGCGCAGTTGCTTGCGATGCTGCAGCGCCAAAGCGCTGATGCCGTGTCTTGACGCCGCTTGTTCCCACCACCACCGGGCCCAGTTGGGCCCGGGCCTGTTTTTGAAAGTCCGATGAGCAATCCCTCCACGCTGGCCGACTGGCTCGCCCACTGCGAGCAACTGCATCCCAAGACCATCGACATGACGCTGGAGCGTTTGGTGGCGGTGCGTGACAGGCTGGAGCTTCGATTCTCGGTGCCGGTCATCAGTGTGGCGGGCACCAACGGCAAAGGCTCCTCATGTGCGATGCTCGAGGCGGTGGCGCTGCAGGCTGGCTACCGGGTGGGTGTCTACATCAAGCCGCACCTGGTGCACTTTGAGGAGCGGTGCCGCATCAACGGCGCGATGGTCAGCGCCGAATCGCTGCTGCCACATTTCGAGGCGGTTGAAGCCGCGCGTCAGGGCGTCACGCTGACCTGGTTCGAGTTCACCACCTTGGCCATCATGCGTGCGTTGGCAGCAGCGCCACTCGACTTGGTGATCCTGGAGGTCGGCATGGGCGGGCGGCTCGATGCGGTCAACGCGGTCGATGCCGACTGTGCACTGATCACCAGCATCGCGCTCGACCACACCGAGTTCCTCGGCAGCGACCGCGAGGCGATCGCGTTTGAAAAAGCCGGCATCATGCGTTCAGGCAAGCCTGTGATCGTTAGCGACCCCGTTCCTCCTGCGGCGCTTCAGGCGCGAGCTGATGCGGTCGGCGCTGACCTGTGGTTGCTGGGACGCGACTACAACTTTCAGGGTGACAAGCTGCAGTGGGCCTGGCGCGGGCGGCAGCAGCGCTTCAACGGCCTGGCCTATCCGGCGCTGCGTGGCGCCAACCAATTGATCAATGCCGCCGGCGCGTTGGCGGTGTTCGAGGCGATGCGTGACCGACTGCCGATCAACGCCCAGGCGGTGCGCAATGGCTTGGCCATGGTCGAGCTGCCGGGCCGCTTCCAGGTCATCGCCGGCCAACCTGCGCTGGTGCTCGACGTGGCGCACAACCCGCAGTCGGTCGCGGCGCTGGCCAACAACCTCGACCAGATGGGCTATTTCCCCCAGACCCACGCGGTGTTTGGGGCGATGCGCGACAAAGACCTGTCGACGATGCTCGCGCACATCGCGCCATTGGTCGACCATTGGCACCTGGCCGATCTGCCCGCGGCAAGGGCGGCTGGCGCTTCTGAATTGGCGGCAGCTATTCGTGCTGCCAGCGCTGGCCGGGCCGTCAGCATGACGCTGCATCCTGACCCTGAAGCGGCGCTGCAAGCGGCCGCTTCAGCGGCTGACCCGGCTGATAGAATCGTGGTCTTTGGCTCCTTCTACACCGTGGGCGGTGTGCTGAAAAACGGCTTGCCAAGGCTGTCAGCCCGGCATCTTGGGCCGGGCCCAGCTTGATCCCGGTCGCCGGCTTGGCGAATTCAGGCCCGTCCCCGTTCTTTCACCCCACTCGGCTGCGGCCCGCCTCGCATGGGTCTGCTGTCTTATTTCAAGCGCAAGTCCGAAGCGCCTGCCGCTGCGATACCGCAGGCAGAGATTGATGGCGTCGCGGCCGCGCGAACCCTAGCCCGTCGCCGTTTGATTGGTGCCACCGTGTTGCTGGGGATCGGTGTGGTCGGGTTTCCGCTGCTGTTCGAAACCCAGCCTCGACCGATTGCGATCGACATCCCGATCGAGATTCCGCGCAAGGACGGCGCGCCAGCATTGGTCTTGCCACCGCCTGTCATCGCGCCGGCTGCCGCGCCGGCCGCGGCGCCCGCGGCCAAGGTCGCCAGCGTGCCTGCCGAAATCGTCGAGCGCTCTGCCGACGAAGGTCGGGAGTTGGCAGCATCCGCGCCTGCGCTCAAGCCAAGCGCTAAATCCACGCCCAAGCCAGCGTCGGCAGTGAGCCTGGTGCCTGCCAAGCCACTGCCCGCCGCACCCAAGCCTGCTGACGATGGTGGCCGGGCCCGCGCGCTGCTCGACGGCGAGACCAGCCCATCCAGCGCCCCCAGCGCCCGTGTGGTGGTGCAGGTGGGCGCTTTTGCAGATGCCGGCAAGCTCGCCGAGGTGCGTCACAAGCTCGAAAAGCTGGGCTTGAAGACCTATACCCAGGTGGTTGAGGTCGAGGGCAGCAAGCGCACCCGAGTTCGGGTCGGGCCGTTCGACAATCGGGCCGAGGCCGACAAGGCCGCAGCACGGATCCGGGCCGCTGGTTTGCCGGCGGCGATCCTCACGCTGTGATCGTCGAGCCTGCGTTGGGTTGGATCGACTGGGCGCTGTTGTCGGTGCTGGTCTTGTCGGTGCTGGTGGGTCTTTGGCGCGGTCTGGTTTTCGAGTTGATGTCGCTGGTCGGCTGGGTCGTGGCCTATGTCGTGGCGCAGATGTTTTCACCCGAGGTGGCGGTTTATTTGCCGATCGGTGCGCCAGGCACGGCCTTGCACCAGGGGCTGGCTTTCGTGCTGAGCTTTGTCGGCGTGCTGATCGCCTGGTCACTGTTGGCCAGGCTGGTGCGAATGGGTCTGCATGCCACACCGCTGACCTTGATCGACCGATTGCTCGGTGCTGGCTTCGGTCTGTTGCGCGGTTCGGCCTTGTTGCTGGTGTTGGCGACCATCGTGGCCTTCACACCTGTCCTGCGCTCGCCGCCTTGGCAGGCATCGCAGGGTGCGGCCTGGCTGGGTCAGGTGCTGCTGGGGCTCAAACCCTTGTTGCCGGCCGAGATGGCCCGCCACCTCCCGGTTTGACGGGCCAAGGCATTCGGCCCGGTCTGACTCTTTCATCTCGTATTCCCAGGACCCCTCACCATGTGCGGCATTGTTGGCGTGATCTCCAAAGCGCCGGTCAACCAGTTGATTTACGACGCGCTGCTGCTGCTGCAGCACCGCGGACAGGATGCCGCCGGCATCGTCACGATGCAGGGCACGCAGTGCTTCATGCACAAGGCCCGCGGCATGGTCAAGGATGTGTTTCGCACCCGCAACATGCGCGCGCTGCCCGGCGCCGTGGGGCTGGGCCAGGTGCGTTACCCGACCGCCGGCAACGCCTTCAACGAGGAAGAGGCGCAGCCCTTCTACGTCAACGCGCCTTACGGCATCGTGCTGGTGCACAACGGCAACCTGACCAATGCCCACGCACTCAAGCAAGAACTGTTCGACGTCGACCGCCGCCACATCAACACCGGCAGCGACACCGAGGTGCTGATCAACGTGCTGGCGCACGAGATGGAACTCGCTGGTCGCGATGTGCCGCTGACGCCGGCCTTGGTGTTCCGCGCGGTGCGGGCGGTGCACCGGCGGATCCGAGGCTCCTATGCGGTGATCGCGCTGATCGCAGGCTATGGGCTGCTGGCGTTTCGCGACCCCTACGGCATCCGGCCGCTGGTCTTTGGCGAGGCCGAGTTGTCGGCCGCCGAGGGTGGCGGCAAGACCGTGATGTTGGCCAGCGAGACGGTGGCGCTCGAAGGCACAGGGCACCAGGTGGTCCGTGACGTGGCGCCGGGCGAAGCGATCTTCATCGATACCGCCGGACAGCTGCACAGCCAGCAGTGCGCCGAGGCGCCGTCGCTGCACCCCTGCATGTTCGAATTTGTATACCTGGCGCGGCCCGATTCGGTGATCGATGGCATCTCGGTCTACCAGGCGCGGCTGAACCTGGGCGAGAGTCTGGCGCAGCGCGTGATCAACACCATGCCGCCCAGCGACATCGACGTGGTGATCCCGATCCCTGAGTCGAGCCGACCGTCGGCGATGCAGTTGGCGCAAAAAATCGGCAAGCCATACCGCGAAGGTTTCGTGAAGAACCGCTATGTCGGCCGCACCTTCATCATGCCGGGCCAGCAGGCGCGCAAGAAGAGTGTGCGCCAGAAGCTCAATGCGATTGGCGTCGAGTTCAAGGGCCGCAATGTGCTGCTGGTCGACGACTCGATCGTTCGCGGCACCACCAGCAAGGAGATCGTGCAGATGGCGCGCGAGGCCGGTGCGCGACGCGTCTACATGGCCTCGGCAGCGCCGCCGGTGCGCTACCCCAATGTCTACGGCATCGACATGCCCACGCCCGAGGAACTGATCGCCCACGGCCGCACGCAGGAGCAGATCCGCGAGTTCATCGGGGCCGATGCGCTGATCTATCAAGATGTCGACGTGATGAAGCGCGTCGTCGGGGCACTCAACCCGGCGATCCAGGGCTTTGAGGCGAGTTGCTTTGATGGTCATTACATCACCGGCGACATCAGCCTGGCCGATTTCGAGGCGATCGAAACCCAGCGCATCGAAGCCCGTCTGCAAGACGAAGACAGCAGTGACCGAACCCGCCTGACGCTGCAAAGCCGGGCTGACACATGATGAGCATGAAACCACAAGATCCCAAAAAAATTCCCCGCGTCGCCTTACCCGCCGATGCCAGGCCCGACACGCTGGCGGTGCGCGAAGGCTTGCCGCGCACGGTCTGGGGTGAAAACAGCGAGGCGCTGTTTCTGACCAGCAGCTTCGTCCAGCCTGACGCCGCCACGGCCGCCGCGCGCTTTGCCAACGAGGAAGAGGCTTTCACCTACAGCCGATTTTCCAATCCGACGGTGATGATGATGGAGCGGCGCCTGGCCGCGCTCGAAGGCACCAGCGGCTGTATCGCCACTGCCAGCGGCATGGCTGCGATCATGCTGCTGGTGATGGGGCTGCTCAAGGCGGGTGACCATGTGGTGTGCTCGCGCAGCGTGTTCGGTTCGACGATCAAGCTGCTGCAAAGTGAGTTTGGCAAGTTCGGTGTTCAAAGCACTTTTGTCTCGCAGACCGATCTGGCCGAGTGGCGCGCGGCGATCCAGCCCAACACCCGCTTGCTGTTCGCCGAGACGCCGAGCAATCCGCTGACCGAGGTCTGCGATATCCGCGCGCTGGCCGAGATCGCCCATGCCTGCGGCGCCTGGCTGGCGGTGGACAACTGTTTTTGCTCGCCGGCGCTGCAGCGACCGGCCGAGTACGGCGCCGATTTCATCATCCATTCCGGCACCAAGTACCTCGATGGCCAAGGAAGGGTGATCGCCGGCGCGATCTGCGGATCGGCTGAGATGGTCGAGCAGAAGTTTGTGCCGGTGATGCGATCTTGCGGCCTGAGCCTGTCGCCGTTCAACGCCTGGGTCGTGCTCAAGGGCATGGAGACGCTGGCGATCCGAATGCGCGAGCAAAGTGCGCGCGCCTTGCAACTGGCGACCTGGCTGGAGTCACAAGCGCAGGTCGCGAGGGTCTACTACCCTGGTTTGGTCTCGCATCCACAGCATGCGCTGGCGATGACTCAGCAAGCCGGCCTCGGGGGTGCGGTGTTGAGCTTTGTGGTCCGGGGCGAGGGCGCGGTCGCGGCACGGGCGAATGCCTTTGCCGTGATCGACCACACCCAGGTCTGCTCGATAACGGCCAATTTGGGCGACACCAAGACCACGATCACCCACCCGGCCAGCACCTCACACGGCAGGCTGACCGAGGTCCAGCGCCAGGCGGCAGGCATTGCGCAGGGCTTGATCCGGGTCGCGGTCGGTCTCGACGATGTCGAGGATTTGAAGGCCGACCTGCTGCGTGGCCTGGTGACGCTGTGATGGCTTCGACAAGCCTTGTCAGGACCCGCATCGCGCCGTCGCCGACCGGTTTTCTTCACCTGGGAACGGCGCGCACTGCGCTCTACTCCTGGGCCTATGCCCGACACTTTGGTGGCGAGTTTGTGCTGCGCATCGAGGACACCGATGTCGCGCGTTCGACCCAGGACTCGGTCAGCCAGATTCTCGACTCGATGCGCTGGCTCGGGCTGGGCTATGACGAAGGGCCGATCTACCAGATGCAGCGGCTGGCCCGCTACCACGTGGTGGTCGAGCAGATGCTGGCCGCCGGCACCGCCTACCGCTGTTACTGCACGCCCGAGGAGCTTGACGCGATGCGCGAAGCCCAGCGCGAGCGCGGCGAGAAGACCCATTACGACGGCCGCTGGCGGCCTGCGCCGGGCAAGCAGCTGCCGTCGGTGCCTGCAGGCGTCAAGCCGGTGGTGCGCTTTGCCAACCCGGTCGACGGCATCGTCAGCTGGGACGACCTGGTCAAAGGCAACATCAGCATCTCCAACCACGAGATCGACGACCTGATCATCCTGCGTCCCGACGGGGTGCCGACCTACAACTTTGCGGTCGTCGTCGACGACTGGGACATGGCGATCAGCCATGTATTTCGTGGCGACGAGCACATCAACAACACGCCTTGGCAGATCAACCTGTTCAACGCGCTGGGCGCGCCCTTGCCGCGATTCGGGCATTGCCCGATCATCCTGGGCGATGACGGTCAGAAGCTGTCCAAGCGCCGCGGCGCGGTCAGCGTCACCGCTTACGAACAGGCCGGCTACCTGCCCGAGGCAATGCTCAACTACCTGGCGCGTCTGGGTTGGAGTCATGGCGACGAAGAACTGTTCAGCTTGGCGCAGATGGTGGATTGGTTTGACGGCAGCCACCTCGCCAAGAGTCCGGCGCAATGGGATCCGGCCAAGCTGGCCTGGGTCAATGCGCAGCATCTCAAGCTTGCCGACGATGGCCGATTGGCAGGGCTGGTGGCAGCGCAACTGGCCAGCCGTGGCGTCACGGTGGCGGCGGATGAGCGGCTGGCGGCGATGTGCGCGCTCTACAAAGACCGCTGCAACACGACGGTCGAGTTGGCCGACTGGCTGGGCATGTACTTTGTGCCGGTCGCAGCACCGGCCGACGAATTGGCGCCGCTGCTGACCGATGCGGTTCGCGCAGCCTTGGTGGCGCTGCGCGATCGGCTGGCGGGCTGTGATTGGGACAAGGCGGCGATTGGCCAGGCCCTCAAGTCCAGCCTGGCCGAACACCAGCTCAAGATGCCACAGCTTGCGATTCCTCTGCGTTTGTTGCTGTGTGGTCGGGCGCAGACGCCATCGGTTGATGCGGTGGTGGCGCTGTTTGATCGATCGACAGCACTCAGCCGCTTGCAATCGCTATGAAAATCATGCTACAGTCATGGACTCGCTTGAACAGCAAGTGATGACGTACAAGCTTTAAAAAAAGTGAGTGCGGTATCTACGGGGGTATAGCTCAGCTGGGAGAGCGCTTGCATGGCATGCAAGAGGTCATCGGTTCGATCCCGTTTACCTCCACCATCTTCTTGGGACTTGTGTCTTGGGAAAATTCAGGTGGCGCTGTTCAAGTCGGTAAAGATGTCAGTCCCCTTCGTCTAGAGGCCTAGGACACCACCCTTTCACGGTGATTACAGGGGTTCGAATCCCCTAGGGGACGCCAGATTCACCGCCTCAATGCGGTGGCAAAAAAGAGCACTCAGGTGCTCTTTTTTGTTTCTGCAACGGGCTTGCCTGCGGCAGGACGAGCGTCCTGCCGGCTGAGACCGTCAGGAAAATCCCAGCAGTCGCTTGGCGTTTTCCTTCAGGATCAGCGGTTTGACCTTGTCCTTGAAGCCGGCTTCGTCGAAGTCTTTCATCCAGCGCTCGGGCGTGATCAGCGGGTAATCGCTGTCGAACAGCACGCGGTCTTTCAGCAAGGTGTTGGCGTACTGCACCAGCTGTGATCGAGACCTACCTCGGCGCGGCGCGCAAGCCATCTTGACGCGATCTGGGGGCTCAAGCGCGATGTGGTTCTGTCAGGCGGCCGGCATGCTGAAGGTGACGACCAGGGCGACCTGCTGGCATGGCGCGTGATCCTGCGTCGGCTGCAGAGCGCCCGGCAGATGCTTCGGCGCTGTCGCTGGGCCCGCTGAGCGGCGTGCTGGGCTATCACATCGCCCAGGCGTCTGTCACCACAGGCGACTTGTTTGAGCGCCATATCGGTCACCCGCTCGGCCTGCGCAAGGTGGAGTATTCGCTGCTGATGTTGATCCTGGCCAATGGTCCGCTCGCACCCAAGCGCCTGGCCAAAGCGCTGGCGCTGTCGGCGCCGAATCTGACGATGTTGCTGGACCGTCTGCAGGAGCGCGGTCTGCTGAGGCGAGAGCGCAGCCAGGTCGATCGCCGTTCGCAGAACGTCGTGCTGACAGAGGAGGGCGAGCGCATCGCGCGGGCCTCAGCCGACGCTGCGTCCACGATGGAGCTGGCCTTGTTCGACCGCCTGAGCCGCGCCGAGCACGCCATGCTGAACTGCTGCGAAAAGTCGCGGCGCGATGACAGGGTTTCGCGCTGTCGGCAAGGTGGCGCGATGCGCTGAAGGCCGGCGAGGGGATCGTTGGCGGGCAAGTCGGCCAAGCATGTCGTCAGCGAGCACGCCGATAAGCGTGCCCTCCGCGATCACCAGGGCGCGCGGCCTATGCCCATCACGCGCCGGTACCACTCGTGGAAGTGCTGCATGCCGTCTTCCATCGGACTCTGGTAAGGGCCGGCCTCGTCGTCGCCGCGTTCCATCAGCGCCTTGCGCCCGGCATCCATGCGCAGCGCGATCTCGTCATCCTCGACACAGGTCTCCATGTAGGCGGCCTGCTCAGCCGCGATGAATTCGCGCTCGAAGGCGGCGATCTCCTCGGGGTAGTAGAACTCCACCATGTTGACCGTTTTTTGTGGTCCTTTGGGGTAGAGCGTCGAGACCACCAGCACATGCGGATACCACTCGACCATGATGTTCGGGTAGTAAGTCAGCCAGATCGCGCCCTGTTTGGGTGGCGCGCCATTGCCCAGCGCCAGCACCGCCTCATGCCAGCGCTTGTAGGCCGGTGATCCCGCCTGGCGCAGCGAATCGTTGATGCCCACGGTCTGCACCGAATGATGGCGGCTGAACTCCCATTTCAGGTCGTCGCAGCTGACAAAGCGGCCCAGTCCCGGGTGGAACGGTCCGACGTGGTAATCCTCCAGGTAGACCTCGATGAAGGTCTTCCAGTTGTAGGCGCACTCGTGCAGGTGCACCTTGTCGAGCACATAGCCCGTGAAATCGAGATCAGCGCGCGGTCCTACATGGCCGAGCTCGGTCTCGATGTCACGACCGTTGTCCTCGAACACCATGCCGTTCCAGGTTCGGGTGGGGTAGTTGTTGAGGTGCAGGCAGGGGTCGTGGTCGAACAGCGGGGCGCCCAGCAACTTGCCCTTCAGGTCGTAGGTCCAGCGGTGCAGCGGGCAGACGATCTGGCCAGCGGCGCCTCCGCGCACCTGACCGCGTCCTCGCAGCATCAGCGCCTGGCGGTGTCGGCAGACGTTGGAGACCAATTCCACGCCTTGCGGCGTGCGCACCAAGGCCCGGCCCTCGCCCTCTTGGGGCAGTGCATAGAAATCGCCCACCTCCGGCACTGACAGCTCGTGCCCCAGGTAGCGGGGCCCGTGCTGAAAGATCAGCTCCATCTCGCGACGGAACAAATCATCCGAAAAATAGGTGGTGACGGAGAGTTGCGAGCGGGCCGACACGTCGTCAAGACGTTCGCGCGCAAGAGCTTCGAGACTGACGCTCAGGTTCGACATGATCCCCGGGATCTCCAGCAAGGATGTCAAAAACCCTCCCACCCGGTGGCCCTGCGGATGGGCATGTTCAACAATGATGAAAAACGGTTCCAATCCAGGATCCGCATTCGGGAATTGTAGTCGGCTGCTGTGGTCAGTCCACCACAGCCAGCGACTAAAATCCTTCGGTTGTTGAACCTTATCGCTTGTCCTTGCGCCCGCTTCCCATGATCTTCTGTGCATCGCCAATGACCCAGCCCGACTGCTTAGAAGCGGTCAGCTTCGCGCGCGGCGATGCGTCACAGCGGTGCCGGGCACCGGCATGACCCAGGACGCTTTCGACCGCTGGATGCTCGAAACGCTGGCGATGGTCGAGCAGCGCTTGTCGCTGTGGGTGCCTTCATCCGCTCCTGCTGGCTTGGGCGAAGCGATGCGCTATGGCGTGCTCGATGGCGGCAAACGCCTGCGACCCTTGCTGGTGCTCGCGGCCTGCGAGGCGGTGGATGGCCATGTTGAAGCGGCGCTTCGGGCAGCGGTGGCGGTCGAGTTGATCCATGCCTATTCGCTGGTGCATGACGACATGCCATGCATGGACAACGACGTGCTGCGCCGCGGCAAGCCCACCGTCCATGTGCGCTTTGGCGAGGCCGGTGCAATGCTTGCCGGCGATGCGATGCAGGCCTTGGCTTTTGAGGTGCTCACACCGGAGCAAGGCATGGCGCCCGAGTTGCAAGCCAGGCTTTGTGGGTTGTTGGCACGTGCCGCTGGCCATGACGGCATGGCCGGCGGCCAGGCGATCGACCTGGCCAGCACCGGCATGACCCTCGACGAGGCCTGTCTGCGCGACATGCACCACCGCAAGACTGGCGCGCTGCTGCGGACCAGCGTGTTGATGGGCGCAGCCACTGGCGCTTGCTCTGCATCAGATTGGGCCGCGCTGACCGAATTCGGTAACGCGATCGGCCTGGCCTTCCAGGTGATCGATGACATCCTCGACGTCACCCAGGCGTCTGAAAAACTGGGCAAGACGGCGGGCAAGGATCTGCACGCCAACAAGCCCACTTACGTCACCGTGCTCGGTCTGACCGAAGCGCGGCGCCAAGCGCATGCGCTGCATGGACAGGCGCAAGACGCACTCATGCGCAGTGGCCTTGCCGATGCAGGCCGGCTGCGCTTGCTCGCCGACATGGTGGTCGAGCGCGACAGCTGACCAGAAAGCGCTCATGCCCTCTTCCTTGTTGGACACCATCAACGCACCGGCCGACCTGCGTCGCTTGTCGCGCAATGAACTCGAACGCCTGGCCGGCGAACTGCGCAGCTTCGTGCTGAGCACGGTGAGCAAGACCGGCGGCCACCTGTCGTCCAACCTGGGCACGATCGAGCTCACGGTTGCGCTGCACTATGTGTTCAACACCCCGCACGACCGTATCGTCTGGGACGTGGGCCACCAGACCTACCCGCACAAGATCCTCACGGGACGGCGCGAGGCGATGGCCACGCTCAAGCAATTAGGGGGCATCAGCGGTTTTCCGCGCCGCGCCGAGAGCCAGTACGACACTTTCGGCACCGGCCACTCGTCGACATCGATCTCCGCGGCGCTGGGCATGGCCCATGCGGCCAAGCTCAAAGGCGAGCGTCGCCGCGCGGTGGCAGTGATCGGCGACGGGGCTTTGACCGGCGGCATGGCTTTCGAGGCCCTCAATCATGGCGGGGCGGCCGACGGCGTGGGCCTGGCCGACTTGCTGGTGATCCTCAACGACAACGACATGTCGATCAGCCCGCCAGTGGGCGCGCTGAACAAGCACTTGGCGCGTTTGATCAGCGGTAACTTCTACACCGCGGCTCGCGAAGGTGCGAAAAGCGTGCTGAAGAACACACCGCTGTACGAATTGGCGCGCCGATTCGAGGAGCACACCAAGGGCATGGTCGTGCCTGGCACCATCTTCGAGGAGCTCGGCTTCACCTATGTCGGGCCGATCGATGGCCACGACCTGGATGCACTGATCCCGACCTTAGAAAATCTGCGCGACCGGCCTGGCCCGCAGTTCCTGCACGTCATCACGAAGAAAGGCAACGGCTACAAGCTGGCCGAAGCCGACCCGATCAATTACCACGGGCCGAGCAAGTTCGACCCTGCCGTTGGCCTGCAAAAACCAACGACTGCGCCCAAGCTCAGTTTCACCCAGGTCTTTGGTCAATGGCTGTGCGACATGGCTGCGGCTGACGAGCGCCTGGTGGCCATCACGCCGGCGATGCGCGAGGGCTCCGGTTTGGTCGATTTTGAGCAGCGCTACCCCAAGCGCTACTTCGACGTCGGCATCGCAGAGCAGCACGCCGTCACTTTTGCCGCCGGCCTGGCCTGTGAAGGGCTCAAACCGGTGCTGGCGATTTACTCCACCTTCTTGCAGCGCGGTTACGACCAGTTGATCCACGACGTGGCACTGCAGAACCTGCCGGTGGTGTTCGCGCTTGACCGCGCCGGTCTGGTCGGCGCCGACGGTGCCACCCATGCCGGGGCTTACGACATCGCCTACCTGCGCTGCATCCCCAACCTCAGTGTGCTGACACCCGCGGATGAAGATGAATGCCGCAAGGCGCTGACCAGCGCATTCCGCCAGGATCATCCCGTGGCGGTGCGCTACCCGCGCGGTGCAGGCATCGGCAAGGCTGTCGAGCCCGGTCTTGCCGAACTGCCTTGGGGTCGAGGCGAATTGCGACGTCAATCCGCATTGCCGGTTGGATCAGGCCGGCGCATTGCGATCCTGGCTTTCGGCACCTTGCTGTACCCGGCCTTGGCTGCAGCAGACAAGCTGGACGCCACCGTGGCCAACATGCGTTTCGCCAAACCGATCGACGCCGCACTGGTGATGGAACTCGCGCGCAGCCACGATGCACTGGTCACGGTCGAAGAAGGTGCGATCAGCGGCGGTGCCGGCAGCGCCGTCGGTGAATGCCTGGCGGCCGCGGGCCTCACGCTGCCGCTGCTCCATCTGGGCTTGCCCGATGAGTTCATCGAGCACGGTGATGTAAGCAAGCTGCTGATGGGCTTGGGCCTGGATGCCGCAGGCATCGAGGCCGCGGTACGCAAGCGCTTCGGTGGCCACCTCTCGCTGGTCAAGCCAGCGGTCAACGGGTGAGCAGCGCTCGCTTGCCTGGGTTGTGGAGCATGGCGCTGTGAGCATGGGCGCTGGCTTGATCGACGCCGCGGTGCACGACGCGCAGGCCATGCGCCGGGCCGATGCCGGGCTGCTGTCGCTGGCGCTGATGGACGCTCGCAACCGCACCTTGGGTTGGCTGGCGGCTTTCGAAGGTCTGCCGCTGGATTTGGCCTTCGATGGCTTTGACCCGCCTTGGTGGCTGGCGGGGCAAGCGGCCTGGTTCCAGGAGTTCTGGGTCGCCCGCCATGTGCAACGAGGCCGCGGCGAAGCTGCTGACCCGGCAGGGCTGCGCTTGGCGTCCGTCGAGCCGCGCGCCGACGGCTGGTTCGGTGCCCGAGCCAGTGGTCGCTCGCAGCGCTGGCAGCAGTCTCCGCCCAGGCTCGACGAGCTGCAAGCCTTTCTGGCGCTGACGCTGGAGACCACGCTCGACTTGCTCGACAAGGCAGAACCAGGCGACCAGGGCTTGCATGTGTTTCGCATGGCGCTGCTCAACGAGGACAGGCTGGGCGAGACCTTGGCCGTGCTGGTGCAGGGCTTGGCGTTGGGGCCAGAGCGCTACCAAACCTTGATGGAGCGCGGCTTGTGGCCCAGTTTGCCGAGTCGTAGCCGTCGCGACCCGCTGCACCTGCCGGGTCAGATGTTGATGCTGGGTTCGCCCCCGGGTGGCGCTGTGCCTGACGCCGAGAGGTGGGCGCACCAGGTGCAAGTGCCTGAATTCGAGATCGATGCGCAGCCCGTGACCTGGTCGCAATTTGTCGAGTTTGTCGATGACGGTGGCTACGACGACAGGCGCTGGTGGACCCAGGCCGGTTGGACGGCGCTGGCGGCCAGCACCAGGCGCTCGCCGCGCTATGTTGAGCAAATGGCAGGCGGCGTGCTGGCGCGCCGTCAGGGCCGACTGCAGCGACTGCCGCTGGCACAAGCACTGGTGCATGTCAGTGCGCACGAGGCCATCGCCTGGTGCAACTGGTCCGGGCGACGCTTGCCCACCGAGGCCGAATGGACCTTGGCGGCTACCACTGCCAGCGCCCGCGGCTTTGCCTGGGGTGAATTGCTGGAGTGGGTGGCTGGCCAGGCCGGGCCTTACCCTGGGAATCCGGGCGGACCGGCGGCTTTGGATGCGCAGGACTTTGTAACGGGCTGGCGCGTGTTGCGGGGTGCTTCGGCTTGGGGCAGTCCGCGCCTTCGCCACCCGCAAGCCCGCCGCTTCGCAGCCCCCGAGCGCGACGAGTTGTTTGTCGGATTTCGCAGCTGCGCGGTGTAGTGGAGCCCGTTGCTGGCGGACAATTTTGGCTGTTTCGGCCATGAGCCGACCTGAAGTCGCGTGCTGGAAAACACAGGATTGGAAAACAGTTCTGCGCAGTCGCTCCTTCGCCCTTTCAGCCATGAAACTCGCCGCTGCAATGTTGATTCGCCTGACCAAGCCCTGTGTTGCGGCTTGTCTGGTGGCTTGTCTGGTGGCTTGGCAGCTGCCAACAGCCTGGGCCGCCGAGGTCGTCGTCACCGGCTCGGCACGGGCGCAGCAAGTGCTCGACGCACCATTCGCCATCACCGTCGTCGACGCCTCGGCGCTGCGTGACGCTGGGCCGATGCTCAACCTGTCCGAGGTGATGGCCCGGGTGCCGGGGCTGGTGGTCAACAACCGCAACAACTACGCCCAGGACTTGCAGATCAGCTCGCGCGGTTTTGGCGCCCGGGCGGCTTTCGGCGTTCGCGGGCTGAGGCTTTATGCCGACGGCATCCCCGCGACGATGCCCGACGGTCAAGGCCAGGCGGCGCATTTTGACCTCGCTGCGGCGCAACGCATCGAGGTGCTGCGCGGGCCGTTCTCGGTGCTGTATGGCAATGCCGCCGGTGGCGTGATCGCGATGTTCTCGGCGCCGGTCAAGCAGGCCCAGACCGAGTTGTCGCTCGATGCCGGCAGTTTCGGTCTGCGCCAGCAACGCTTTGGCGTTGCCAGCCCACTGGACGGCGGCTTCGACCTGCGCGCCAGCTACGCCGACCTGGATGTCGATGGTTTCCGACCCCAAAGTGCTGCGCATCGCAGCTTGGGCAACCTGCGGCTGGGCTGGCAGGGCGGCGCCGACAAGCTGACGCTGCTGGTGTCCGACCACCATCAGCGGGCGCAGGACCCGCTGGGGCTGACCGCAGCGCAGCATGCCACCAACCCGCGGCAGACCACGCCTGAAGCGCTGGCTTACGACACCCGCAAGACGATTCGCCAGACCCAGGCCGGGGTCAACTGGCGTCATGATTTTGGCGACGCCAGCGCGTTGCGTGAGAGTTTATTGACGGTCTACCACGGCTCGCGTGGTGTCACGCAGTGGCAGGCGATCACGCCGACTGCTCAAGCCAATGCCAAGAGCGGCGGTGGCGTGGTCGATTTCGACCGACTCTACGGCGGCGTCGAAGGCAAGCTGACGCTGCAACTCGGCGCCACCGACCTGGTCGCCGGCGTCAGCGTCGAATCACTGCGCGACGACCGCCAGGGCTACGAGAACTTCAGCGGCCCATTGGCCACGCCGACCGTGCTGGGCATCACCGGCAAGCTGCGACGCAACGAGCTCAACCATGCCACCACCACCGACGGTTTCGTGCAAGCGCGCAGGCCGTTTGCCGAAGGCTGGGACCTGACCGGCGGCATGCGCGCAGGTCGGGTCGAACTCAGCACCGAGGATCGCTTTGCCGTCAGCGCTGCCAACCCTGACGACTCTGGCAAGTTGTCCTACGCCTACGCCAACCCGGTGCTCGGCCTGCGCTGGACGCCTGCGCCCGCTTGGGCTCTGCATGCCAGTGCGGCGCGCGGTTTCGAATCGCCCACCTTGGGCGAATTGGCTTACAGCACGGCGTCGGCGGGCGGATTCAACAACGCGCTCAAAGGTCAAACCAGCCGTCAACTTGAGCTCGGTGCCAAATGGCGCAGCGCGGCGCTGGAGCTCGACGCCGCGTTGTTCAAGGTCGCCACATCGAACGAGATCGGTGTGCTGTCGAACGGCGGCGGTCGCTCAATTTACCAAAATGTCGGGCGCACCCAGCGCTACGGCGCCGAACTCTCAGGCTTGTGGCGCCCGGCGCCCGGCCTGCGCCTGCAGGCGGCGCTGTCACTGCTGCATGCGCAGTACCTCGACAGCTTTCCGACCTGTACCGGCACACCTTGCAGCCCCACCAGCAACGCGGCCACTGTGCGGGCTGGCAACCAGATCTCGGGCACCCAAAAGGCGACCGGCTGGGCCGAGGCCGCTTGGCGACCGGGTACGGTCTTGGCCGGATTTCCAGGCGAGCTGGGGCTGGAGTGGCGCGGCATCGCGCGTACGCTGGCCAACGACACCAACAGCGCCGTGGCGGCAGGCTATGCGCTGGCCAACTTGCGCTGGAGTGGCAGCCTGCCGCTGGGTGCGCAGGACTCGATCGAGGCGCTGGCGCGGATCGACAATCTGTTTCACAAGGCATTCGTCGGCAGCGTGATCGTCAACGACGGCAACAGCCGCTTTTTCGAGCCCGGTGCGCCGCGCAGCGCGCTGGTGTCGCTGCGCTGGCAGCATCGCTGGTGAACTGATGGCGACCGTTCGGCCGGATTGATGCATGCAGCTGGACCTACCGCGCCTGGTGATGCGGCGAGCCGGCTCAGTTGCCGCAGCGGTGCTGTTGTTGGCGCTAGGCTTGGGTCTGGCGCGCATGGGCGCGGACATCGACGACGAGGTCGATGCTGCGGTCACGCTGGCCCAATGGATGGCCAAACTGACTGCTGCGGCGCCGCTCGACGACGCCGCCGCTTTGGGCGAGCTGCGCAAGCTCTTGGCCGATCACCCGCCGCGCCATCTGCTGCTCAGCGTGCAAGACGGCGACGGCCGATTGCTGCTGGTGCCACCAGCGCCGCAGCCGACCACAGCGCTGGACGGACTGCTGGCACTGCATCGCCGCTTGCTCTCGGCGCCTGACGCGCGTCAGGTCAGCTGGGACCTGCTGCGGCCTGGCGGCGCGCGCTGGACCGTCACGCTGACGGCATCGCACGAGAGCGAACGCCGCGAGGCGATGGTCAACCTGGTCGGCACGCTGGCGCTGCTGCTGGCCTGCATCGCCGGGCTGCTGCTGGCGATGCGCTGGAACCTTCGCCGGGCACTGGCGCCGTTGGACCGCTTGCTGGCGGCGATCGACGGCATCGAAGGCCATGATGCCCAGGCTGTTCAGGCCTTGCCGGCGATGCCGGTTCGCGAACTCGAGACCTTGGCTTCAGCCTTGCGCCATCTGGGTGGCGCGCTCGATGCCGCACAAGCACAGCGGCGCCTGCTCAGCCAGCAAGTGCTGACGCTGCAGGAGGACGAGCGCGCCCGATTGGCGCGCGAACTGCACGACGAGTTCGGGCAGCGCCTGACGGCTTTGCGCTTGGATGCGGTCTGGCTGTCGCACCAAGTTGCAGGACAGCCCTTGCTCATGCCGGTGGTCGAGGGCATGGCACGACAGTGCGCGCTGGTCCAGCAAGACATCCGCTCGCTGCTGTCGCGGCTGCAGCCCTTTGGTCACGACGACGATGCCCACAGCGAGAGCCTGTTGCGACTGGTCTCCTTGTTGCGCGCGCTGGTGGCCAGCTGGATCCAGCCTGGTCGTGGGCAGGCTACGGTCTGCCGGCTCGATCTGCGCTGGCTGGATTCGGACGGCCAGCCCATCGCCTGGCCCAACGACGATGCCGCAGAGGACTTGCGGCTGACGGGCTCGCTGGCGCTGGCGATTTACCGCATCAGCCAGGAGGCGTTGACCAATGTCGCCCGCCATGCGCAGGCCAGTGTTGCGACGCTGGCGCTCAGTTGCCGGGGCGACACCAGGCCTGGCGCGCCGCTGCGCATCGATTGGTCGGCCAGCGACGACGGCGTCGGCCTGATTGATGCCGAGGCAGTGAGCCAGCGCGGCAAGGGCATCTCCGGCATCCAGGCGCGGGTTTGGGCCCAGGGCGGCGAGCTTTGCTGCGAGCCCTTGCAAGCCGGCAGCGCAAACCCCGGTCTGCGGCTGTCGGCCAGTTTCAGGAGCACCTGGTGTACGAAGAGCGTGCTGCGGGAGGCCCACCCATGACCGTCTCGGTGATGCGGGTCGACGAACATGCTTTGGCGATGTCGGCTGATCGGCGCCGGCACTCGCTCGATCGGGTCCTGCAAACTGCCCGATGCCGTGGCCTGGATACCTGCTGGTCAAGCTGTTTGACCGTTGAAGCTTGAGCGTTGAGGGCTCTCGAGTAAATGTGGCTTGGCCACTTTGCTTGACCCCCCATGGGGGGCGGCCGGCGTCGGCCGGCCTCGGGGCGCTCAGTGCCGCGGGCTCAATCGGTGGCGCCAGCCAGCCCCAGCCGTTCGACCACCCGCCGCTCGCTCTCGTAGGCGGCGCGCAGCGAGCGGGCATAGTCTTCCGGGCCCAGGTAGCTGATCTCCTGGTCGTAGAGCGCCAGCTCGGCCAGGTGTTCGGGGGCGTTCATCGCGCTGCGAAAGGCGTCGTGCAGGATCTGCACGACATGCGGCGGGATGCCGGCAGGCCCGGCGATGCCGTAGGGTGAGCTCGCGACGATGCCGTGACCCAGCTCTTGCAGCGTGGGCACGCTGGGCCAGCGCTTGGTGCGGTACTCGCCAAAGGTCACCAGCAGGCGCAGCCGGCCGCTGTCGACGAAGGGCGCGAAGCCGTTGGAGTTGACCCCGACCATCACCTGGCCCGACGAGACCGCGATCATCTGCTCGGCTGTGCCTTTGTAAGGCACGTGGATGTAGCTCAATCCCCGCTTGCCGAACAACTCGTCGACCACCCCATGCGGCGTGGTGCCGGCGCCGTTGGTGGCGATGGTCAGCGCGCCAGGGTGGGTGCGGGCATAGGTGAACAAGTCGTCCAAGCTGCGCAGGCCGCTGGCCGCTGGCACGACGATGCCGAAGGTCACGCCCGAGAGCTGGATGATGGGCGTGGTGTCGCGTATCGGGTCCCACAGCACCTTGCGGGTCCAGGGCGCGCGCAGCACGGTCTGCGGCATCTGGGCCAGCGTGTAGCCGTCGGGCGCGGCCTGCTGCAGGATGGGCATGGCCAGCGTGCCGCCGGCCCCGCCGCGGTTCTGTACCAAGATCTTCTGGCCGAGCTGGCGCGACGCGGCTTCGCACAGCACGCGAAAGCTCAGGTCGGTGGCACCGCCTGCTGGCCAGGGCAGCCAGAGATTGATCGGTCGGGTCGGAAAGCGTTGCGGCGCCTTGGCCAGCGCGGCGCCCCAGGCCGGTCCGAGTGCTGCGGTGGACAGCCAAGCCAGCAGCTGTCGGCGCTTGCCTGAGCGGTTCACGCCGGACTCCCGCTTAAGGTCAGTGCTTCGGCCTGCAATCGAGCTGGTGCGACGGTTATTTTCATGGGCGCTGTTTGTAGTGGCTCAGCCCACAACTGCAAAGCTTCGCGGATTGCTCGCAACCCCTTGCCGGACTATATCGGTCTGGTGCGCAAGCACTGGCCTGCCGCGAAAGTCGTTCGCCGTCGACAATGGCCGCTGGAGCGCCGGGCAGACAAGCCTGCGCTTGTCGTGTCGCCGTGGCACAGTCCGGTTCAAACCCCAGGAGAAAACGAATGGATCTCGGAATTTCAGGCAAGTGGGCATTGGTCTGCGCGGCCAGCAAAGGCCTGGGCAAGGGTTGCGCGCAGGCGCTGGTTCGCGAAGGCTGCAACGTCGTCATCACAGCACGCGGCGACGAAGCGCTGCAGGCGACTGCGGCCGAACTGCGGGGCATCAACCCTGCCGTCAAGGTGATCACGGTGGCCGGCGACATCACCACGCCCGAAGGCAGGGCGGCGGCGCTGGCAGCTTGTCCGCAAGTCGACATCCTCGTCAACAACGCTGGTGGCCCGGCACCGGGCGACTTCAGGACCTGGGACCGCGAGGCCTGGATCAAGGCCTTGGACGCCAACATGCTCACACCGATCGAACTGATCAAGGCATGTGTCGACTCGATGGCCGAGCGCGGTTTCGGCCGCATCGTCAACATCACATCGGCTGCGGTGAAAGCGCCTATCGACATCCTGGGCCTGAGCAATGGCGCCAGGTCAGGCTTGACCGGTTTTGTCGCCGGTGTTGCGCGTCAGACGGCGCTGGCTTCGCGCAATGTGACGATCAACGGCTTGCTGCCTGGTCCGTTCGACACCGACCGGCTGCGCACCACGATGGCGGGTGCGGCGCAAAAAAGCGGGCAGCCGATCGAGGCCGTGCTGGCCTCGCGCCGCAAGCTCAACCCGACCCAGCGCTTCGGCTCGGCCGAAGAGTTCGGCGCGTTCTGCGCTTTCATGTGCAGCGCCCATGCCGGCTACATGACCGGGCAGAACATCCTGCTCGACGGCGGCGCCTACCCCGGCACCTACTGACCTGATGGCCTGGGCCCGCAGCCTGCGGGCCCAGGCTGGCTCAGCTGCCGACTAAAGCCACAACACCTTGCGCCGCAACTCGAGGTCGCGCGACAGTTCGGCCGACGGACCCAGGTAAGTGACCGCGCCGCGCTCCAGCGCGACGGTGCGGTCCGACAGCGCGAGCGCCAGGTCGAGGTGGTGGTCGACGATCAGGATCGCCACCTCGTGGCGCAGCTTGTCGAAGGCTTCGAACAACTCCTCGACGATGGCCGGTGCCAGACCCTCGAAGGGCTCATCGAGCAGCAGCACGCGGGTGTCACCCGACAGCGCCCGGGCCACCGCGACCATCTGCTGCTCGCCGCCGGACAGGTAGTCCGCAGGCGAGCGCCAGCGCTGCTTGATGCGCGGGAAGAAGCCGAAGATCTTCTCCTCTTCCCAGTGGATGCCGGCGTTGTTGCGCCGCTTCAGGCGCCCCAACTCCATGTTCTCGGCCACCGACATGCCAGCAAACAAGCCCCGACCCTGCGGCACATAGGCCACGCCGCGGCGCGCGATCTCGGCCGATGGGCGGCGCGCCAAGGTTTCGGTCCCCAGCGTGATCTGGCCGCTGGCCGGCGGGCTGATGCCGATGATGGTCTTGAGCAGCGTCGACTTGCCCGCGCCGTTGCGCCCGAGCAGCGCAACAATCTCGTTGTCGTGCAGTTCGAAGCTGACGTCGCGCAGGATGTGGCTCTTGCCGTAGAAGGTGTTCACGCCTTCGACCCTTAGCAGGATGGTGTCGCGCGCTGCGCTCGGTCGCTCGACGGCCGCCAGCGCATGCGAGCCCGCACCGATGTAGACCGCTTGCACCTGCGCCGAGTCGCGCGCATCGTCGACGCTGCCGTCGACCAGCACCTCACCGTCGTTCATCACCGTGACACTGTCGGCCAGCGCAAACACCCGGTCGATGTCATGTTCGACCAGCAGCACCGGCAGGTCGGCCGAAATGCGCTTGATCAGGCTGCCGACGCGTTCGCGCTCGGCCGCTGCCAGCCCCGCCAGCGGTTCGTCTAGCAGCAGCAAGCGCGGCCGGGTGGCCAGCGCGAGTGCCATGTCGAGCAGGCGTTGGCCGCCATAGGACAGCGACGAGGCCTGCGCCTGTTCGACGCCGGCCAACCCCATCGTGCGAACCACCTCGGCGGCGTCGCGGTTGACATCGTGCAGTGAGGCCGCATCGGCCCACAGCGCGAAGCGCTGGGGATGCCTCGCCTGGATCGCCAAGCGCACGTTCTCGGCCACCGACAGGGTCGCGAACAGGTTGGTGATCTGGAACGAGCGGCCGATGCCGGCTTCGGTCACTTGCTCGGGCGCGAGCCCGGCGATGGCCTGGCCGCCCAGTGTGATCGTGCCGCGGTCGGGCGCGAACAGGCCCGATATCAGGTTGAAGGCACTGGTCTTGCCGGCGCCGTTGGGCCCGATCAGCGCATGCAGCTTGCGGTCGCGCAGGCGCAGCGACATGTTCTTGATCGCCTGGATGCCGCCAAAGCTCTTGGCCAGGCCCGTGGCCACCAGCACCTCCTCGGGGCCGCCTCGCGCCGGCTGCAGGAAGTCGGGCAGCGTCACCAGACCTGGCAGGCGCAGCGCCATCGCCGCGTCGTCCTCGACCGATTTGCGCCAGCGCGCTGTGGCGCGCTCGTACAAACCGACCAGACCGGTTGGCGAGAAGACGATGAAGGCGACGAACAGCAGACCGAAGAAGAGCAACCAGTTCTCGGTCACGCGCGACAGCGAGTCGCGGAAGATCACGAAGAACAGAGCCCCCAGCGCTGGCCCCAGGAAGGACCGCATGCCGCCGATGATCACCATCGCCAGCAACTCGCCCGAGAACGCGACCGAGATCGGCTCGGCCGAGGTCATGCGGTTGTTGAATGCCAGCAGCATGCCGGCGAGTCCGGTCAGGCTGGCTGAGGCGACGAATGCGGTGAGCTTGACGCGGTTGGTCGGGTAACCGACGAAGCGCGCGCGCTGCTCGTTCTCCCGAATCGCCACCAGCACGGTCCCCAGCGGCGAGCGGTGGAAGCGCCACAGCGCCAGCAGCGCGGCGAAGCTGATCGCCGCGACCATCGCGTAATAGGCTGCAGCGCTGTCAAACGACAAGCCGCCCAGCGTCGGCCTGACGATGCCGCCCAGACCGTTTTCGCCGCCGGTGAAATCGGTCCAGCGAAACGCCACCGAGTACAACATCGCCGACAGCGCGAGCGTGAGCAGCGAGAAATACACGCCGCGCCGACGCAAGATCAGAAAGCCGAAAGCCCAGGCGATGGCCGCGACCAGCGCCAGGCCCAGCGCTAACGGGACGAAGAAAGCGCCTGGGAACAGGTCGCGCTGGACCATTGCCGCCGCATAGGCCGCCAGCCCGAACCAGGCCCCGTGGCCAAAGGAGGTCAGGCCGGAATAGCCGACCAGGATGTTCAGGCCCATGCAGGCCAGCGCGAAGATCACCACCTCGGTGGCCGATGTCACGCCCAGGCCCAGCAGTGACAGCGCGAAAGGCAGCAGCAGCAGCGCCAGCGCGGCAACGAGGAGGTCGCGTTTCTGAGGCATGGCTACTCGAAGCGCTGGATGCGGTCGCCGAACAGGCCGCGTGGGCGCACCAGCAGCACCAGCAGCATCAGCAGGTAGATCGCGGCCTCGGAGTACTGCGAATAGCCCAGTGCCGTGACCACGCCTTTGGTCAGTCCCACGACCAGCGCGGCCAGCACCACGCCCCAGAACGAACCCAGGCCACCGATCACGACCACCACAAAGGCCGAGGTGATGATCTCGGCGCCCATCGCCGGGTGGATCGCGAAGATGGGCGCCAACATCACGCCCGCCAACCCGGCCAGGCCCACGCCCAGGAAAGCGATCGCCGCCATATAGGGTTCGAGCGAGATGCCCAGCGCCCCCACCATGTCGGGGTTCTGCACGCCGGCCCGTACCACCCGGCCGAACGGCGTTCGCTGCAGCAGGTACCACAGTGCGGCAACACAGCCCGCAGCGACCATCAGCAGCAGCATGCGGTAGCGCGGGTAGACGAAGTCGCCGATGAAGATCTGGCCGCGCAGTTCCTGCGGTATCGACCACGCCAGCGGCGGCGCGCCGTAGACCATGCGCAGCGTCTGCTCGGCGACCATCGCCAGGCCGAAGGTCAGCAGCAAGGACAGCGCCGGGTCTGCTTTGTAGAAGCGTCGAAACAGCAGCCGCTCGACCAGCACGCCCAAGCCGCCGACCGCCAGCGGCGACAGCAGCACCGCACCGGTGAACCCGAGCGACTGCCCAATGCTCACGGCTAGGTAAGCGCCTATCGCGTAGAACGCACCGTGCGCCAGGTTGACGATGCCGCCGAGCGAGAAGATCAGCGACAGGCCGAGGGCTATCAGCAGGTAATAGGCCCCGGCCAGCAGACCGTTGAGCAGTTGTTGGATGAACAGCACTTGGCGGGCGGGCGCGGGGTCAGGCTGTCATGGCAAAGGCCGAGGGGTCGGCCTTTGCGCTGTTCAGCTCATCTTGCACTCGGCTTCTTCCGCCGTGGTTGCAATCACCTCCAGCGATTCGTTGGCCGCGGGCACTGGCGCCGATGAGCGGAAGATGTCGTAGTTGTTCTTGATCTCCGAGACCGGCAGCGCCTGCACCGTGTACATCTCGTGCATCATCTGATGGTCCGACTTGCGGAAGTAGCCCTCACGCGTCTTCATCAGGCCGAACTTCGCGCCTTTTTCGAAGTGCTCGACGAGTTTGATCGAGTCGGTCGACTTGGTCTCTATCATCGCCTGCGCGGTGAGCTTGATCGCGTTGTAGTCGCCCCAGGCCTGGTTTTCCGGGGGACGACCGTAGCGTTTGGTGAAGTCGGCGACAAACTTCTTGGTCGCCGGCGTGTCGATCAGGTGGTGCCACACCACCGGCCAGGTACCTAGGAAGTTGCCTCGACCCGCCGCCCAGGCCAGCGCGGTGTCGAAGCCGAAGCCGGCCACCGGAAATGCCAGGCCGAACTCCGAGTACTGCTTGAGGAAACTCGTGACTTGGTTGCCTGCCAAGTTGCAGATCACCAGGT
Organism: Aquabacterium sp.; assembly: GCA_044377715.1. Classification (GTDB taxonomy): domain Bacteria; phylum Pseudomonadota; class Gammaproteobacteria; order Burkholderiales; family Burkholderiaceae_C; genus Pseudaquabacterium. The sequence goes on from JBILYN010000001.1 coordinate 26,136, forward strand.
CGGGCTTGGCGTTGCGGATTTCGAGCAGCAGCGGCGACAAGTCGGTCGCATCGGTGGGGACCAGTTTGTCGGCCGCGAAGTCGCCGCCGTTGGCTGTCATGAAGCGCTTGGAGACACGCAGCAAGTCGTGGCCGAATGCGTAGTCGGCGGTCAGCGAAAACCACTTCTTGCCCTTGACCAGTCCTTGCGCCATCAGCGAGCGTCCGCAGGTCTTGACGTACATCGAGTTCTGGCTCTCGATGTGGAACATGAATTTCTTGCAGCTCTTGCCGCGCAATTCGTCGGAGTTCGCGCCAGTGTTGATGAACAGCGTGCGGGTGCGTTCGGCGACCTGGCTGATCGTCAGCGCCGAAGCCGACGAGATCTCGCCGATGATGCACGACACCTTGTCACGCTCGATCATGCGCTCGGCCTTGGTCGACGCGGTCTGTGGGTTGACCGAGTCTTCCTTGAGCAGTTCGACTTTGCGGCCGTTGATGCCGCCGGCCGCATTGATCTCGGCCACCGCCATATCAGCGGCTTGCACCGCGTACTCACCCAGCGGGCCGAGGAAACCGGTTCGCGGTGTCAGGTGGCCAATCCGGATCACATCGGATTGGCCGCGCGACAGTGCGGGAAATCCGAGTATCGCGGCGCCGGCGGTTGCGCTGACCAGCAGATTGCGGCGACCGGTGTCGGTGGTTTCGCTCATGACTTGTCTCCTTGGGCCTGTGATGGGTAGCATCGACCGTGGCAGCGTTGGGCTAGAGGTAGCTGCAGTTGCGCTGGTCTGGCCGTGCTTTTCAAATGTTGTGGTCTATGTCATCCTGTATCAGATCGCCTGGCTTGTCCAGAGAGGGTCTTCACCGAGTGCACGCCGAACATGGTCTCGGTTGGCAATCCCAAGGTTCGCATATGGCGCCGGCTAATGGGTTAGGTGCTGAGTCGATTGACGGCTCTCAAGCTTCGATCGACGCGTCGTAGCCCAATGACTTGCCAAGCCACTTTCATACCGGCTTGCCAAGGAGAAACCATGAAGATTGCAAGCATTTGCCAGCGCCGCATCGTCACCATCGACCACGCCAGCAGCCTGGTCCAGGCTGCTGGGTTGATGCGCGAACACCATGTGGGCGCGCTGGTCGTCACCACCGAGTCATCCGAGGGGCCGCGGGTCACGGGGGTGGTCACCGACCGTGACCTGGTGATAGATGTGTTAGCACGCGGTCTGGCGGGCACAGCGGTGGCCATCGGTGATCTGGCGAGTCACCGTATCGCCAGCGTTTCAGAAGATGATGACCTCGACCAGGCGATCGCGGCGATGCAGGAAAGCGGGGTTCGCCGCTTGTTGGTCGTCGATGGCGAGCGGCGGCTCACCGGGATCGTCTCACTCGACGACCTGACGGCGGCATGCGCCAGGCAGGTCGCCGGCCTGTCTGAGGTGATCCGCAGCGGTATCGACCGCGAGTCGGCCGAGACCTCGCCCTTGCCGACGCCAGTCCAACCGATGCTGCGGATTCCGGCCATGGGCACATTGGCCTGGGGTCCGGCGTCAACCTGAATCTGCCCGTCACCCACGCGTCCATGCTGCTGTTCTCGATCGACCCTGAATGCAGTTTTGCGTCGGCGCTCGCCGACGCGCTGGACGAATCGCTGTCGCCGCACGAGGATCGCAGCTTCGAGGATGGCGAGCACAAGCTGCGGCCGCTGGTCGACCCGCGCGGCGCCGATGTCTATGTGCTGGCCAGCCTGCACGGCAGCCCGCGCTTCAGCCCGCACGACCGCTTGTGCCGATTGCTGATGTTCGTCGCGACCTTGCGCGATCACGGCGCGGCCCGCGTGACCGCGCTGGTGCCCTATATGGCCTACGGCCGCAAAGACCGCCAGACCCAGCCCTTCGATCCTGTGGCGCCGCGCTACCTGGCGCAGTGGTTCGAGGCCGTCGGGGTAGACCAATTGGTCGTGCTCGAGGCGCACAACCTGGCCGCCTTCCAGAACGCTTTCCGTTGCCCGACGCTGCACTTGGCGGGGCATCGGGTCTTCGATACCGCCGTGTCGGCATGGGTCGGCGACCGACCTCTGGCGGTCGCCTCGCCCGATCCGGGTGGCGTCAAGCGCGCCCAGCTGTGGCGTGAGTCGCTGGCGCAGCGCCTGGCACGCCCGGTTGGTTTTGCGATGGTCGACAAGCGCCGCAGCGCCGGGCAGCTCAGCAGCCGCGGTCTGGTCGCCGGCGAGGTCGAGGGCATGACCGTGCTGTTGATCGATGACTTGATCGCCAGTGGTCAGACCTTGCGGCAAGCCGCGCAAGCCCTGCGCCAGGTCGGCGCACGCGAGGTGATCGGCTGCGCAACGCATGGCTTGTTCACCGGTCAGGCTGCCGAGGCGCTGGTCGACCCGGCGCTGTCTCGGGTGCTGGTGACCGACAGTGTGCCTAGCTTTCGGCTAGCACCCGATGCGCCGGTCCGCAGCAAGCTGCAGGTCGTTCCGGTGCTGGGTTTGTTCGCGCAGGTGGTCAGGGATTGCCGCGACTCGTGGTCAAGACGCTAGCGTCCTGGTGAGGCCTGCCAGCCGGTGCGCTGGCTGACGAAATCCACGATGTGCTCGATCGCCCGCCCCGACTCGGGCAGGAATGGCGTGACCTGGAACACATGCGGGGTTTCGGGCCAGATCGACCTCGACATCGACACCTGCGGCATGGGCTTTGTGCGCGACGCGAACCGCTTCGTCGCGCAGCAACTCGGAGCTACCGGCCTGCAGCAACAGCGGCGGGAAGCCGATGAAATCGGCAAACAGCGGCGACACCTCGGGGTGGGTGTAGAGCGCAGGCGATGGCACATAGTGTCCTCTCAGCACCAACAGGTTGCTCAGTCGCAGCACCGGGTCGCTGTGCTGGTTGTCGACCATGCTCGGGCTGCTGAGCGCCCCAAGGCCGGCCGAAGCCGGCCGCCCCCCGTGGGGATCAAGCAAAGTGGCAAAGCCACATTTGCTGGAGAGGGTGCAGTCCACCGCCGGTGACGGAGCACCGCGCAGGCCGGCATCGGCTCGCCGCGCCCCGCTGATCAACGCCCAGGCGTCGATCAGCCCATCTGCCGTGGCAACCAGGTGACGATGCCCGGAAAGAACCAGATCAGCGCGACAGCGGCGATCATCAGGAAGAAGAACGGCAGCGTGGCGCGGGCGATCCAGCCGATCTCACGCCGCGTCATGCCTTGCAGCACGAACAGGTTGAAGCCCACCGGCGGCGTGATTTGCGCCATTTCGACCACCAGCACGATGAAGATGCCGAACCACAGCAGGTCGATGCCGGCTTTCTGCACGGTTGGCAGGATCACGCCCATCGTCAGCACGACCATCGAGATGCCATCGAGGAAGCAGCCCAGCACGATGTAGAACAGCATCAGCGCGGTCAGCAGCGCGACCGGCGACAGGCTCAACGAGCCTATCCACTCGGCCAGGTGCCGGGGCAGGCCGATGTAGCCCATCGCCAATGTCAGAAAGCTCGCGCCGGTCAGGATCAGCGCGATCATGCAGTACAGCCGGGTGCCGCCCATCAGCGATTGCTTGAAGCTGTCCCAGTTCAGCGAGCCTTGCAGCGCCGACAGCACCAGCGAGCCGAGCACACCCACTGCCGCGGCCTCGGTGGCGGTGGCCACGCCCGAGTAGATCGAACCCAGCACGGCGCCTATCAAACCGACAACCGGGATCAGGTGACGCGACTCGAACAGCTTTTGCTTGAAGCTCATCGGTGCGTCGGCAGGCGGCACGCGCCCAGGGTTGAGCAGGGCCCAGACCACCAGGTAGCCCGAGAACAGCGTGGCGAGCATCACGCCGGGCAGCACGCCGGCCATGAACAGCTTGGCGATCGACACGTCGGCGCTGACCCCGTAGACGATCATGATGATCGACGGCGGGATCAACAGCCCCAAGGTGCCGGCGCCTGCCAGCGAGCCGATCGAGATGTCGTCGGGGTAACCACGCCGCTTCAACTCGGGCAAGGTCATCTTGCCGATGGTCGCGCAAGTCGCCGCGCTAGATCCCGACACCGCCGCGAAGATGGCGCAGCCGATCACGTTGGTGTGTAGCAGTCTGCCGGGCAGGGCTTGGACCCAGGGCGACAGGCCCCGGAACATGTCGTTGGACAAGCGGGTGCGGAACAAAATCTCGCCCATCCAGATGAACAGCGGCAGCGCGGTCAGGGTCCAGCTTGACGACGAGCCCCAGATGGTGACGGCCATCGCGTCACCCGCGGGCCGGCTGGAAAACAACTCCATGCCGATCCATGCCACACCCGACAATGCCAGGCCGATCCAGACGCCGCTGCCCAGTATCGCGAACAGGGCTGCGATCAGCAGCGTGGTGATCAGCAGGTCGTTCATGGCGGTTTCATTCGTTGTGCAGCATCTCGTCGCTGACGGGCGCGACGCGCAGTCCGCGCCACTCCAGCACCAACTCGTCGAGCAGTGCCAGCAGCAGGATCAGCGTGCCGGCGGCCATCGCGATCTGCGGCAGCCACAGCGGCGTGGCGTCGTTGCCGGTCGAAATGTCGTTGAAGCTGTGCGATTGCCAGGCCAGCCGAACGCTGTAGTACGCCAGCAGCGCGGCCAGTGCCGACGCGCCGGTCAGCGCCCACAGTTCGAGCGCGTGCTTGGCGCGGCCTTTCAGCGCGCCTAGCAGCAAGGTCACGCGGATGTGCTCACCGCGCTTGAGCGTGTGGGCCAGCGCCAGAAAGCCCGCGCCCGCCATCAGGTAGCCGGCGTAAGCGTCGGTGCCCGGCACGTGAAAGTGCAGCAAGCGGCCGACGATGCCCAGCATCACCATCACCAGCAGCGCCACCATGCACAGCGCGGCCAGCGCCGCTGCGCCGTCGAACAAGGCGTCTAGGGCGCGCCGGACGGCAGGGGTGGTCACTTCAGGAAAGCGTCGACCAGTGTCTTGCCTTCCGGACCGGCTTTTTCAAGCCACTCCTTGAGCATGGTGTCGCCGACCTTCTTCATGTCGGCCTTGAGCTGCGTCGAGGGCGGCAGGATCGTCATGCCGTTCTTCTTCAGCAGGTCCAGGTATTCACCGTTCTTGACCTTGGACACGGCCCAACCGCGGGTCTCGGCATCGGCGCCGGCCTTGAGCAGCGCGGCTTGGGTCGGTTTGTCCAGCGCGTCGAATGCGGCCTTGTTGACCAGCACCGCGTTCTTCGGCAGCCAAGCCTGGGTGTCGACAAAGTATTTCAGGTGTTCGAAGGTCTTGGTATCTAAGCCGGTCGAACCCGATGACATGTAGCTCTCGATCACGCCGGTGGCCATGGCCTGGCTCAGTTCGGCCGCCTGCACGGTGACCGGCTGTGCACCCACCAGTTCGGCGATGCGCGAGGTGCTGGGGCTGTAGGCGCGCCATTTCACGCCCTTCAGGTCGGCCGCGCTGTTGATCGGTTTCTTGGCGTAGATGCCTTGCGGCGGCCAAGCCACCGAATACAGCATCAGCATGCCTTGCTCTGCCAGCTTCTTCTCGAGCAGTGGCTTTTGCACCTTGTAGAGCTTGGCCGCCTCGTCGTAGCTGTCGGCCAGGAAAGGCAGGCCGTCGGCGGCGTAGATCGGCCATTCGTTGCTGAAATTGGCGAGCAAGATCTCACCGATCTGTGCCTGCCCGCCTTGCACCGCGCGCTTGATCTCGGTGGCCTTGAACAGCGATGCGTTGGCATGCACGGTGATCTTGAGCTTGCCGCCGCTGGCCTTGTCGACATCGGCGGCGAATTGCGTCAGGTTCTCGGTGTGGAAGTTGCTCGCCGCGTAGCCCGCTGGCAAGTCCCATTTGGTCTGTGCCTGCGCACTGGACAGGCTGGCGGCGACCAGGCCGACAACGGTGACCGTCGCTGCGGCGGTTTGGGTGAGGAATCGCTTGAACATCTGTGGGCTCCTGGGCAGTCTGAGGGTGTCGAGGATAACGTCTGCTAGGCAGCATGCCATGGTCTATGTGCTGAATCCAAGCAAGACCCTGGCCAAGGCCTGGGTGGCCGATACTGCAAGTCTTCCACCGGAGCGGGCTGACGGGCCCGATCAGATTGATGAACATTGGCAACCCGACCGCAATCCAGCCACCGTTTGAGCCGCGCCGCTGGCAGTTCTGGATCGACCGCGGCGGCACCTTCACCGACATCGTCGCCTGCCGGCCCGATGGCAGCCTGGCCACCGTCAAGCTGCTCAGCGAGGACCCCGAGCATTACCCGGATGCCGCGGTCGAGGGCATCAGGCGCTTGCTCGGTTTGCAGCCCGGCGAAGCGATCACGCCGGCCCAGGTCGACTGCGTGAAGATGGGCACGACCGTGGCCACCAACGCGCTGCTCGAGCGCCGCGGCGACCGCACTGTGCTGGTGATCACAAGGGGCTTTCGCGATGCACTGCGCATTGCCACCCAGGCCAGACCGCGGCTGTTCGACCGCCGCATCGTGCTGCCTGAGCTGCTCTACGAACAAGTGGTCGAGGCCGATGAGCGGCTCGACGCGCAGGGGCAGCAGCTGCAGGCCTTGGACGAAGCCGCGCTGCGGCGCGACCTGCAGCCGGTATTCGACGCCGGCATCCGCGCTTGCGCGATTGTCTTGATGCACGGCTGGCGCAGCCCTGAGCATGAGCTGACCGCTGAACGCATCGCGCTTGCGATCGGTTTCACCCAGGTCAGCGTCTCGCACAAGGTGAGCCCGTTGATCAAGCTGATCCCGCGCGGCGACACCACCGTGGTCGACGCTTACCTGTCGCCGATCCTGCGTCGCTACGTCGCCCAGGTCGAGGCGCAGATGCCTGGTGTGCCGCTGTACCTGATGCAAAGCTCAGGCGGGCTGACCTCGGCCCAGCGCTTCCAGGGCAAGGACGCGATCCTGAGCGGTCCGGCCGGCGGCATCGTCGGCATGGTACGCACCGGTTTGGCGGCAGGCCATGGCCGGCTGATCGGTTTTGACATGGGCGGCACCTCGACCGATGTGTCGCACTACGCGGTGGGTGCCGACGGCCAGCCGGGCGAGTTCGAGCGCGCTTTCGACACCCAGGTCGCAGGGGTTCGGATGCGCGCGCCGATGATGAGCATCCACACTGTTGCCGCAGGTGGCGGGTCGATCATCGGTTTTGATGGCGCGCGGCTGCGCGTCGGGCCCTCGTCGGCAGGCGCCAATCCTGGCCCGGCGGCGTATCGGCGCGGCGGGCCACTGACAGTGACCGATGCCAACGTGATGTTGGGTCGGATCCAGCCGGCGCACTTTCCGGCCTTGTTCGGCCCTGGCGCCGACCAGCGATTGGATGCCGACGTGGTGCGGACTCACTTTGCCGAGTTGGCCCGTCGCATTGCCGAAGCCACTGGCCGGTCCGCGGTGGCCGAAGATGTGGCCGCTGGCGCGCTGCAGATTGCGGTGGCCAACATGGCCAATGCGATCAAGCGCATCTCGGTGGCCCGCGGTCACGACGTCACCGCTTACACCTTGCAGTGCTTTGGCGGCGCAGGCGGCCAGCATGCTTGCGCGGTGGCCGATGCGCTGGGCATGCGACAGGTGCTGATCCACCCGCTGGCGGGGGTGTTGTCGGCCTACGGCATGGGCCTGGCCGACCAGACGGCGATGCGCGAAGCCTCGATCGAGCTGGCGCTCGGCGACGATGGGCTGGCGCTGGCCCGCCAGCGCCTGGCCTTGCTCGGCGATGCCGCGCAAGCCGAGGTCCAGGCCCAAGGTGTGTCGGCCGATCGCATCCGCCGTGTCGAGCGCTTGCTGCTGCGCTACCAGGGCACCGACACCGCATTGCCGGTGGCGCTGGCTGGTGTCGAGGCGATGCGCGCGGCCTTCGAGGCAGCCTATTTGCAGCGCTATTCCTTCGGCATGCCCGGACGATCGCTGGTGATCGAGGCGGTCACGGTCGAGGCGGTTGGCAGCTCACACGAAGTCGGGCCAGCGCCCCGAGCCGGCGAACCCGAGGCCAAACCACCTGCGCCGCTGGCCTTGGTGCAGATGCACTGCGCGCAGGACGACGGCAGTAACGATGCTTGGCGCCAGACCGCACTGCACCAGCGCGAATCCTTGGCTGCCGGCGCGACCATCGATGGTCCGGCAGTCATCGCCGAGCGCAACGCGACCACGGTGGTCGAGCCCGGCTGGCAGGCGCAGGTCGGTGCCGACGGCGCGTTGACGCTGCGTCGGATTCGGCCACGCCCCACCGCGCAGGCCATCGGCACCGCCGCCGACCCGGTGATGCTCGAGGTCTTCAACAACCTGTTCATGAACATCGCCGAGCAGATGGGCTTGCGGCTGCAGAACACCGCGCATTCGGTCAACATCAAGGAGCGGCTGGACTTCTCCTGCGCGCTGTTCGACGCCCAGGGTGCGTTGATCGCGAACGCCCCGCACATGCCTGTACATCTGGGATCGATGAGCGAGTCGATCAAGACCGTGATCGCGCGCAACCCGGACATGCAGCCGGGCGATGTCTACGTGCTCAACGACCCCTACCACGGCGGCACCCATCTGCCTGACGTCACCGTCGTCACCCCCGTCTATCTGGCGGGTGGGCGGCAAGACGGTGACGTGTCGCGTGAGGCCACGTTTTATGTAGCGTCCCGAGGTCACCACGCCGACATCGGCGGCATCACGCCGGGCTCGGTACCGCCTTTCTCGCGCAGCATCGGCGAAGAAGGCGTGCTGCTCGACAACCTGCTGCTGGTGCGAGACGGCCGGTTTCTCGAGGCCGAGTTGCGTGCCAAACTTGCCAGCGGCCCCTGGCCTGCGCGCAACCCTGACCAGACGCTGGCCGATCTGCGAGCCCAGGTCGCCGCCAACGAGAAAGGCGTGCAGGAACTGCACGCGATGGTCGCGCAGTGGGGCTTGGCCACAGTGGTGGCCTACATGGGCCATGTGCAGGACAACGCCGAGGAGTCGGTGCGTCGGGTGATCACTGCGCTGGCGGCCAAGCCCTCGCTCGGGTCGGATGGCCAATTCACCCTGGCCATGGACAACGGCGCGCAGATCCAGGTCAAGGTCACGCTGGACGCCGCCCGGCGCGAGGCGGTGATCGATTTCAGCGGCACCAGCACGCAGCTGCCTGACAACTTCAACGCCCCGAAGGCGGTGACGATGGCCGCGGTGCTCTATGTGTTCCGAACCTTGGTCGACGACGACATCCCGCTCAACGCCGGTTGCCTCAAACCGCTGCGGGTGATCGTTCCCGAGGGCTGCATGCTCAACCCGCGATCGCCGGCGGCGGTGGTGGCTGGCAATGTCGAGACCTCGTCCTGCGTCACCAACGCGCTCTACGGTGCGCTCGGCGTGTTGGCATCGAGCCAGCAGACGATGAACAACTTCACCTTCGGCGACGCGACCCACCAGTACTACGAGACCATCTCGGGTGGCTCTGGCGCTGGCCCGGATTTCGACGGCACGAGTGTGGTTCAGACCCATATGACGAACTCGCGCCTGACCGACCCAGAGGTGCTCGAGTTCCGCTTCCCGGTGCGGCTCGACAGCTACGAGATCCGCGTTGGTTCGGGCGGTGCCGGCCGCTGGCATGGCGGTGACGGCGGGGTGCGACGGGTCCGATTCCTGCAGCCGATGACCGCGGCCATCCTGAGCAACGGCAGGCTGCACGGTGCGTTCGGCGGCGCTGGCGGCGGGGCTGGTGCCCCCGGCGTCAACCGGGTCGAGCGCGCCGATGGCAGCGTCGAGCCGCTGGCCTATATCGGCAGCGTTGAGATGCGGGCCGGCGATGTGTTCGTGATCGAAACCCCGGGTGGCGGTGGCTGGGGTCGGGTCGACACCGCATCAGGTGAACAAACAGCAAAGGACATCGCATGAACAAAATCTTGCTCACCGGCTTCGAGCCTTTCGGCGGCGAAATGGTCAACCCGTCCTGGGAGGTGGCCTCGGCGCTGGACGGCGAGGTGATCGGCGGCGCGACGGTGGTGGCGGTGCAGCTGCCCTGCGTGTTCGCGTTGGCGCTGGGCGCACTGGACGCCGCGCGACAGGCACATCAAGCGCGCTGGGTGCTCGCGCTGGGCCTGGCGGGCAGCCGCTCATTGATCAGCGTCGAGCGCGTGGCGGTCAACCTGGTCGATGCCCGCATCCCCGACAACGCCGGCGCCCAACCGGTCGACGAGCCGGTGCTTGCGGGGGGCCCGGCAGCCTACTTCACCGGCTTGCCGGCCAAGGCCATCGTCGCTGGCCTGCAGCAGGCCGGCTACCGTGCCGAGCTGTCGCACACGGCCGGCAGCTTTGTTTGCAACCAGGTGTTCTACGGTCTGATGCACGCGCTGTCGCTTGGCGCCGGGTCCGGCGTCAGGGGCGGCTTCATCCACCTGCCGCCGCTGCCCGAGCAGGCCGACTGCCATCTGCAGTCCAGGCCGATGGCGCTGGACGAACAGGTCGCTGCGCTGCGGCTGGCGGTCAAGATGCTGGTGGCCGACACGCCTGAGCTGCATGTCGTGGGCGGACGCATCGACTGACCGGGCGATCTTCAGGCGCTGCGGCGCTTGGCCCGCGGCGCATGGCCCGCGCCGGCGCAGCAGCGGGTATTCACCCGAGATCGAGGCGGCGAACAATGGCATGATGATCCGTGGATAGGCTGTTGGCCGGTCTTGCTTTCCCCATCCGCTACATCTAGCCCTTTCGACAACCGATGCCCACCTTTGCCTGCTACCCCAGCCTGCAAGATCGAACAGTGCTTGTCACCGGCGGCGCCACAGGCATTGGGGCTGCGCTGGTCGAACAATTTGCTCGGCAGGGCGCGCGCGTAGGGTTCATCGACATCGATGAAAGCTCGGCCGCAGGTCTGGTGACGCGGCTTGAAAATTCACGGCATGCGCCGGTATTTTCTGCCGCAGACCTGACCGACATCGGCGCGCTCGACGCTGCGATTGCAAGGCTTCGCGGCCAGATCGGACCGATCGCCGCACTGATCAACAACGCTGCCAACGACCAACGCCACGCCATCGATGCGACCACGCCAGAAAGCTGGGACGCCGGCATGGCGGTAAATCTCAAGCACCAATTTTTCGCGGCAAAGAACGTCGCTGCCGACATGAAAGCAGCGGGCGCCGGGTCGATCGTCAACCTTGGTTCGGTCAGCTGGATGCTCAAACAAGGCGGCATGCCCGTGTACACCACGGCCAAAGCCGCTGTGCAAGGCCTGACCCGCAGCCTGGCGCGAGACTTCGGACCCTTCGGCATCCGCGTCAACACCTTGGTGCCGGGTTGGGTGATGACCGACAGGCAACTGCGCTTGTGGGTCGATGACCAGGCGCGCGCCAGGATAGCGCGCGGTCAGTGCCTCGCGCGCCCGCTGATGCCTGACGACATCGCACGCATGGCCTTGTTTCTCAGCGCCGACGACAGTGCGATGTGCACGGCGCAGGACTTTGTCGTCGATGGTGGCTGGGTCTGAGAGCGGCATCGCCGCTGCGATTCAGTTCTGCGGCACCCTTTCCGCTGCCCGTCAACCCCAACCCAAAGGCCGCCATGCGCAGCTTCAAGAGCTTGCTGTTTGCCCTTTCTACCCTGCCGCTGGCGAGCGGCGCACAGGCTCAGGAACTGGCGATCGACACCTTCTGTGATGCCGACCCGCATCGCGGTGTCGACGGCGTGTGGGACAACTCGCTGGCGGTAGCCACTCTATGACTTCCAAATCTATGACTGCCAAATGGCGACTCGGCTTCATCGGCCTGGGTGTGATGGGCGAACCCATCTGCCGCAACCTGGCCCGCAAGTCAGGTCTGACGATGCAGGCTTACGACATCGACGGCGCTGCGCTGGCGCGTCTGGCGGCCGACGCGGTCACTGGCGCCGGATCGATCGCCGAGTTGATGGCTTGCTGCGATATCGTGTTTCTCTCGCTGCCCTCCGGCGAGGTGGTGCAGCAAATCTCGCTGCAAGCAGGCGGCCTGCTCGAGGCTGCGCGCAGCGGGCAGGTGATCGTCGACCTGAGCACCTCGGCGGTCGACACGACGCGCGAATTGGCTCAGCGCTTCGCAGCCAAAGGTCTTGTGTTTGTCGATGCGCCGGTGGCACGAACCCGTGCCGCAGCCGAAGCCGGCACGCTGTCGGTGATGGTCGGCGCCGAGCCGGCAGTCTTCGATCGCTTGCGCGCTTTGCTGGCCACTTTCGCGAGCGACATCACGCTGTGCGGGCCGGTCGGTTGCGGGCAGGTCGTGAAGATTCTCAACAACATGGTGTTGTTCGAAACCGTGGTCGCGATCTGCGAGGCCAAGGCGATTGGCGAACGCGCTGGCGTCGATACCACGCTGCTGTTCGACACCTTGACCAAGGGTTCGGCCGACAGCTTCGCGCTGCGCAACCACGGCATCAAGGCGGTGTTGCCAGGCGAATTCCCGCAGCGCGCTTTCTCGGTCCGCTACGCCCGCAAAGACTTGGCCTATGCGCTGAAACTGGCTGCGGCCACAGGTGTCGATGCACGCGCCGCGCACACGGTTGACGATTGGTTCGGGCAGGCGATCGACGCCGGTCTGGGCGACGATTACCACCCGGTCATCAGCCGCCTGATCGGCGCTGCGCGATGAGTTCCATACCATCCATCGGCCTGGGTCACCTGGACGGTCGACAGTCAACAAGGAGTCACCATGCGCCATGACGATCCGGGCGAGTGCTACGAGGTTCATGCGGTCAGGTACGCGAACATGCCGCGCCGGCGGCGCGACAACTTCATGTCGGCAGATGATCACGATGGCCCGATGCCGATGGACTTCTTCGTCTGGCTGCTGAAATCGCCCAAGCGCACGATCCTGGTCGATACCGGCTTCAATGCGCAGACGGCCGAGCGCCGCCAGCGCCAACTGCTGCGTTGCCCGATCGACGCGTTGCGCCTGCTCGGGGTCGACCCTGATTCGATCCAGGATGTCGTGCTGACCCACCTGCACTACGACCATGCGGGCAACATCGCGAAGCTGCCGCAAGCGCGCTTTCACGTGCAGGACAACGAGCTCGAATACGCTACCGGCCGCTGCATGTGCCACCCGATGCTGCGCCACGCCTATGGCGTCGATGAGGTGGTCGAACTGGTCCGCAAGGTCTACGCCGATCGGGTGGTTTTCCATGCCGGCGACGCGGTGCTGGCGCCCGGTGTCGAACTGATGCTGATCGGCGGGCACACGCGCGGCCTGCAAGCGGTGCGCGTGTTCACGCAGCGCGGCTGGGTGGTGCTGGCGTCAGACGCGAGCCATTACTACGAGAACATGGCTGAGGCGAGGCCGTTTCCGATCGTCTTCAATGTCGCCGACATGCTCGAGGGCTACCGCCGCCTGCATGCGGCGGCAGACTCGCCCCAGCATGTCGTGCCTGGTCACGACCCGGACGTGCTGCGGCGCTATCCACGGCTCGCCAGTGACCCGATCGGCACCGCGATCCTGCACCTGGCGCCGACTGAATAGCGCGCTGTTGGCCGCCCGAGCAGTTTGGCGGCGATCTCGTCGGGGTGCATCGCGGGCGCGGGTCAGCGCGGGAAATCGGTCGGCTGCAGCACGATGGGCTGGCCGTGTGGCGTGCGGTCAGCGGCCTGGTCCCAGGCCTGCGCGCAGCGTGCGAGTTCGGCTGCGTTGGTCGCACCCTTGTCGGCGACCAGGGTCTCGAGTGCCGCGAGCCAATGCTGGTAATAGCTGTCGCCGAGGTCGGCGTCGCCACCGGCTTGCGCCGTGGCGATCTGTGCCGAGAGCGCCGCAGCCCATTCGGGCCAGCTGAACAGGCCGCGCTGGTGCAGTTGCAGCGTCATCGCGAAAGCCTGGGCCTGCCAGGGTTCGGCAAACACCGGCGCGTCGCCCGGCGGCAGGGCCGGGTCGTCGGGGCGACAGGGCAGGGCGCTCATGCGGACGCCTCTGCGACGACGGCTTCAAGACAGCTTTCCCAGATGTCGATCGACACCTGCAGGCCGGGCTCAGCATCAGCACCCCATAGCGTGCTGCCATCGAACACCACGCCGTAAAGCCATTGCGGCTGCTCGCCCAGGCCTTGCGCGTGGGTGTCGGCAAACACATGGGTGCCGTGTACCCGCTCGATGCGACCAGGTTTGCCGCGCGCATAAGCCGGCAGCCGGCTGTGATGGTCGGGGACTTGCGAGCTCGCCGTCACTGCATCGCCGACCGCAAACCGCGCTGGCGCGGCGGCGGGCCGCTCGGTCGGTGATCCCTTGGCCAGCGCTGCAGCGACTTGCTCGGCCGCCAGCCTTCGAGGCAGCGGCAAGCTCGGATGCAGCGCATGGCCCGCGGCCAGCTCGTCGGCGCTGACCAGGCCTCGATCGGCCAGCAGGCGCTGCAGTCCGGCCAGCCAGATCCGGTAGTAATCGAGCTCGCCATAGTCGGCCAGGGTTTCACGCGCTGCGCGGCTCTGGTCGATGTTCCAGGCACCGGTCGCGCCCACCGCCAGCGTCAGCGCGAGCACCCGCGGTTCCCAGCGCGCATGCCAGAGTTCGCCTTCGGGCTCTGGCCTGACCGCGCCATGGCCTGGCCGGCCGCCCAGGTCGGCATGGGTTTGGTAGCTCATGCAGAGGCTCCTGCATGGGCCACTGCCGGTAGCGATCCTGGCAGCATCGCCAGCCCGGTGCCAATCATCGAGTCGCGCGTGACCAGATCGGCCAGGCCGGCTTCGTCCAGGCTGTCGCTGCCTGCGGGTCGTTGCGGGATCACCAGGTAGCGAACTTCCGCCGTCGAGTCCCAGACCCGGATCGAGGTGTCGGCCGGCAGGCTGACGCCGAAATCGGCCAGCACGCCGCGCGGATCCTTGACCGCTCGCGACCGGTAGGGCGCGCTCTTGTACCAGGTCGGCGGCAGGCCCAGCACTGGCCAGGGGTAGCAGCTGCACAGCGTGCAGACCACCAGGTTGTGTTGCGCCGGCGTGTTGAACACCGCGACCATATGCTCGCCTTGGCGCCCGGTGTAGCCCAGCGACGCGATCGCCGCGCTGGCGTCGCGCAGCAGCCAATCCCTGAAGCCTGCGTCAGCCCAGGCCTTGGCGACCACGCGCGCGCCGTTGCGCGGCCCGATCCGGGTCTGGTAGGTGTCGATCAGCACGTCGAGCGCAGCCGGGTCGATGTAGCCCTTCTCGGTCAGCACGGTCTCTAGCGCGCGCACCCGCAAGTCCATCGGGCCGAGTTCGCTGTGCTCGTGCTCGTGGTGATGGTCGTGATCGTGATCGTGATCGTGGTCGTCGTGGTTCATCGCATCCTCCTGGTGGACTTGTCGGTCGGGCCTGGCCTCACAGCGCGGCTTCGACCACCATCTGCAGCCGTTGCTGGCCCTGGAACTCATTGAGGTTGAGCCGGTAGGCCAGCCGCACCCTAGGTGCTACAGGCTCGACATGGCTGAACCAGATCGCGTCGCGCAGCTGTCCGGCATGGCGCAGCCGCAGCTTCAGGTGCTTCTCGCCGACCAGGCGTTGGGTCAGCACATCGACCTCGTCGCAGAATAGCGGGGCCTCAAAACCCTGGCCCCAGACCTGGGCATCGAGCTGGGCCACGGTCGCAGCGTTGAAGTACTCCAGCCCGAGCGGGCCGTCGGTGGCCAGGCAGCGGTTCAAGGCCTCGGGCTGCAGCCACTCGGTGGCAACTTGCTGCAGCGCGGTGGCGAAAGTGGCCAGGTTGGCTTCGTCCAGCGTGCAGCCCGCGGCCATCGCGTGGCCGCCAAAGCGGCGCAGCACGCCGGGGTGGCGTTTGCTGACCAGGTCTAGCGCATCGCGCAGGTGAAAGCCGGCGATCGACCGGCCCGAGCCCTTGAGCAGCCCGTCCTGGCCGCGCGCCAGCACGAAGGTCGGCCGATGCAACTGGTCTTTGAGCCTGCCCGCGACGATGCCGACCACGCCTTCGTGAAACTCGGGGTCAAACAGCACCAGCGCTGGCGGTGTGGCGCCGCTGTCGACTTGTCGCGCCAGCAATTGCTCGAGCAGCAGTTCGGCTTGCTGGCGCATGTCGGCCTCGACGACGCGGCGCTCGCGGTTGATCGCGTCAAGCTGGCCGGCCAGTTCGGCCGCCCGCGTGGGGTCGTCGGTGCTCAGGCATTCGATGCCCAAGGTCATGTCCGACAGTCGGCCCGCGGCGTTGATTCGCGGCCCCAGCGCAAAGCCGAAATCAAAGCCCGCGGCTTGCTCGAAGGACCTGCCCGCGGCAACAAACAGCGCGGCCACGCCGGCCTGCATCCGGCCGGCCCGCACCCGCTTCAGGCCTTGGGCGACCAGCCTGCGGTTGTTGCCGTCGAGCTTGACCACATCGGCCACCGTGCCGAGCGCGACCAGGTCTAGCAGCGCGTCGAGCCTGGGCTGCGAAGCGGCGTCGTACAGCCCGCGGCTGCGCTGTTCGGCACGCAGCGCCAGCAGCACGTAGAACATCACGCCGACGCCGGCCAGTGACTTGCTCTCGAAGCCGCAGCCGGGCTGCGAGGGGTTGACGATCACGTCGGCATCCGGCAACTCGATCGCGCCGTCGGCGCCCAGCGCAGGCAAATGGTGGTCGGTGACGAGCACGCGCAGCCCCAGCGCACGGGCATGGGCCACGCCGGCGATGCTGGCGATGCCGTTGTCCACCGTCACCAGCAGTGCCGGTGGCTTGCCTGGCTGCCTGGCGATGGCCAGGTCGACGATCGCCGGTGTCAGGCCATAGCCGTGCACCGCCCGGTCGGGCACGACATAGCCGACGCTGGCCGGCGCGGCGCCCAGCATCACCAGCCCGCGCAGCGCCACGGCGCAGGCGGTCGCGCCGTCGCAGTCGTAGTCGGCGACGATGCAGATGCGCTGGCGCGCGGCGATCGCATCGGCCAGCAGCACGCCAGCCTCGACCGCGCCTTTCAGGCCTGAAGGCGCCAGCAGCCGGTTCAGCCCATCGTCGAGCTCGGCCACTGACTTGACCCCGCGGGCCGCGAACAGCCTGGCCAGCAGCGGGTGCACACCGGCTTGCTCGAGCGCGAAAGCCGCTCTCGGCGGCACGTCGCGAACGCTCAGCGACGGCGCGCTCACAGCCCGCCCAGCAGGCCGTGCAGCGCGGGCTTGCGCCAGCGCGCCGACAACGCCTGCCACCATGGGCGGTCTTGGTGCGCCAGCGTCAGCGCGCAGCGCTCGCCGCACAGCGTCAGCCGCGCCGACGTCGGGTCGCTGGCCAGCGCAGCGACAGGCCCGGCGTCAAGCGCGCGCCAGGCCTCGCACCAGGCGGCCCAGTCCTCAGACAAGGCCGGCCCGCGCAGCCTGTCGTCGACCTGTGCAGCGCCGTCAGGCGCAGCGGCATGGGCCGGCAAGCTGCCGCAGCCGCTGAGCCAGAAAGAGTTGACCGTCGGCAGGCCTGCGGCCTCGCGCCGGTCGTTGACGCTGTGGGTGTAGAGCACCATCTGGACCTCGTTCTGCAGCCGCCGGATCAGCCGCGCGGCGCGCAAGTCGGGCAGCCAGGGGTTGACGTTGCGGCCGATCACCCGGTCCAGCGAGGCGCTGGTCATCGCATCGAACAGCGGATGGCTTGCCAGCCACTGCAGCGGTGCGGACCAGTGCAGCGTGAAGCCCTCGGACTCGAACAGCGGGCGGACGATCTCGAGCAGTTCGCGCGATCCGGCGTCGTCCAGCGCCAGCGCGTCGGGGTCGGTCAGGCTGATACCTTCGCTGCTGACCTGCAGGTGCACCGGCGTCAGCAGTCCCCAGGCCGCGTGCTTGTCGGGCGGTGCCTGCAGGCCGAGCGCGGCGGCGCGGGCCGCAGCAAACGGCAGGGCAGCATCGGCCAGGCTGGCGAGGCCATCGCCCCAGCCGCTGGCCTGGGCCAGCGCCTGCTCGTGCGGGGTGTTCAGGCTGAACTCGTCGCTGCCCAGCGCGGGCCCGGGCGACAAGCGGGCCAGCAGTTGCTCGAGGTGGGGCAGCGCGAGCGATTGCAGGGCTTGCTGGCCGGCCTCCGAGACGGTGCCGGCGAAGGGGACGATGAGGTGCATGTGGCGGTCATTATCCGGGCCCGACCGAGACGGCCAGGGTCAGCCCTTCGGTGCAAACGCCTGGTTCAATGCATTGAGATCGAACCCGTTCACCCCAGGATGACCGGTGGCGTAGCAATACAGTGCTGCGGCATAAATGCCACCCAGCGCCGCATGCGCCAGCGCGGTCGTGACCAGCGCCACCAGCCAGGCCAGGAAACCCAGGCCGATCGCGATGGCGCCGGCGCCCGACGAAACAATGGCGTACACCATCGAAAAGCCGATCAGCACGACCAAAAGATAGAGCAATCCAAAGACGGCACCGATGCCCGCCTGGCCGGCGATGTTCTCGCCCCAGGTTTTCTTCAAGATGGTCGCGCTTTCCTTGATCGCATCAATCGGCCCGATATCGCGCGTGACCAGGACCGGTACCACCAGGTAGGTCGCCACCGTCCAGCCGGCACCGAGCATGCTGACGATCAGCCGCCCGAGGACCTCGACGCGCTCCTGGATCGCCCGCAGGACCATGCCCACTGTCGCTGCGATGACCGCGTAGCCCAGGATGCTGCCGAGCTTGGTGTTGGCGACCCGCAGGCCATCACTGAGCGTCGGGTCGCCGCCACTGAAGCGGATCATCGCCGCAGCGACCAGCGCGACATTGAAATAGAACATCACGAAGTACAGGCAGACGTAGAACGCGAACCCGGCCAGCAGCGCAGAGGCTGACAGCAGGTTGCCGGTACCGCCCGACAGGTGACCGAGAGCATTCAGGCCAAAGACCGGCAGCGCAAACGAGGCCATCACGGCCAGCGCGGCCAACCCCGAGATCAATGGAAACAACAACAGCTCCGGGTCTGCCCTGAGCACGTTCGTGCTCGCTTTGACCAAGTGCCAGCTTCTGACCAAGCGGTCGAACATGGGGTGCCTCCTGGATGGGAGGCCCGCGTTTCGCGCGGGCCGGCTGACGCTGAAACAGGACCGGTTGTGACGGGTTAACTGGCTTAAATTGTGAAACTGTTTTTTCAACCCGCATTAATCAGAAAAATCAAATGCCTGAATATTATGAGGGCAGAGGTGTTGAGCCTGTCAGCCGCCGGCCCGTTTGCCCAGACGCGGCACCAAGTCCAGCGTCAGCGCCGTCCCCACGATGATCACCGCGCAGGCTGTGATCATTCGCAGCGTGAGCGCCTCACCCAGGTAGAGCGCGCCGAGGATCATCGTGACCACGGGCGTCAGGAAACTGACCGAGGTCGCCCGCACCGCGCCGATCCTGCGAATCAGTCCGAAGTAGAGCAGGAAGCCGCATCCCGAGGCGACGATGCCCATGAACGTCACCTCGGCCCAGGCGCGAAGGCCGGGGGCCTGCTGCGGCCAGTTCATCAGTGCACTGGGGGCCAGCACCAGCGCACCGATGCCGATGCTGCCGGTGGCCAGCACGATGGGGTCGACGTCGTGCAGCGTGCGCGCGTAGTTCGACGACACGCCCCACAACACGGTGACCAGCAGCGTGACGATGATGGCCAGCCCGGCGTCACTGCGCACACCGATCTGGTCCCAGACCAGCAGCGTGACGCCTGCAAACCCGATGACCAGCCCCGCTGCACGCATCGGCGTGATCGGCTCCTTGGTCCACCAGCGGGCGATCAGCGCTGAAAACAGCGGCGCCGCCGACTGCAGGACGGCCAGCAGCCCGGCGGAGATCGAGCGCGCCGACCAGCCCAGCCCGATGAACGGCACCGCGGTGAACAAGGCGCCGTAGATCAGCAGCGGCTTCCAGTGCCGTATGAGCGGGCCTGGGCCAAATTTCCACAATGTGAGCGGCAGCAACACCAGCAGGCTGCCCATGGCCAGGCGAAGAAACACCATCGGTGCCGGGCCGAACGCTGGCACCGCTGCGCGCATGAACAGGTAGGCGCCGCCCCAGGCACAGGCGAGCATCAGGAGTTGGAGAAGGTCGGCAGGGCGCATGTGAGCGGGTGGTGGACCCGTCAGGGCACCGGGTTGTGTCCTCGAAGAGGGGGCGTGCTCCCGCTCGACGGCTGATCGGGGGGTGCCTATCGTAGCGGAAGGCCCTGCAAGTGCCCGGCCGGGTGCCCATCGGTCGGCGTCGATGCGGGCGTGAGCACCTGCCCGCGCCAGTTGCGGCAAGCGAAGAAGCTCGCTGCGACCGAACTGGTCACCAACGAGCCCTGTCGCCGGAATGCTTTCAGCCGGCGATGTCCTTCTTGATCTGGAAGCCGAATCGCGGGAAATGCACGTGCACGGTGCCGGCGCGCGGGTCCTGTCGACGCAGGGTGACCGATTCAAGCGACAGGCCGACCAGCGTGCCGGCCACGGCGTCGCTGCCGTAATCGGTGGCGGCGACGGTGATCGCCTGGCCGGCATCGAAACCCAGACCCGGTGCCACGCCGACCTGCGCATGGCCCGCGGCGCCGGCCGCCACGGCGATGGCGTCGGCGCTGCTCATCACGGTGTGCTGGTGGTGGCCAATGGCCAGCAGACGGTCCAGCCAAGGTCCGATCGCCGGATAGTCACCGAGCAGATACGCCACCGGCTTGGCCAGGCGGATGAACCACAGGCAGTGTCCGACTGAAAAATCGGCGATGCTCGGCGACGCGCCCAGCAGCCAGGGACCACCCGCGGCGACTTGTGCATTCAGCGCGGCCAGGTGGGCCTTCAACTGCACCGTGCCGTCAGCCAGGGTCAGGCGTGGCGCGCCGACGCTGCGCATGGTGGCGCGGTCTGCAGCAAAGCCTTTCAGCACCTCGGGCGACGGATCGCCCAAGATGGCGGCGACACCGGCGGGTTGCATCGCCCAGCTGACCGCGGCGCCGAACAACATGCCGTCGGCCCATTGCGCCAGCAGCGGCGCCAACGGCATGTCACGCGGGTACAGGCTGTGGCTGGGTTGCGCTGCCTCCAGCACGCGGGCGATCAGTGCAGTGTCGCAATACACATCGGCACCAACCTGCAGCACGGGCGTCTTGCGGTAGCCGCCGGTCAGCGCCACCACGTCGGGCTTGGGCATCACTGGCGGGATGTGCACCGAGCGCCAGGCCAACTGCTTGTAGCCCAGCATCAACCGCACTTTCTCGGCGAAGGGGGACATGTCGTAGTGGTGCAGTATCAGTTCAGTCATGGTTTTTTGGCTCCTGAGGGTCGGTGCTTGGATTCGAGGTCGATGCTCGCATTCGGATCATCGGCAGGCCGCCCGGAGTGTGACAGGTCGCGATGTTCTGGCGGCAGCAGCTTGGCAATGTCGGGCGCAGGCGGTCTGGCCGGTCGCTGGACTTGTCCTGAACGTGGAGCTCAGGGGTGAACTGCTTGAACTGTTTCTCCGTCAAGCCGAGGTGGGCATCGCCAGATCGAACTTGATAGCTGAAACAAAAAAACCACCTAAGTAATTGATTTGTATAGGTATTTGGCGGAAGCGGTGAGATTCGAACTCACGGTGGAGTTACCCCCACGGCAGTTTTCAAGACTGCAGCCTTAAACCACTCGGCCACGCTTCCTTCAATTTCGACGCCGTCGTCATGTCAGTGTTGCCTGCAGGCTCAGCCGCTCGGCCTTGCTTGCTTGCTTGCGGGCAGTATTCTAGGCGCTCGGCAGGTCTTGCCTGCCCGGCGCCAGTTAGGCCGAATTCAGCCCGGCGCTTGCGCCTGGCGGCACTGCACCTGCGCCACTTCGCGCCTGCCGCCGTCTACGCGCACAGCGGTCAGCGCGCCGCCCCAGACGCAGCCAGTGTCGAGCGAGAGCAGATTGGGTCGGTTTTGCAGGCCCAGCGTGGACCAATGGCCGAACGCGATCGGCGTGTCACGGGTCAGCCGCGCTGGGTGGTCGAACCACGCGCTGTGACCTGCAGGTGCTTGGCCCGAGCCGTCCTTGGTGTCGAACTCCAGCGTGCCGTCGGGCGTGCAGTAGCGGATGCGTGTCAGCACGTTGAGCACCATGCGCCAGCGCCGCGGGCCGGTCAGCGCGTCGTCCCAGCGCGCCGGATCGTTGCCGTACATCACCCGCAGGAAATCCGCCATGCCAGGGCCGGCGAGCACGTCCTCGACCTCTCGGGCCAGCGCCAGCGTCTTGGCCGCGTCCCACTGTGGCGCGACGCCGGCGTGGACCAACAGCCAGCCCTGGGCCTGGTCGGCGAGCTTGCGGTGGCGCAGCCATTCGAGCAAAGCCTCGCGCTGTGGGCTGGCGAGGATGTCGTCTAGCGTGTCGCTGCGGTGCGGCTTGCGCGCGCCCACCGACAGCGCCAGCAAGTGCAGGTCGTGGTTGCCCAGCAGGCAACTCGCTGCGTTGCCCAGCGCCATCAATCGCTGCAGCGTTCGCAGCGACGCCGGGCCTCGGTTGACCAGGTCGCCCAGCACATGGACATGGTCGCGCGAGGGCGAGAAGCCGATCTCGGCCAGCAGCCGGTCGAGCGCATCGCAACAGCCTTGAGGGTCGCCTATCAGGTAATGCATGGGGCGATTCTGCTACGCTCGACCCCTTCTAGGTTTCGGGGGCGTCTTTCGCGGCGCCACTGCATGGAAGTTGCGCTGCTGGTTTTTCTGATACTGGTCAACGCCTTGTTCGCGATGTCCGAAATGGCGCTGACCGCGTCACGCAAGGCCAGGCTGGCGGTGATGGTCGAAGCTGGCGAGCCTGGCGCGACAGCCGCGCAGGTGCTGCACGACGACCCGACCAAATGGTTGTCGACGGTGCAGATCGGCATCACCTCGATCGGGGTGCTCAACGGCATCGTCGGCGATGCGGCTTTCTCGCAGCCGCTGGCAGACCTGCTGCACCGGGTGTTCCCGCTGCTCGGCCACCGCGCGATGGACGTCACCGCCACCGCGCTGGTGGTCATGATCATCACTTTCCTGACCATCATCTTTGGCGAGTTGGTGCCTAAGCGTTTGGGCCAGATGTACCCCGAGCGGGTGGCGGTGCTGGTGGCGCGGCCGATGGACATGCTGTCCTCGGCGGTGCGGCCTTTCGTCTGGCTGCTGTCGGCCTGCACCCAGGCCACGTTGCGATTGCTGGGCATCCGCAACGCGCCTTCGCGCAGCGTGACCGAGGAGGAGATCGCCGCCAGCCTCGAAGAAGGGCTGGACGCCGGCGTGATCGAGGCCCAGGAGCACCAGATGGTGCGCAACGTGTTCCGCCTCGACGAGCGCCAGATCGGCTCGATGATGATCCCGCGCGCCGAGATCACCTGGCTGGCCCAAAACGCGCCGCTGCCCGAACTGCTGTCGCAGATGACGACCAAAGGCCACTCACGCTACCCGGTCTGTCGTGACGGCCTCGACGACGTGGTTGGCGTGATCCAGGCCCAGGACTTGTTGCTGCCCTTGTCGCGCGGCGAGTCGCCGAATCTGGCCGAGTTGATGCATGCGCCAGTGTTCGTGCCCGAGACCTTGTCGGGCATGGAGTTGCTGGACCACTTCAGGGCCACCGGCGCTGAGCTGGTGTTCGTCGTCGATGAGTACGGCGCCGTTCAAGGCGTGATCACCGTGCGCGATGTGCTCGAAGCCATCACCGGCGAGTTCAGCCCGCCCAGCGCCGACGATGCTTGGGCGGTTCGGCGCGCCGATGGCAGTTGGCTGATGGATGGTCTGATCCCGGTGCCCGAGATGAAGGACAGGCTGGAGATCCGCGAGCTGCCTGAGGAGGATCGAGGCCGCTACAACACGCTGGCCGGCATGGTGATGCTCTTGCTGGGCCGGCTGCCACAGACCACCGATGTGGTGGAATGGGATGCTTGGCGTTTCGAGGTGGTCGACCTCGACGGCAAGCGCGTCGACAAGGTGCTGGTGAGCCGCATCGCACCAACCGACCAGTCTGGAAACAAGTCACCATGATCAACGAAAACCTGCACAAGCAAGCGGTCGCACTCGACCGCGTCAAACATCGCGAGCTCAAGCTCAATCTCGAACAGCGCGACCTCAGCGTGATGTCCACGCTGAATGCGTTCTTTGTCGCGGGCACCGAGTTCACCGACGCCTGCAAGGAATTCCCCGTGGTCTGGGTCAACGCCGGCAAGGACGATGCCGGCAAAGTGCAGGTCGCGCCGGTCGCGGTCTTTGGCTTGCAGGTCGGGCAGAACCTGTGCATCGAGGGCAATGCCTGGCGCGTGCGCTACGTGCCGGCGATGTTGCGGCTCTACCCCTTCGCGCTGGCCCGGGTGGCGGCCGACGAGATGGTGGTCTGCATCGACGAAGCCTGTTCCGGGCTTGGGGCCGAGGGCCAGGCCTTGTTCGATGCCAACGGCGAACCCACCGAATTCACCAAGACCGTGCAGCAGCAGCTCGAAACCTTTGAGTCCGAGATCGAGCGCACCCGCATGGCTGGTGCGCTGCTGGTCGAGAAGGACTTGCTGCGCGACATGCGCTTCGACGCGACCTTGCCCGATGGCACCAAGCTCGGGGTTGATGGCTTCCTGACGATCGATGAGCAAAAGCTCTCGGCGCTGTCGGACGCCGATGTGTTGATGCTCAGTCGCAACGGTTTGCTGGGTTTGATCCACGCGCACCAGATATCGCTCGGCAACATGGGCCGGTTGGTGGAGTGGCATGTCGAACGCCAAGCGGCGGCCTGATCCTGGGCCTAGCACCTACGGACTGGCGCTTAGACATGAAGCGGTCGTCTCCGCGCACAATCGCCCACGCTTAGACCTTCTGGAGATTCCACCATGACGAGACGAAATCACTTGCTGACCCTGGCCACCTTGTCGCTGGGCGTTCTGGCCGGCGGCGCAGTGCGGGCCGAGGACAGCGTCAAGATCGGCGTGATCCTGCCGATGACCGGCCCATCGGCGTCCACCGGCCGCCAGATCGACGCTGCGATCAAGCTGTGGATGGCGCAGAGCGGCGGCAAGGCCGGCGGCAAGAAGGTCGAGGTCATCATCAAGGACGACGCCGGTGTGGCCGACACCACACGCCGCTTGGCGCAGGAGTTGGTGGTCAACGACAAGGTCGTTGCGCTGGCGGGTTTCGGCTTGACGCCCTTGGCCTTGGCCACGGCGCCCATTGCCACCCAGAGCAAGACCCCGATGGTGGTGATGGCGGCGGCGACCTCGATGATCACCGAGGCCTCGCCCTACATCGTTCGCACCAGCTTCACGCTGCCGCAGGTGTCGATCGGCATCGCCGAATGGGCGGCCAAGAACAAGATCAAGAAGGTCGTCACGCTGGTGGCCGACTACGGCCCGGGCAACGACGCCGAGAAGTTCTTCTCAAGCCAATTCCAGCTCAACGGCGGTGTGATCACCGACAAGCTGCGCACGCCGCTGCGTGGCGCCGACTTCGCGCCGGTATTGCAGAAGGTGCGCGACTTGTCGCCGGACGCGTTGTTTGTCTTCCTGCCTTCGGGCCAAGGCGCGCAGTTCATGAAGCAGTTCGGTGAGCGCGGCCTGGACAAGGCCGGCATCAAGCTGATCGCCACCGGCGACGTCACCGACGACGACCAGTTGAACGACATGGGCGATGTCGCGCTGGGCGTGGTCAATTCGCACCACTACTCGGCGGCGCACAACAGCGCGGCCAACAAGAAATACGTCGCCGATTTCCAGGCGGCCAACAAGTTCAGGCCCAATTTCATGTCGGTCGGCGGCTACGACGGCATGCGCGTGATCTTCAAGGCGCTAGACACCACCAAGGGCGTCGGTGGCGACGCGCTGTTGGCGGCGATGAAGGGACAGATCTTCGAGAGCCCGCGCGGCCCGGTGCTGATCGACGCCCAGACCCGCGACGTGGTGCAGGACGTCTACATCCGCAAGGTGGAGAGGGTCAACGGTCAGCTCTTCAACGTCGAGTTCGACACGATCAAATCGGTGAAGGATCCCGGCAAGTTGAAGTAATCCCCAAAGGCGGCCTGCGGCCGCTCCCCCCGAGGGGGCGACGCCAGCCCGGCAGAGCCGGTTCCGCGGCGTCTGCTTGCTGCGACGCCCTCAGTGTGCCTTCCGCGACGACCCGCCCGATCCCATGCTGACCCTTCTCTTCGACGGCATTGCCTACGGCATGCTGCTGTTCGTGCTGGCGCTCGGGTTGGCCGTCACGATGGGCTTGATGAACTTCATCAACCTGGCCCATGGCGCTTTCGCGATGGCCGGCGGCTACATCCTGATCGTGCTGATGCAGCGCGCAGGCTGGCCTTTCCTGGCCTGCCTGCCGGCGGCTTTCATCGCCACCGCGGCCGCCGGCGCGCTGCTCGAGCGTCTGGTCTACCGACGGATGTACGGCAAGCCTCACCTCGACCAGGTGTTGTTCTCGATCGGCCTGACCTTCATGGCCGTGGCCTCGGTCGACTTCATCATGGGCAGTTCGCCGCAGAACGTCCAGTTGCCGGACTGGCTGCGTCAGCGCTTCGAATTCGGCACGGGCGCGTGGATGCTGGGCATGGGGGCGTACCGCGTGTTCATCATCGCGACCTGCTTCGCACTGGCGCTGGGGCTGCAGGCGGTGCTGACCCAAACCCGTTTCGGCAGCCGGCTGCGCGCCGCAGTCGACGACCCGCGGGTGGCTGCCGGGCTGGGCATCCCGGTGAACCGAATCTTCCTGCTGACCTTCGCGGTGGGCTCGGGCTTGGCAGGACTGGGCGGTGCGCTGGGCGCCGACATCCTCGGGCTGGACCCGAGCTTTCCTTTGAAATTCATGGTCTATTTCCTGATCGTTTGCGCCGTGGGTGGCACCAGTTCGATCACCGGCCCGCTGGTGGCTGCGTTGGTGCTGGGCATTGCCGACGTGATGGGCAAGTACTACATGCCCAAGCTCGGCGCTTTCATCGTCTATGTGCTGATGATCGCGATCCTGCTGTGGCGGCCGCAAGGCTTGTTCTCGCGCGAGGGCAAGAAATGAGAGCCCCGAGCTCACTGCGTTCGCTGCCCCAGGGGGCCTGCAGCCCCCTTGGGACGACCCGGCGGAGGCTGCAATGAGCCGCGCAAGCGCGACCAGCTTGCTGGCGCCGTCGAAGTGGCGGCTCTGGGAAATCGTCTTGTGGGCGGCGATCTGGGGCGCGACCATCGTGTTTGGCCAGCATGCGGCGCTGGTCAACGAGATCGCGATTCTGGCGCTGTTCGCACTCTCGCTCGACCTGATCCTGGGCTATGCCGGCATTGTCTCGCTAGGACACGCGGCATTTTTTGGCGTCGGTGCTTACGGCGCGGCGCTGTTCGCCAAGCATGTGATGCCCGATCCGATGGTCGGATTGGCCGTGGGTGCAGGCCTGGGCGCGTTGCTGGGTCTGGTCACCAGCCCGATGATCGTGCGCGGTACCGACCTGACCCGGCTGATGGTGACGATGGGCGTGGCCCTGGTGCTGCTGGAGTTGGCCAACAAGTTCGACGGCCTGACTGGCGGCACCGACGGGCTGCAAGGTGTGGTGATGGGCCCGTTGCTGGTCCCGTTCGTCGGTCGCTTCGAGTTCGACCTGGGCGCAAGGGTGGCATCGTTCTATTCGCTGACGGTGCTGTTCATCGCCTTCTTGCTGCTGCGCCGCATCGTCCATTCGCCGCTCGGCATCTCGCTGCAGGCCTTGCGTGATAACCGGCTGAGGTTGATGGCGATCGGGCTGTCGGTCAACAGCCGACTGGCGGCGGTCTACACGCTGGCGGCTGGGCTGGCCGGCGCGGCCGGGGCCTTGCTGGCGCAGACCACCGGATTCGCTTCGCTCGATGTGCTTGAATTTCACCGCAGCGCTGACGTGATGCTCGCACTGGTGATCGGCGGCGCCGGCTGGCTGTGGGGCGGGTTGGTTGGGGCGATCGCTTTCAAGGTCTTGCACGACTTGATCTCGTCCTTCACGGCCCAGTACTGGACCTTCTGGATCGGGCTGTTCCTGGTGCTGCTGATGCTGGTCGGGCGCGAGCGGCTGTTCCGGCCTTGGTCCTGGTTCAAGCGGGGTCAGCCATGAGCGCCCCAAGGCCGGCCGAAGCCGGCCGCCCCCCGTGGGGATCAAGCAAAGTGGCAAAGCCACATTTGCTTGAGAGTGATGTGGTGCTCCAGACCCACGACCTGGTCAAACGCTTCGGCGGCATCACCGCGACCGACAAGGTGTCCTTGACGATACGTCGCGGTGCGCGCCACGCGCTGATCGGCCCCAACGGCGCCGGCAAGACCACGCTGATCAACCAGCTCACCGGGGTGATGCCGCCCAGCGAAGGCCGCGTCGTGCTGGGCGGGCGCGACATCACAACGCTGTCGCCGCACCGGCGTGTTGCGTTGGGCCTGGTGCGCACCTTCCAGATCAACCAGTTGTTCGCTTCGCTGACCCCGCTGCAAAGTCTGGCGCTGGCGGTGGCCGGCCGGCAGGGCCGGGCGCACCGCTGGTGGGCGCCTATGGGCAGCGATGCCGAGATCGCTGCCGAATGCGAGCAGTTGCTCGCGCAGTTCCGTCTCAGCGACTACGCCGACCGCAGGACGTCGGAGCTGCCCTACGGCAAGCGCCGGCTGCTCGAGATCGCGCTGGCCGTGGCGCAGAAACCCAGCGTGCTGTTGCTCGACGAGCCGGCTGCCGGCGTGCCGGGTGCCGAGCGCGCCGACATCCTGGCCACCGTGGCCGCGCTGCCTGACGAGGTCGCGGTGGTGCTGATCGAGCACGACATGGACCTGGTGTTCAGCTTCGCCAGGACGATGACCGTGCTGGTCAACGGCAGCGTGCTGACCGAAGGCACGCCCGAGCAGATCGCCGCCGACCCGAAGGTGCGAGCGGTCTACCTGGGCGACTCGCTGGCCGGCATGCGCGGGCGCGCTGAAGACTTCGCGAGTCAAGCGGCAAGACATGGCTGAGAACCTGCTCGAGGTGCACGGCCTGAGCTGCGGCTACGGCGACGCCGTGGTGCTGACCGACGTCAGCTTCAGCTTGGGCATGGGTCGTTCGCTGGCTTTGCTGGGTCGCAACGGCACCGGCAAGACGACCCTGATCGACACACTGGTGGGCGTGACGCGCCGCCATGCCGGCCGGGTCATGCTGGCCGGGCGCGAGATCCAAGAGCTGCCGGTCTACGCCCGGGCTGGTGCGGGTTTGGGCTGGGTGCCGCAGGAGCGCAACATCTTCAAGTCGCTGACCGTCGACGAAAACTTGAGCGCCGTGGCCAGGCCTGGGCCCTGGAATGCCCAGCGCGTTTTTGAGCTGTTCCCCCGCCTGGCCGAGCGCAAGAAGAACCTCGGCACCCAGTTGTCGGGCGGTGAGCAGCAGATGCTGGCTTTCGGCCGCGCGCTGGTGCTCAACCCGCGCTTGCTGCTGCTCGACGAGCCGCTCGAAGGCCTGGCGCCGATCATCATCGAAGAACTGCTGCGTGCGATCCGCCGCGTTGCGCGTGAGGAAGGCTTGTCGTCTATCGTCGTCGAACAGCATCCGCACATGGTGCTGGGCGTGACCGACGACTGCATCGTGCTCGACCGTGGCAGCATCGCTTACCGTGCCGACAGCGCTGTCCTGCTTGACGATCCGGCGCCGCTGGATCAGTGGCTGGGCGTCTCGGCGCAATGAATCAACCATCCAAAATCCTGGACACCAATATGACGCTTCGAACCAAACCGCCTTTTCGCGCCGACCATGTCGGCAGCTTTCTGCGCCCGAAATACCTGCTCGACGCGCGCGAGCAGTTCTTCGTCAAGAAGGAAATCACTGCCGAGCAACTGCGCCTCGTCGAGGACAAGGCGATCACCGAGATCGTCAATTTCCAGCAAGATGTCGGGCTTCAGAGCATCACCGACGGTGAGTTCCGCCGCACCTATTTCCACATCGACTTCCTGGCCCAGCTCGGTGGCGTCAAGACCGACATCCCGGTCACGGTGCTGCGGCCTGACGGCACCGAGGAACTCGCGCCACCGGTGATCCGCGTGATCGACAAGGTGCGCCATACCAAGAACATCCAGCTGGCCGATTTCGAATACCTCAAGAGCCAGGTGGCGGTAGGCTTGACGCCCAAGGTGACGATTCCGTCGCCGACGATGCTGCACTTTCGGGGCGGGCGTGCCGGCATCAACCGCGAGGCATACCCCGAACTTGATCCGGTTTTCTACGACGACGTGGCCGAGGCCTATGGCCAGGAGTTGCAGTCGCTGGCCGATGCTGGTTGCAGCTATGTGCAGATGGACGACACCAACCTGGCCTACCTCTGCGACGAGAAGATGCGCGAAGCCGCCAGGTCGCGCGGTGACGACCCCAACGAGTTGCCGCACCGCTACGCTGCGTTCATCAACAAGGTCGTGGCCTACAAGCCTGCTGGTATGACGCTGGCGATGCACCTGTGCCGGGGCAACTTCAAGAGCACGCACGCTGCGGCCGGCAACTACGAGCCTGTGGCCGAGGCCTTGTTGTCTGAGATGAACCTCGACGCATTCTTTCTCGAATACGACGACGAGCGATCGGGCGATTTCCGGCCGCTGCGCTTCCTGACCAAGGGCAAAATTGTCGTTCTCGGTCTGGTGACGACCAAGTTCGGCGAGATGGAAAGCAAGGACGCGCTCAAGCGACGGATCGACGAAGCGGCGAAGTACGCGCCGCTAGACCAACTGGCTTTGAGCCCGCAGTGCGGTTTTTCCAGCACCGTTCACGGCAACAACATCGCCGTCGAAGCCCAGCGCGCCAAGCTTCGACTGGTGATCGAGACAGCCCAGGAAGTCTGGTCCTGAGCCTGGGCCGGAAGGCCTATAGCGCGATCGCCTGCTGGTAGAGCCGGGTCGACCGCGCGCCCGAGCGGCAGAACGCCAGCACCGGTGCTGGCAACTCGGCCAACAGACGCGCGAATTCGGCGATCTGCTCGGGCGATTGCCAGCCACCGTCGACCGGCAAGTGTCGGTACTGAAGGCCGGCGGCAACAGCCGCGGCTTCGACTGCCGCGCTGGCGGGCTGGTCGGGGCCATGCTCGAAGTCGGGCCGGTTGTTGATCACGCTCTTGAAGCCCAGGCGGGCCAGCTCGGCCATGGCATCGGGCATCAGTTGAGGGGCTACCGACAACTGGTCGGCGATGGCGCGCAAGGGCAGGTTGGTGTTCATGGGGGCTGACTTTACTTCGACAGAGCCGACTTGACAGCGGCGGAGATGGCGCCCATCTCGGCCTTGCCGGCAAGCTGCGCTTTGACCGCGGCCATCACCCGGCCCATGTCGCCGGGGCCCGTGGCGCCAAGACTGGCGACGATGGCCGACACTTCTGCGGTGACCTCATCGATTGACAGCCGTGTGGGCAGGTAGGCCTGCAGCACCAGCAGTTCGGCCGATTCTTTGTCGACCAGGTCGGTGCGGCCTGCGCTCTGGAACGCGGTGATCGAATCCTTGCGCTGCTTGATCGTCTTGTCGACGATGGCAACGACGGAGGCGTCGTCGAGCACGATGCGCTCGTCGACCTCGCGCTGCTTGATCGCCGCCAGCAGCATGCGGATGGTCGACAAGCGAGCCGCATCCTTGGCGCGCATCGCTGTTTTCATGTCTTCGGTGATCTGGTCTTTCAGGCTCATCAGGTTTTCTCCAGCAAGAAGGCAAACAGGCGCAGCGCCATGAAAAACGCCCGCAGCGGTAGTCCGCGCGGGCGTCGATTCGGAGCAGAAAAACGGCTTCGAGTTTAGAAAAGCTTTTTCGGCAGCTGCATGCTGCGAACGCGCTTGTAGTGACGCTTGACGGCCGCGGCCTTCTTGCGTTTGCGCTCTGATGTGGGCTTTTCGTAGAACTCGCGGGCCCGCAGGTCGGTGAGCAGGCCCAGCTTTTCGATCGTGCGCTTGAAGCGGCGCAGGGCGACATCGAAAGGTTCGTTTTCCTTGACGCGAATCGTGGTCATTTAACTCCAAAGTCCTAAGGATTGTGCGCTCGGTGTTCCAGACTCGGCCTGCAGGGTCGCTGCATTCTGGCGCTCTTGTCGAGTGGGCCAGGCCGGGGAATCGACGCGCGGTTTACCAGCAAAGCGTGGATTCTACTTCGAATTCTCGGCATCAGACCAGAGACCGTGCACAGGCCGCTGCACTGGCCCAGGCCCACTGGAAGTTGTAGCCGCCCAGCCACCCGGTCACGTCGACCACTTCGCCGATGAAGTGCAGTCCGGGTTGGCGCTTGCTGGCCATGCTGCGCGAGTCCAACTCGCGCGTGTCGACGCCGCCGGCAGTGACCTCGGCTTTGCGAAAACCTTCGGTCCCGCTGGGGGTCAGCGTCCAGTGCGACAGCGATTCGGCCAGACGCTGCAGGTCGCGGTCGCGCAACTCGGGCATGGGCTTGGCTGCGTCCATGCCAAGCCGGGTCAGCCAGGCGTCGGCCAGGCGTTGCGGCAGCAGCCCTGCCAGCGCGTTGCCGAGTTGGCGCTTCGATTGCTGTTTGGCCTCGCGCAGCCACTGCGCAGCGTCTTGGCCCGGCAGCAGGTCGATCGTCAGCGCTTCGCCTGGCTGCCAATAGCTCGAGATCTGCAACACCGCCGGGCCGCTCAAGCCCCGGTGGGTGAACAGCAAGTCCTCGCGAAAGCTGGTCTTGCGCCGCGCGCTGCCGGTGGCAATGTCGACTGCCAGCGACGCGCCCGCCAAGGGCACAAATGGGGCCCAGGTCTCGGCGTCGAAGCTCAGCGGTACCAACGCGGGGCGCGGCTCGACGATCTTGTGGCCGAACTGACGTGCCAGGCGGTAGCCGAAGTCGGTCGCGCCGATCTTGGGGATCGACAGCCCGCCGGTGGCCACCACCAGTTGCGCCGCCTGCACGGTGCCGCGATCGGTGTCGATCTCGAAGCCTGCGTCCGATGCACGCAGCGCCGCTACCGTGCAGGGCTGCCACCGTTGCACCGCTCCGCTGTCGCATTCGGCCAGCAGCATCGCGATGATTTGCTCAGACGAGCCGTCGCAGAACAACTGGCCCTTGTGCTTTTCATGGAATGCGATGCCGTGCCGTCGCACCAGGTCGAGGAAATCGGCTGTGGTGTAGCGTGCCAGTGCCGATCGGCAATAGTCTGGGTTGGCCGAGAGAAACTGTGCCGGCGTGGTGTCGCGGTTGCTGAAATTGCAGCGACCGCCGCCTGAGATGCGGATCTTTTCGGCCACCTTGTCGGCATGGTCGATCAGCAAGACCTTCAGCCCGCGCTGGCCGGCGATGCCTGCACAAAACAGACCCGCTGCCCCTGCGCCCAGCACGACGACGTCGAATCTTGAGGGCGGGGGGCTGGACATGGCGGGCGATTATCTTCGCGCGCCATCGCTGCTGAGCCAGGCTCAGGCCGCTGCCGGGTTGTGTGCAGGCAGCCGTCGCAAGGAGCGCATCAGCAAGTCGACCTGCCGGTCCAGCGGTGCCGGTCCAGGTTTTTCGCCTGCGACCACGCCCTGGATGTAGACCGCCACCGTGGCAGCGTCTATCTGTCTCGGCAACAGCGGCAGTTCTCCCAACACACCCTCTTGCAGCGGGCAGGACAGTTCGGCCTGCCATTGGCCGCCCAGCCAGACATCGAGCTTGGGGCAGCGTCGCGGGTCGGCGACGGCCTCGCCTTCGGTGCCGCGCAACAGCATCATGTCGCCGGCGCTGCGCTCGGCGAACTCGGCCATCAGCTTGCCGAATTCGGGGTGGGTATGGCTGGCCAGGCGCAGCGCCGGCGCGCCTTGCACCGGTTGCAGCAGCTTGGCCACCGTGTGGCCCGAGTTGCGAAGGCCGACGACCCGGCGCACATCGAGCAGGCGCTGCAGCGCAGCGCACAGTGTGTCGGTCGTGACGAAAGCCGGTTCGTGGCGTTGCCAACGCTTGTGGATGCCGGCCTGGCCTTCGGCTGGCGGCAGGCCCAGCGCCTGAAAGATTTCGGCGCTGGTCACGCGTCCAGGGTCGTGAAGCGGGCCGTGCACCAGCACGCGTGCGCCTTCTTGCGTCAGGCGCATCGCCAGCAAAGGGGTCAGGTTGGGCAATCGACGCGCGCCGTTGTAGCTCGGGATCACGATCACCGGCAGGTCGCTCGCCACCGCCAGGCAACGGGCCTGGGTGGCCTGGGCAAAGCCCAACAGCTCGTCGACCGTCTCGCCCTTGATCCGCATGGCCAATGCAAACGCGCCGATCTCCAGATCGCTGACCTGGCCATCGAGCACCTGGCCCATCAGGTCACGGGCCTGGTCGATGTCGAGCGACCGGGCACCTGCGCTGCCGCGGCCGATCTCCTTGATGTATTGCGCGATGCCCATTGCCTCAGTCCAGGTTGTTGGTGGTCCCCACCCAGCAAGTTCCGGGCCGAAGTACCGCGTGACCACCCTGTTCCGGTCGAACTGAATTCGCCGGCATTTTGCGTCAACAGCCGGTGGCCACGCTCGGTATCATCAGCTTGGGGTCTTCGCCGCTTGGGTATGACTTCATAGTCTTGCCCTCACGAACCGGTCTGATCACAGGATCTGCGCTTGCCGACCTATGCAATGATGAACACCGCCGCTGCAGCAACCGAGGGTTCGATACCCGGCCCTGTGGCTGACGAGTCAGTCGTCGATGGTGTGTTGGCGCAGTCATTGTTGGCCTGGGCGCGGCAGCAAGGGCTGGCGCTTGGTGTCAAGCTGGCCGATGGCGGCCGCTACCTGCTGGTCAACCAGGCGCTGGCTGAATTGCTCGGCCGCACGCAGGCCGAGATCGTAGGCCGCAGCGACGCCGAGTTGCTGGATCCAGCGGCGGCCGCACTGATGCGTGCCGCGGACCACACCGCGCTGGTGCAGGGCAGCGCGCTGGCCAGCATGCACCAGCTCGAACTGCGAGACGTGCGCCGTGAGTTCCAGGTCTTGCGGCTGGCCACCAGTGGGTCGGCGGTCGCTGACGGCCAGCGCCTGATCTGCAGCATCTGGCAGGAGCTGGGCCCGCAGCGCCAACGTGAGGCCGAGCTACGGCGCTTGCTCGATCAGCTCGAGCAAGCGCAGCAGTCCAACCAGAGCTTGCGGCGCGAGTTGGCCCACCAAGGACCGCGTGAAGCGACCGGCGGCCCCTACGACCAGGCGCAATTTGACGACCAGTTGCGCCGCGAACTCGATCTGTCGGCCCGCGAGCACCGTGAATTCGCATTGGTCTACATCACGATCGACACTGATCAGCCCGGCTTGCCGGCGCACGATCGGATCTGCGAGGCCATGGGGAGCTTGCTGCGCGGCAACACGCGGGCGATGGACTCATCCTGCCGTGTCGGTCAACAGCGTTTCGCCGTGTTGTTGTCCGGTGTGGGCCTGGCGACCGCGCATTCGCGCATGGAGGGCTTGCGCCGTCAATGCGCGACCCAGATCGTGGTGCTGGCTGGCGAGGCGCTGCGTTTCAGCGTGTCGATGGGGGTGGCGAGCTATCCCCACACCGCGAGCAGCCAGGCCGAGCTGATGGCGGCCAGTTCAGCCGCCTTGGAAGAGGCCCAAGGCCGTGGTGGCAACGGCGTCGCGCTGGCCCGCATACGCTTGCAGATGGACTGAAACCCGAGTTGGGTTGCCGCGTGACGTCAAAATACGCAAACCGGCTAGCTTGATCGCCTTGACCGAATGCCTTCTCCAGGATCTCCTCCGATGTTGCCGACCTCCCTGAACGACCTGCTGGCCACCGGCGCTGCCGATGCGCCCGCGATTTCGGCCCCTGGCCGTGCAGCGCTCGACTTCCGGGTGCTGCGCGCCTTGATAGTTGACACGCTGGCCAGCCTGAACGCCTGGGGCATAGGCCGCAACGACCGCGTGGCGATCGTGTTGAACAACGGCCCCGAGATGGCTGCCTGCTTCGCAGCCTGCGCCTGCGGCGTCACCAGTGCGCCGCTCAACCCCGGCTACCGCGGCGAGGAGTTCGAGTTCTACCTCGCCGACCTGAACGCCAAGGCGCTGATCGTCGAGCAGGGCAGCAGTTCCCCCGCGATCGCTGTGGCCGAGAAGCTGGGCCTGCGCGTGCTCGACCTGGTGGCCCGTGCCGACCAAGGCGCCGGCAGCTTTGTGCTGCAAGCCCGTGACCAGCGTGATGCGATGCCCACCAAGGTGGGCGGCTTCGCCCAGCCCGACGACATCTCGATGGTGCTGCACACCTCGGGCACCACCTCGCGGCCCAAGATCGTGCCGCTGTCGCAGCGCAATCTGTGCGCCTCGGCCAGCAGCATCGCCCGCACGCTGCAGTTCGTGCCTGGGGACTGTGGTCTCAACATCATGCCGCTGTTCCATATCCACGGCCTGATCGCCGGCGTGCTGGCGCCGCTCGCGGCCGGCTCGCAGGTGTTCTGCACCCCGGGCTTCAACGCGCTGAAATTCTTCGCGTGGATGGACGAGGCCAAGCCGACCTGGTACACCGCCGTGCCGACGATGCACCAGGCCATCGTCGGGCGTGCCGGCAAGAACGCCGAGGTGATCGCGCGCCATCCGCTGCGCTTCATGCGCTCGTCTTCGTCGTCGATGCCGCCGCAGGTGATACGCGAGCTCGAAGCTGTGTTCGGCGCGCCGCTGATCGAGGCCTATGGCATGACCGAGGCGACCCACCAGATGACCTCCAACCCGCTGCCGCCGGCCGCCCGCAAGCCCGGCACCGTGGGCCGGGCCGCTGGCCCCGAGGTGGCGATCATGGCCGGCGACGGCAGCCTGCTGCCCGCCGGCGGGGTCGGCGAGATCGTGATCCGGGGCGACAACGTCACCGCCGGCTACGAGAACAACCCATCCGCCAACGCCGAGGGCTACCGCGGCGGCTGGTTCCGCACCGGCGACCAAGGCGTGATGGACGACGAGGCTTACGTCAGCATCACCGGGCGACTGAAGGAGATCATCAACCGCGGCGGCGAGAAGATCAGCCCGCGCGAGGTCGACGAGCTGCTGATGGACCACCCGGCGGTGGCCCAGGTGGTGTGCTTCGGCATGCCGCATCCCAAGCTGGGCGAGGAGGTGGCCGCAGTGGTGGTGCTGCGCGAGGGCCAGGCTGCCACCGAGCGCGAGCTGCAGGCCTTCGTCGCCGGCCGGGCCGCCGACTACAAGGTGCCCAAGAAGATCCTGTTCATGGACGAGATCCCCAAGGGCGCGACCGGCAAGCTGCAGCGCATCGGCCTGGCGCAAAAGCTAGGCCTGGGCTGATCCCGCACAGGGACTGGGTTGCGATGAACATGAAGATCGCCATCGTCGGCGCGGGCGCCATCGGCGGTTACCTGGGCGCGAGGCTGGCTGCGGCGGGCGAGGACGTCACGTTCATCGCCCGCAACCGCAACCTGGCCGCCATCAACGCCCATGGTTTCAGGCTGATCCTGGAGGACGGCAGCACACTGCACGCGTCCAAGGTTCGCGCGGTCGAGCAAATGGCCGATGCTGGGCCACAGGACGCCGTGCTGCTGACCGTCAAGGCACACCAGGTTCGCGATTTGTTGCCGGCGCTGCGCGCGCTGTTCGGTCCACGCACGCTGCTCGTGACGATGATCAACGGCGTGCCCTGGTGGTATTTCCAGAAGCTGGCCGGGCCTTATGAAGGCCGGGCGGTGACCCGCGTCGACCCTGACGGCGTGCTGGCTGCGGGCATCGAGACCGAGCGCATCATCGGCAGCGTGGTCTACCCGGCGGCCGAGTTGGTCGAACCGGGCTTGGTGCGGGTGATCGAGGGCAACCGTTTCACGCTGGGCGAGCTCGACGGCAGCCGCAGCGAGCGTGTCGAATCGCTGTCGCGTGTCTTCATGAATGCCGGCTTCAAGTCGCCAGTGTCGCGCGACATCCGGGCCGAGCTCTGGGTTAAGCTTTGGGGCAACCTGAGCTTGAACCCGATTTCGGCGCTGACCCACGCGACCTTGGAAGAGATCTGCCGATTCCCGTCGACGCTCGCGCTGGTCGAACGCATGATGACCGAAGGCCAGTCGGTGGCCGAGGCATTGGGTGTGCGTTTCAAGATCTCGCTGGCCCAGCGAATCGCCGGCGCTGAGGCCGTCGGTGCGCACAAGACTTCGATGCTGCAGGATGTGGAGAGCGGACGCGCGCTGGAACTCGAAGCGCTGGTCGGTGCGGTGGTCGAACTCGGGCAGATCACCGGAACGCCGACGCCGACCATCGAAGCGATCCATGCGGTCACCAGCTTGCTCGGTCGAACGCTGACGCAGCGTCATGGGCGGCTGGCGTTGCAGCCGATCTGACCGCCCCAAGGCCGGCCGAAGCCGGCCGCCCCCCGTGGGGATCAAGCAAAGTGGCAAAGCCACATTTGCTTGAGAGCGATCGCCGCTGCTGGCTGCGGAGCTCAGGGCTCGCTGAGCACGCGCCAAGCCATGTAGCTGCCCAGGCCGTACAGCAGCACCGCGAACACTCTTTTCAGTTGTTGCGTGTCCAAGGAATGCGCGAAGCGCGCGCCCAGCGGGGCGGTCAGCATGCTGGCGACTGCAATCACGCCGAGCGCGGGCAGCATCAGGTAGCCTGACGCGCCGGGTATGACGGCGGGCAAGTTCCAACCGGCGATCACATAGCCCAAGGTATTGGCCAGCGAGATCGGGAAGCCCAGTGCCGCGCTCGTGGCCACGGCCTGGCTCATCGTGATGTTGCACCAGGTCATGAACGGCACCGAGATGAACGCGCCGCCAGCGCCCACCAGGCCTGACACCAGACCGATCGCGCTGCCGGCGGCGCCCGCGCCTAGCGGCCCCGGCATTTGCCGGCTGGGTTTAGGCTTGCGATTGACCAGCATCTGGGTGGCCGAGAAGACGACGAAGCCGACGAACAACAGCGCCAGCGCCCGACCCTTGAGCAATGAGAAAACACCGGCGCCCGATAGCAGCCCGCCGATCACGATGCCTGGCACCAGTTGGCGCACCAAGTCCCAGCGCACTGCACCGCGCCGGTGGTGCGCTCGAACGCTGGAAAGCGAGGTGAACAGGATGGTCGCCATCGAGGTGGCGATCGCCATCTTCACGGCCAGACCTTGCTCGATCCCGCGGTGGTTGAAGATGAAGGTCAGGAAGGGCACCATCAGCATGCCACCACCAATGCCCAACAGGCCGGCTAAAAAGCCGGTGAACACCCCCAGCGCAAGCAACTCCAACACCAACATGGGATCGAGAAACGACATCAGGTCTCCGGGGGCAACAACAAAGCGATCACAGCCTGCCATTCGGTGGCGGTGACGGGGGTGATCGACAGCCGGTTGCCAGGTTTGAGCAAGACCATCGTCGAGAGTTCGGGTCGCCCGCGCATCTCGCGCAGCGACAGCAACCGGGTCTTGTCGACCAGCCTGACGGCCACTTGCAGCCAACGCGGCGAGTCGGGTTGCGACTTGGCGTCGAAGTACTGGCTCGAAGGATCGAACTGGGTGGCATCCGGGCCGGCTTCGCTGACCACTTCGGCCAGGCCCGCCACGCCGGGCAAGGCGCAGGACGAGTGGTAGAACAACACGCCGTCGCCGGGCCGCATCGCATCGCGCATGAAGTTGCGCGCCTGGTAATTGCGCACACCCACCCAGCTCAGGGTCTGACCGGGTGCCTGTGCCAGATCGTCGATCGAGCAGTCTGCAGGCTCGCTTTTCATCAACCAGTGGCGTGGCATGGGTGTCCGTTGCGAACCGTGAGCCGCATTCCTGATCCCTAAGGGAGGATCAGGTGGGCGAGGTCAGCGAAGCTTCGGGTTCATCTGACGCGAGACGATCACACCAGCCTCGCAATATCCCAAGCCCTGGCTCAATGAGCATCGGATCAAGGAAATTAGACTCACGCAAACGCAACGGACGATCCCATTCTAAGCATGCCGGCGGGGTGCCGGGCTGTTGAAAGGCTGCGAAAAATTTCACAGCAGTTGGCCGTCGTCGCCAAGTGCCTGGTCGATGCGGCGGATCAAGTGGTCGACGTCTAGCGTGCCGGCTTCGGTCGCCACAGCGACGGCCGCACTGCTGGCCGGCAGCGGTGCGACATGGGCATGCTCTGCGCGTTGGTATGCGAGGTTCAGCGCAGTCAGCACGGCGATTCGCTCGCGCGCCTTGACCTTGCCAGCATCGCGAATCAGGCTCATCTCCCGGTCGACGATGGCCACCGCCTCGCGCAGCAGGGCTTCGCCGTCGGGCGGACAGGACAGCATGTAGCTCTGGCCCAGGATGGTGGTTTCGACCTGCTTCATGCGATGTTCCGGTCGGCTGCGCTGACTGGATCGGCCGGTTTGGGCGCCGCGTCGGTGGGCAAGCGGTCCAGCAGTGCGTCAATGCGGGCACGGGCCGCAGCCAGCCTGGATTTCAGGCTGTCGCGCTCGCTGCTCACGCTGCCCAGTTGTTGCTCGAGCAGCGCATTGGTGCGCTTGAGTTCCTCGTGCCGCAGCACCAGGCGTTCGATTCGCTCGGCAAGATCATCGAGTCTCGACATGGGCTGCAGCCGCTTCCAGTAGGTGAGCCTCATTGTAGGCGGCGGGTCGGGACGATCGACCCGCAGGTTTGCAACTCGGCGCCTGCGGTAGGATTGCCGCTGTTGGTGCTCCGGCCGCTTGTCAAAAGATGGCTGGGTTAAACGGGAAGCAGGAAGGCTGCCATCCAGCGGATGGCGAGCTTGCAACCAATCGGTCGCAGTCTCAACAGCCCAACCTGCGCTGCCCCCGCAACGGTAAGCGGACGGAATTTGACAGACCTTGCGGTCAGCCGATTCCCGCTCCTGTGTCTGACGCCACTGACCGTGTCCACGGTTGGGAAGGCCACAGGGGTTGTTTCCGCCAGCCCGGATACCGGCCAACAGGGGGCTGCACGCGCCTTGCGCGTGTGGCCACATTGGCCGGCGATCGCGGGGAAGCGGGAGCAGGCGGGCACGGCATTTCTTCTTCCATGACTCCATTCCTCAAGGCGCGCTGCGTCATCTCTGCGCTGGGCGTGTGCCTGACGTTTCTGTCTTGTTTCGCCGTCGCCGATGACGCCGCGACGGTGGTCGTCACTGCTGCGCGATCTCCACAGTTGCTCACTGACGCGCTGCCTCACACCACTGTTTTGCTGCGTCAGGACATCGAACGCTCGCAGGCGGTGGACCTGCCAGCCTTGCTGGCCGCCGAGGCCGGTGTGCAGTTCGCCAGCAACGGTGGGCGTGGCACTGTGACCTCGTTGTTTCTGCGCGGTGCGCCGACGCGCCAGGTGCTGGTGCTGGTCGACGGCGTCATGCTGTCGCGCCAGGACGCGACGGGGCTGGTCGGCATTGAGCATCTGATGCTCGACCAGGTCGAGCGCATCGAAATCGTCCGTGGCAATGTTTCGGCGCTGTACGGCGGCGGGGCCGTAGGCGGCGTGATCCAGGTCTTCACCCGCCGGGCCGACGCCACACCGCAAGCCAGCCTTAGGATCGAAGCCGGTGCGCGCGGCTTGGTCCACGGCGCGGCCCAGACCACCGCGCAATTCGGCAGCACCCAGGTCTCCTTTGGTGTGTCGCGTGTTTCGGACCAGGGTTTTTCTGCACTGGATCCGGCCCAGGTGCCCCCTGCCAACCCCGATCGCGACGGCTACCGCAACACCAGTGCGTCGCTCAAGCTGTCGCAGGCACTTGCCGAAGGGCATCGCCTGGGCTTGGCTTGGGTGCACAGCGACGGCAGGCTCGATTACGACAGCGCTTATGCCACCCCGGCCGACGTGCAAACCAGCCGTACTCGCAAGGACTTGCTGAGCTTGAGCAGCGATGACCAGATCACTGCGACCTGGTCCAGCCGCTTGAGCCTGTCGACCCAGCGCGATGATGCGCGCTACGACGAGAGCGGTGACTTCGGCTTTGCCGGCCGCTACAAGACCACGGTCGATGCGCTGAACTGGGCCCACAACATCAGCCTGTCGCCGGCCACGGCACTGAGTGCCGGCGTCGACTTGCAGCGCCAGCGCATCGTCGCCGACGACGGTTTCGGCGGGACCTTTGACAAGTCGCGCCAGGTCTCGGCCTGGTTTGCCGGCCTGCAATCTCGCCTGGGCGACCACGATCTGGCGTTCAATCTGAGGCGCGACCAAGTCGGCGGCGTCGGGTCGCGCAGCAGCGGCAGCCTGGCCTGGGGCTGGCAGGTGGCGCCAGCTTGGAAGCTGATAGGCAACCTCGGCAACGCCTTCAGCGCACCGCCTCTGGGCTACTTGTACGCGCCTTTTTACGGCAACCCGGCGCTGCAGCCTGAGCTGGCACGTTCGGTCGAGGCGGGGCTGCAATGGGCGCTGGCCGGCCAGCGGCTGCGGGCCACGCTGTTCCAGACCCGGGTCAGCCAGGAATTGGAGTACGACACGGTCAGCAACAGTTTCGGCAATGTCGCGCGCACACGCAACCGTGGGCTCGAGGTGTCCTACAGCGGTCGTATTGGCCGCAGCGACCTTCGCGCCAGCCTGACGGCGCAGAACCCGATCGATGCCAGCAGCGGCGCGCAGCGCTTGCGCCGGAGTCAGTCACTGGCCTCGGCTGCGCTTTCGCAGGAGCTCGTTGGCGGCTGGCGCACTGGCCTGGCGGTCCGCGCGGTCGGTGCTCGGCCCGACAGCGGCGATGTAGCGCTACCGGCCTATGTGGTGGCCGACCTGACCGCGCAGTGGCACATCAACCGCGACCTGCAATGGTTCGGCAGGGTCGAGAA
Organism: Aquabacterium sp.; assembly: GCA_044377715.1. Lineage (GTDB taxonomy): Bacteria > Pseudomonadota > Gammaproteobacteria > Burkholderiales > Burkholderiaceae_C > Pseudaquabacterium. The sequence goes on from JBILYN010000001.1 coordinate 68,417, forward strand.
CCTGGGCGATGCGCGCTACCAGACCGCCAGCGGCTACGCCCAACCCGGGCGCGGGCTGTTCACCGGCCTGCGCTGGCGGCTGTCTCTCTGAACAACGCGGCATGACATGGGCTTGACCGCTACCCGTTTGAGCGTCTTGGCCGCGGGCTTGCTCGGGCTGCTGCTGCTCGCTGTGCTGGCGGGGCTGGCGCTGGGCAGTGCGGGGCTGGACCGCGAACTGATCATCGAACTGCGCGCTCCCAGGGTGGCGGCGGCGGTGGGCGTGGGCGCGCTGTTGGCGCTGGCCGGCTTGGCGATGCAGGTGTTGCTGCGCAACCCACTGGCCGATCCCTATGTGCTGGGCACCTCGGGAGGGGCGTCGGTCGGTGGCTTGTTGGCGCTGATGTCGGGATTGAGCCTGTGGCTGGGCGCCGGCCTGGGTGCGTTGTTGGCCGGCGCCGTGTTGCTGGCTTTGACCCGCGCAGCGCTGGCATCGACCGATGACGCGTCGCCTCGGCTGGTGTTGACCGGCGCGATGCTGGCCTCGCTGTGCGGTGCGATCGCCACACTGCTGCTGGCGCTCACGCCCGACCAGCGCTTGCGCGGGGCCATCTTCTGGCTGGTCGGTGACCTGTCGGGTGCCCAGGGCGGCCTGGGTTGCGGCGCGGCTGCGCTGGTCTTCGCCGCTTGGTTGAGCTGGCGCGGTCAGGCGATAGACCGCTTGCAACTCGGCAGCGAAGTCGCTGCGCTGCTGGGAGAGCCAGTGCGTCGATTGCGCCTGCTGCTGCTGGTGGCTGCTTCGCTGGCCGCCGGCTTGGCGGTGGCCTGCGCCGGCGCGATCGGTTTCGTCGGTCTGGTGGTGCCGCAGGCTTTGAGGCTGGTGGGCGTGCAGCGCATCCGCGACCTGGCCTGGATGAGCGCGGTCGGCGGCGCTGCCTTGCTCACGCTGGCTGATTTGCTGGCGCGCACCATCGTCGCGCCGCTCGAACTGCCAGTGGGCGCAGTGATGGCCTTGGTCGGTGCGCCGATGTTCATCGCGGTGCTGGCGCGGGGGCCGCGGTGACCGCGACTGTGGCGCCAACGCCCTTGTTGCAGGCCTGCGGACTGAGTCTGCACGCGGCCGGGCGCTGCTTGGTACAAGGCCTGGACTGGCAGGTTCATCCGGGCGAGCGCTGGTGCGTGATCGGCCGCAATGCTGCGGGCAAGAGCACGCTGCTGCGTGCACTGGCTGGGCTGCCGGTTCCCGAGCGCAGCGGCGAGCTGCGCTGGCTGGGTCGTGGCCAAGCCGATTGGTCAGCCGCCGATGCTGCCTGGGCCCGTGCCTATGCGCCGCAGCAGGCAGTCGACCGTTTCCCGCTCAGCGTTCAGCGCCTGCTCGAGCTCTCGGTGGTCCGGCCTGGGCCGCGGCGAGCGGCCACGCTGCTGGCCGATCTCGATGCCCAGGGGCTGGCCACGCGCGGCGTGATGCAGCTCTCGGGCGGCGAGCGCCAACGCATCGCACTGGCGCAATGCGCGCTGCAGGGCGCGCCGTTGATGTTGATGGACGAGCCGGTGTCGTTCCAGGACCCGGCGCACCAGATCCAGGTCGCGCGTTGGCTGGCCGGGCTGGTCGCACCTGGTACCGACGCTGCGTTGGTGGTCAGCGCGCACGACGTCAACTGGATCGTCCACACCGCGACCCATGTGTTGGCCTTGTCGGGCGAGGGTCGATGGGAGGCAGGACGCTGCGAAGACTTGATCGACGCGGCGATGCTGCAGCGTGTCTATGGCTGCGCTTGGCGCGAGGTGGGTGGTTTCTGGGTCGCTGCCTGAGTCGCTCAAGCAAATGTGGCTTTGCCACTTTGTTTGACCCCCATGGGGGGCGGCCGGCTTCGGCCGGCCTCGGGGCGATCAGTGCCGCGCGCGGTCTATCGCTTCGCACAGCGCTTGCGCGCCGTCGACGAACGCAGGTGTCATCCGCGCCAGCCGGTGGCCTGGCAAAGCCACCAGTTGGCCGCGCCGAACCGCATCGACGCGGTTGAAACGCCGCCACATGTCGAGCCGGGCCGGTTCGTTGGCCTCGGCGCCAGTGACGACGATCTGCGGGTCGGCGGCGATCGCGGCTTCCCAACCCACCGTCGGGGTCTGCGTGGGCTGGCTGCCGAAAACGTTGACACCGCCGCAGGCGCTGATGGCCTCGGCGATCCCGTGCTTGTCGTTGACCGTCATCAGCGGCTCGTGCCAGAGCTGGTAGAACACACGCACGGGTGTCCGGCCGGCGTAGCGTTCGCGCAGCGCGGCCCAGCGTGACTCGGTCCGCCCGGCTGCAGCCTCGGCGGCTCGCTCGGTGCCAAACAAGCGTCCGAATTGACGCAGTGTCTGGGCAATGCCTGCCACGCTGCTGATCTCGCTGGCGTACAGCGGCAGGCCTAGCGACGGCAGCCGCTGCTGTTGGCGCGGGTTGACGCCGCTGGTCCAGACCAGCAGCAGGTCCGGTCGCAGTGCGGCGATGGCCTCGAGGTTGATCGCAAACGCGTCGCCGACCACCGGTAGCTTGGTGGCTTCGGCCGGGGAGTCGCTGTATCGCATCACGCCGACCAGGCGGTCACCGGCGCCGGCGGCAAACACCAATTCGGTCAGATGCGGTGACAGCGCCACTGCGCGGCGCGCCGGGCCCGCGAGCGTCAGCGCCTGGCCGGCATCGTCTTGCAGCGTCACCGCAGCATAGGCATTGGACAGGCCGGCCAGCAGCACGGCACCCAACAACCAGCACCTCATCGTTTGAGGCTGGCTGCGCCGGTGTCGCACCAGGCCCGCAGCGCACAGTCACTGCACTTTGGCGAGCGCGCGGTGCAGACATAGCGCCCGTGCAGGATCAGCCAGTGGTGGGCATCGCGGCGGTAGGCCAGCGGTACCCGTTTGTCGAGCTGTTTTTCTACCGCCTGAGGCGTTTTTCCTGGCGCCAGACCGCTGCGGTTGCAGATCCGGAAGACATGCGTGTCGACCGGGTTGGTCGGCTCGCCAAACGCGACGTTGAGCACCACGTTGGCGGTCTTGCGGCCAACGCCCGGCAGCGCTTCGAGCGCCTCGCGGCTGCGCGGCACCTGGCCGCCATGCTGCTCGACCAGGATGCGGCAGGTCTGGATCAGGTGCTTGGCCTTGTTGCGGTACAGGCCGATCGTGCGGATCTGCTCGGCCACCGCTGCCTCGCCCAGCGCAAGCAACGATTGCGGTGTGCTGGCCAAAGCGAACAGCCGTCGGGTGGCCTTGTTGACGCTGACATCGGTGGCTTGCGCCGACAGCAGCACGGCGGCCAGCAACTCGAACACCGAGGTGTATTCGAGCTCGCTGGCCGGTTGTGGGTTGGCGGCAGCCAGCGTGGCGAAAAAGGGGGCGATGTGCTGGGTTTTCATCGGCAGGGTTCAGGCCAGTCGGGTCTTGAGTTGCGGCAGCATCTGCACCGCGACGATGCAGGCCAGGATCAGCGCGCAGCCCGCCAGGCCGCTGGTCGTCAACCGGTCGCCCATCCACCAAGCGCCGAACAGCGCGGCAAACAAGGTCTCGGACGACAGGATGATCGCTGCGTCAGCCGGGGGTGCATGGCGTTGGCCGACCACCTGCAAGGTGAAGGCCACGCCCACCGACAGCACGCCGGTGTAGACGATCGCGCCGGAGGCTGCGACCAAGCCCTCGACCGTCAGGGCTTCGGTGCCCAGCGCCAGCCCGGCGCTGAACATCGCACAGACCGCGAACTGGCCACAGGACAGCAGGAAAGCGCCACGCAGTCGGTTCGCCACCTGGCCCACCAGCAGCACATGCACGGCCCAGGGCAGGGCGCTGAGCATGACCCAGACATCGCCAGTCGACAGGGTTTGCATCGATGCGCCGGTCAGCAGCCAGGTGCCGACCAGGCAGCCTGCAGCAGCGGGCCAGACCATCCAGTGCGGCGACTCGCGTTTGACAAGCAATAACAGTAGCGGCACCAAGGGCACGTAAAGAGCGGTCAGAAAACCGGCGTTGGTCACACTGGTCGTGACGAGTCCGATTTGCTGCATCACCACGCCGCAGCACAGCAGGCTGCCGAGCGCGACGACCCAGACCGCCTCGGCCCAGCCCGGTGATCGTCCGTCCGCTCGCAGCTTGTGCCACTCAAGCCAGGCCAGCGGCGCGACCACGGCAGCGCCGAGCGCGAAGCGCAGTGCGGTGAAGCTCAGTGGCCCGACCGTGGCCATGCCTAGCGACTGGCCGACAAAGGCCGAGCCCCAGATCAGCGCAGCCAGCAGCAGCAAGGCGTTGGCCTTGAGCCGAGTCATCGGCAGCGCTGTCACGGCTTGTCGCGCTCAGCCTGGCGTGCGCGGGCGCGTGCCAGCGCTGCGTCGATCACTGCGCGCTTGGCGCTGAGGATCGCCGGGTCGGTGTGGCGGCTGTGGGCTGGCAGGTCGGCCAGCTTGTGCTCGGCTTTGAGCACCAGCCTGTCGTCCTGCTCGCGCTGCAACCGGGCCGCGCGCTGCTGATGGGCGCCATAGCGCTGCCGGGCTTGGTCGGCTTGGGGCGTCGACCAGGCTTGCCAGCCACTGCGCTCGCCGGTCACAGGCACCAAAGCGATGCAGTCGACTGGGCACACCGGCAGGCACAGTTCGCAACCCGTGCACAGTGCGTCGATCACCGTGTGCATGCGCTTGGGCGCGCCGATGATGCAGTCGACTGGGCAGGCCTTGATGCACAGCGTGCAGCCTATGCACCAAGCCTCGTCGATCACTGCCAGTAGGCGCGGGCCTTCCAGGCCTCGGCTGCTGTCGAGCGGCAGCACCGGCCGATGGGTGAGTTCGGCCAGCCTGGCGATGCCCTCAGCGCCACCCGGCGGGCAGCGGTTGATCTCGGCTGCACCGGAGGCCACCGCTTCAGCATAAGCCCGGCAATCGGGGTAGCCACAGCGTGTGCACTGGGTCTGAGGCAGCGCGGCGTCGATTCGATCGACCAGCGTTGCCGGGTCAGCCAGCGTCGGCGACCTGGCGGCGGATGGTTGAGCGGTGAAATTCACCGCCTCGATTATCTCTGCGCGGTCTTGCCCGACTTCCTGGCTGGACGCTTGGCTGATGCCCTGGCCGAGGGCGCAGCGGCGACCTGCAGCGCGGCTTCAGTGGCCATCTCGTCCTGGTGGGATTCGGCCTGCGCTGTCACGTTGTAGCGCGCGATGAAATCCCTGACCACCGGGTAGGCCATGTCGCGCCAGCGCCGCCCGGCGAAGATCCCGTAATGGCCGGCACCTTCGACGTCGTAGTGGAACATGCGATCCTTCGGGATGCCTGTACACAGCGCGTGCGCGGCGCGGGTCTGGCCTGCGCCCGAAATGTCGTCGAGTTCACCCTCGACTGTCAGCATCGCACTGGTCGTGATGTCTTGCGGCCGCACCTGCACGCCGTCCTTGTACCAAGTGCCGTTGACCAGCGCGAAGTCCTGGAACACCGCCTTGATGGTGTCGAGGTAGTACTCGGCGGGCATGTCGAGCACGGCGTTGTACTCGTCGTAGAACTGACGGTGCGATTCGGCCGAGCTGTCGTCGCCACGGATCAGGTCGAGGAAGTAGTCATAGTGCGAGCTGACGTGGCGATCAGGATTCATCGCGACGAAACCGGTGTGCTGGAGAAAGCCAGGGTAAACGCGCCGGCCCGCGCCGGCAAAGTTGTTCGGCACCTTGTAGATCACGTTGTTCTCGAACCACTCGAAGCTCTTGGTGGTCGCCAGGTTGTTGACCGAGGTTGGCGACAAGCGGGCGTCGATCGGCCCGCCCATCATCGTCAGCGTGCGTGGCGTGAATTCACCCTGGGTCGCCAGCAGCGACACGGCGGCCAGCACCGGCACGGTGGGCTGGCAGACCGAGATCACGTTGACCTCGGGGCCGACAAAGCGGATGAACTCCTGCACATAAGCCACGTAGTCGTTGAGGTGGAACGCGCCAGCGTCGACCGGCACGGTGCGGGCGTCGGTCCAGTCGGTGATCAGCACCTTGTGGTCGCGCAGCAGCACCTTGACCGTGTCACGCAGCAGCGTACTGTGATGGCCTGACAGCGGCGCGACCACCAGCACGGTGGGCTGGTGCTTCATCTTTTCCAGCACCTGGGTGTTGTCGGAGAAGCGCTTGAAGCGCAGCAAGCGGCAAAACGGTTTGCTGAGGGCGACCTGCTCCTGCACCGCGACCTCAACGCCATCGACCATCACGCCGCGGATGCCGAACTCGGGCTTTTCGTATTCCTTGGCCAGCCGGTGCATCAGGTCCAGGCCGGCCGACACGCGCTGTGCCATCGGGGTGTGCGAGAAGGCCGACAGCGGGTGGGTGTAGAGCTTGGCCGAGGCGCTGGCGAACTCGGAGAACGGTGCCATCAACGCGCGTTGGGTTTCGTACAGCTGGTACAGCATGGTCTCGATTCTCCGAAAGTGGGGCAGGTCGTCAGCCGAAAAGCCTGTTCAACCGGCCTCGGTGCTGAGTCATGGGGTCAAAATTGTGCAGTGCAGCAATTATGATCCCAATCGAGCCAGTTTGCACGCCTGACTCACCATGGATGCTCAGAAAAACGAGACTGAGGCTGTCCGATTCGGCCAGCCGCCCCAATCTTGGCCGTGCCGATCAGATGACCTGGGCGATCGCAGCGACCACATGGTCGATGTTGCCGGTGTTGAGCGCTGCCACGCATATGCGGCCCGAATCGACGCCGTAGACGCCGAACTCGTCGCGCAATCGTTCCATCTGCGGCTTGCTCAAGCCCGAGTAGCTGAACATGCCGCGCTGTCGGGTGATGAAACTGAAATCCTGCTGCTTGCCATCGGCTGCCAGCCTGGCGTTGAGCTTGTCTAGCAAGAGCGAGCGCATCTGCTTGATGCGCTGGCGCATCGTGGCGAGCTCCTGCTCCCATTGCGCGCGCAGCGCCGGGGTGTCGAGCACGGTGGCCACCACTTGCGCGCCGTGGGTCGGCGGGTTGCTGTAGTTGGTACGGATTGCCACTTTGAGTTGCGACAGCACCCGGGCGGCCTCGTCGGCGTCGGCGCAGACCACGTTGAGCGCGCCGACCCGCTCGCCGTAGAGAGAAAAGCTCTTGGAGAACGAGGTCGCGACGAAGAATTCCAGCCCCGAGGCGATGAACTGCTGCACCACCGCGCCGTCCTCCTGGATGCCGTCGCCAAATCCCTGATAGGCCAAGTCGAGAAACGGCACCAGGCCGCGTGATTTGAGCACCGCGATCACCTGTTCCCACTGCGCGGCCGTGATGTCGTAGCCGGTCGGGTTGTGGCAGCAGGCGTGCAGCACTGCGATCGTGCCCGGCGCTGCAGCCCTCAGGTCGGCCAGCATCGCGTCGAAACGAATGCCACGGTTCTGCACGTCGTAATAGGCATAGGTGCTGACCGTGAAACCGGCATTGGTGAACAGCGCGCGGTGGTTTTCCCAGCTCGGGTCGCTGATCAACACCGTTGCATCCGGGTTGAGTTTCTTGAGGAAGTCGGCGCCTACCTTCAGGCCGCCGGTGCCGCCCAGGGCCTGGATGGTCGCCACCCGACCGGCCTTGAGCACTGGACTGTCGGCGCCGAACACCAGTCGTTGCACCGCCTTGTCGTATGCAACGATGCCGTCTATCGGCAGGTAGCCGCGTGGTTTGGCGGCGTCGTTGAGCTGCTGCTCAGCTGCCCTGACACAGGCCAGCAGCGGCAGCTTGCCTGCATCGTCGAAATAAACCCCCACACCCAGGTTGACCTTGTTGGCATGCTTGTCGGCGGCGAATTGCTCGTTCAGGCCGAGGATGGGGTCGCGCGGCGCCAGTTGGACAGCGGTAAAAAGCGTCATAGCTCAGGTCCTGACATAGTCGTTAGCTTTGGGATGCGGGCTGAGAACAAGGTGTCGTGGAGGCCTGGGCTGGCATCAGCGTCTGGTCTGCGCTACCCTGTCGAGTTGCTCGTGGGCCGCCTGGCGGTTTCAAACACGAGGGCCAATTTTAGTGGCAACGCTCTACCACTCCAGGGAATCTTCGATGTCCGACCTCACCGAGCTGCCTGACCCGGCGCTGAGCACCACTGCCCCGGCCGAAGGCTTGTTCGTCAGCTACCCCGACTCGCCGTTCCAGCTGTTCCAGCCTTACCCGCCGGCGGGCGACCAACCCACCGCGATCGAGCAACTGATCGAGGGCGTGCAAGACGGTCTGGCCTACCAGACCTTGCTGGGCGTGACCGGCTCGGGCAAGACCTTCACGATGGCCAATGTGATCGCCAGGCTGGGCCGGCCAGCGATCGTCTTCGCGCCCAACAAGACCCTGGCCGCGCAGCTCTACGCCGAGTTTCGCGAGTTTTTTCCGAAGAACGCGGTCGAGTATTTTGTCAGCTATTACGACTACTACCAGCCCGAGGCCTATGTGCCGCAGCGCGACCTGTTCATCGAGAAGGACTCGTCGATCAACGAGCACATCGAGCAGATGCGGCTCTCGGCGACCAAGAGCGTGCTCGAGCGCCGCGACACGGTGATCGTCGCGTCGGTCAGCGCGATCTACGGCATCGGCAACCCGGCCGACTATGCGCAGATGCGATTCATCGTGCGCGTGGGCGACCGAATTGGCCAGCGCGACATCATCGCCCAGCTGATCCGCATGCAGTACAGCCGCAATGACGTCGACTTCTCGCGCGGCAGCTTCAGGGTTCGCGGCGACACCATCGACGTCTTCCCCGCCGAGCATTCCGAGCTGGCGGTGCGGCTCGAGCTGTTCGACGACGAGATCGAGAGCCTGAGCCTGCTCGACCCGCTGACAGGGCGCGTGCGCCAGAAAGTGCCGCGCTTCACGATCTACCCCAAGAGCCATTACGTGACGCCGCGCGAGCGGGTGCTGGCCGCCATCGAGACCATCAAGGCCGAGCTGCGCGAGCGCACCGCGCACTTCGTCGCCGAAGGCAAGCTGGTCGAGGCCCAGCGCATCGAGCAGCGCACCCGCTTTGACCTCGAAATGATGCAGGAGGTGGGCCACTGCAAGGGCATCGAAAACTACAGCCGGCATCTTTCAGGCGGCAAGCCGGGTGAGCCGCCTTCCACGCTGGTCGACTACCTGCCGCCCGACGCGATCATGTTCTTCGACGAGAGCCATGTGCTGATCGGCCAGTTTGGCGGCATGTACAACGGCGACAAGGCGCGCAAGACCACGCTGGTCGAGTACGGTTTCAGGCTGCCCAGCGCGATGGACAACCGGCCGCTGAAGTTCGCCGAGTTCGAAGGCAAGATCCGCCAATCGGTCTTCGTCTCGGCCACCCCCGCCGCCTACGAGCAAGAGCATGCCGGCGCGGTGGTCGAGCAGTTGGTGCGTCCGACTGGCCTGGTTGACCCGATGGTCGAGGTTCGGCCGGCCACCCACCAGGTCGACGACGTGCTGCAGGAGATCCGTGACCGGGTCGTGATTGGCGAGCGGGTGTTGATCACGACGCTGACCAAGCGCATGGCCGAGCAGCTGACCGACTACCTGACCGACAACGGCGTCAAGGTGCGCTACCTGCACTCCGACATCGACACCGTCGAACGGGTCGAGATCCTGCGTGACCTGCGGCTGGGCGTGTTTGACGTGCTGGTGGGCATCAACCTGCTGCGCGAAGGCCTGGACATCCCCGAGGTCTCGCTGGTGGCGATCCTGGACGCCGACAAGGAGGGCTTTCTGCGTTCGGAGCGCAGCTTGATCCAGACCATCGGCCGTGCCGCTCGCCATGTCAACGGTCGCGCCATCCTTTACGCCGACAAGATGACCGAGTCGATGAAAAAGGCGATCGGCGAGACCGAGCGCCGCCGCGTCAAGCAGGTCGCGCACAACACGCTGATGGGCATCACGCCGCGCAGCGTGATCAAGCAGGTCAAGGAGCTGATCGACGGCGTGATCAGCGCGCAGGACGACAAGAGCAAGGTCCATGGCCTGATCGAGCTGGCCGAGGTCGAGGCGATGAGCGAGAAAGACCTGGCCAAGCGCATCAAGCTGCTCGAGCGCCAGATGCTCGACCATGCCAAGAACCTGGAGTTCGAGAAAGCTGCACGGGTTCGTGACCAGTTGGCCTTGCTGCGCGAACAGATGTTCGGCGCTGCCGGCCACGACAGCAATGTGCTGCCGCTGGTGGCTCAAGCCGGCCGCTGAGTCTTGCCTCTGGCGCGAAAGAGCGCGTCTTGAGGTGCTGATCAACCGAGAGGCTTAAGCCCTGTTTGACGGTCGGTGGGCGGCCTGACGCCGGGTCGGTGGCAAGTCGATCGACCGGCGGATCTCAGCGCCCGTACTCTGCGCTGTCACGAATCTGAGCTTCGACCGTTGTTTCCAAGACAAGGCGGGCCTGCGGGCCCGCATTTTTTGTTCGCAGACTCGAATCGATCGCTTGAATTGTGCAGCCATGCATTTACCGATCTTTACCTAGCAGTCAAGCGACGGACAAAGTGCTTGAACAGAATGCAATGCCATCAACTTCCTCCATGAGGTGATTCTGATGACTACTTGTCCTGACTTGTCCGAGCGCCACAACTTGTTTCGGCCTTACGCGCTGGCTGTTTTGATGCTGGCGCTTTCAGCGACGGTCGCTTCCACGGCCCAGGCCCAGGGTGCGATGGGTCGCCCTCCGGGCGAGCACCACCATCGCATGGGTCCCGGGATGGATGGCGGACCGATGGTCAACGATCGCATGCTCGATGCGGTGGGTGCCAGCGCCGAGCAAAAGACCCGGGTGCGCGAGATCATGTCCGGCGCGCGCGATGACATCCGCAAGGCGCGCGAAGCTGACCGCAGCTTGCATCAGCAGATGATGGCCTTGATGGCCGGCCCCAAGATCGATCCCGCTGCCGCTGAGGCCTTGCGCCAGAAGCTGATCGCAAGCCACGATGCAACGAGCAAGCGCAGGTTGCAGGCCATGCTCGATGCAGCGGCTGTTCTAAGCCCTGAACAGCGGCAGAAACTTGCCGAACGGCTCAAGGTCCGGCATGACATGATGGAGCGCCACCAGCGCGAGCGCCAATCGACCGAGCGCCAGGGCTGATGAGCTGACGCCGGTTTTCAATCACTATGGCGCCTGCCCCCGATGTCCAGCGCGTCGGGTTTCTTTTTTTTGGGGTTCAAGACGGATGCCATGACGACCAAGCTGCTGCTCATCGATGACGATGCTCGCCTGACCGCGATGGTGGGCGATTACCTGCGCGCCAACGGCCATGAGGTGGATGTGGCGGGGTCGTTGGCGCTGGGTCGCGAACGGCTTGCGCAAGGTCAGTACGACGCGCTGGTGCTCGACCTGATGCTGCCCGACGGCGACGGTCTCGACCTGACGCGCGCTTTGCGAGCAGATCCTCGCTTCAAGCGGCTGCCGCTGCTGATGCTCACGGCTCGGGGTGAACCGCTGGACCGGGTGCTGGGGCTGGAAATGGGCGCGGACGATTACCTGGCCAAGCCTTTCGAGGCGCGCGAGTTGCTGGCGCGCATCAAGGCTTTGCTGAGACGGTCTCAGCCCGAACCGCCGAGCGAAGACCTGTTGCGCTTCGGCCGCCTGGAAATTGACCTCGGTGCGCGTCAGGCTCGCATCTCCGGCAAGGCCTGCGACCTCACCGGCCATCAGTTCGATCTGCTGGTGGTGCTGGCCCAGGGTGCGGGTCGGGTTCTCAGCCGAGACCAGATCATGGACGCCCTCAAAGGTCATGCGGTCGAGGCATTCGATCGCAGCATTGATGTCCACGTCTCGCGCATCCGTGCCTGCATAGAGGATGACCCCAAATCTCCCAAGCGCGTGTTGACGGTGCGCGGGTCGGGTTATGTGTTTGCTCGCAAGCAGGACGCTGACGAATGATCGGGCTGCCGGCCCGTCTTGTCGAGCCGGTCATGGCTGTACCAGCCTGCGCTTTCGTTTGAACACTTGCCGATGAAATCGCTGTATCTGCGCATCTGGCTCACGGTGGTGGCCGCACTGGCGCTGTTCGCTTTGGTTTCGGGTTGGCTGTGGCAAGGTCATCTCGAGCAGGAGCGCGCGCGCTTCGAGGCCGGGGCGAGTGATCGACTGGCCGCCTGGGCCGAATTGGTGCAACGCGCGCTGCCCCCGGCCGACGCGCCGGCCGGCGAGCAAGTCGAGGCGCTGCGCGATTGGTCTGCCCGACTGCGCATGCCGCTGGCATTGGACGACCGGCGCGGTTTGCGCATTGGCGCATCGGATAGCTTCTTGCGGCGCGAGGCCGAAGGCGCGTCGCCGGCCACATCGGTTCGACTCGACGACGGACGAACACTGTGGTTGGCGCGGCGAATGATGCGGCGCCCGCCGGCAGAGGGTCTAGCGGGCGAGCCTGGTCTGGGCTGGCGCGACGGCGCCAGCGGGCCAGGGGCGCCATGGTCGCTGCGCGGTCTGATGCTGGGTGAAAAGCCAGCAGGCGCCGGACTGGGTGAACGGCGTCACTCGATGTCACCTGGGTCCGCGCTGCCGATGGTGCCCGATCTCTCGCTGGGATTGCCCAAGGCGGTAGGGCCTCTGATCCTGGTGGCGATGCTGTTTGTGGCGGTGGCCGCAGGCGCTTATCCAGTCGTGCGTCGATTGACGCGGCGGCTTGAGCTTCTCAAGCGAGGCGTCGAGGCATTTGGTGCTGGCGATCTGTCTCGACGGGTTGAAGCTTCTGGTCGAGACGAGGTGGCTGCTGTTGCCGCCACTTTCAACGATGCTGCCGGCCGGATCGAGCATTTGGTTCGCAATCATCAGAACCTGTTGGCCAATGCCAGCCACGAGTTGCGCTCACCGCTGGCCCGCCTGAAGATGGCGGTGGCGCTGTTTGCCGATGGGTCCGAGGCCCAGCGGGCCGTTCTCAAGTGCGAGATCGACACCAACGTTGCCGAGCTCGATGCCTTGGTCGAGGAGGTGTTGTTGGCCAGCCGGCTCGATGCTGGCCAGGCGCCCGAACTGCTTGAGCCGGTCGACATGCTGGCACTTGCTGCCGAGGAGGCTGCGCGCGTGGACGCCGAGGTCGAGGCTTTGGACGATGTGCCTCGTTTGCCTGGCAGCGAACGCTTGTTGCGCCGTGCGCTGCGCAATCTGCTGGAGAACGCGCGGCGCTACGGTGGTGGAGACATCAGCGTCGCGGTGGCGCTGACGGCAGCAGGCATGCTGGAGTTGAAGGTCTGCGACCGCGGGTCAGGCGTGCCGGCTGAACTGCGTGAGCGTATTTTCGAACCCTTTTTCCGCATGCCCGGCCATACCGAGCGTGAAGGCGGTGTTGGGCTGGGTCTGAGCTTGGTGCGCCAGATCGCCCAGCGCCACGGTGGTCAAGTGGCTTGCGAAGCGCGTGACGGCGGCGGCAGTTGTTTTGTGCTCAGCCTGCCGATGGCTGGCTCGACCGCTTGACGGCAGCGCCGCCGGATTGATCCGAAGAGGCGAGGTCTACCGGCTGGGCGCGCCTGGACTGCCGGGCCAGCACCCAGGCAAGTAGACCGGTCAATGCGAAGGCCGCGATCGTCAAGCCGGCGGTCGATGCGATCCAGAAGCCGCTCGCGCCCCGCCAGTCCGTTGGCAGCGCATCGCCCAGGGTGAAAGCCAAGGTGTAGCCGCCGCCCAGACCCACGCCCCACAGCGCCAGCACAAAAATCAGCAAAGGCCAGGTCGCGATGCGCCAGGCCCGCAACACGAAGGCAGCCGAAGTCTGTAGCGCATCGGCGGCATGGAACAAGGCCACCCAGGCCAGCAGCGGCATCGCAGCCGCCACCACCGCCGGGTTGTCGGTGTAGAACTGCAGCACTTGCGTTCGGGCGGCAAACACCGCACAGCCGACCAACAGCGCGAGCATCAGTGTGAACTGCATGCCGTGCCAGCCCAGGCGCCGCGCGTCGCGCAGGTCGCCCGCGCCGATTCTCTGGGCCACCAAGGTGCTGGTGGCATTGCCCAGACCCATCGGCAGCATGAACAGCAGCGACACCAGGTTGGCCGCGATTTGGTGGCCCGCAACCGCGGTTTCCCCCAGGCGCGAGATGAAGATGGCCATGAACGCAAAAGCGGTCACTTCGACCAGGATCGACATCCCGATCGGCAGACCCAGTCGCAGCAGCGCGCGCATCGAGCCCAGGTGCAGAGCGCGTTGACCGGGCGCGGCCAGTTCGAAGCGGTGGTAGAACGGATCGCGCCGCAGCACCAGCCAAGCGATCAAGGTCTGCACCCACATCGCGATCATCGTCGACAGGCCGCAGCCCAGCACGTCCAGCGCCGGGATGCCCAAGGCCGGCACACCCGAGACCAAGGCCACTGACAGCGGGATCTTGAGCGCCAGACCGCCGATCTGCAGCGCCATCACGGCCTTGGGCCGTGACACCGCGACATTGAAGCCCCGGTAGACCGTGAACAACAGCGAGGCCGGCAGCGCGAAAGCCAGTGCCATCAGGTAGCCACGCACCTTCTCCTCCACCGCCGGGCTGGCCTGCGCCAAGGCCAGGAACGGTGCCGGAAATGCCAGCAAGGTGCAGCCGATCAACGCCAGCGCCAGCGCCAGCCAGAGCGCTTGCCACGCCTGGTGGCCGACCTCGCGCAACCGTTGGGCGCCGAACAGCTGGCCGACGATAGGGCTGACGGCGAGCACGATGCCCATCAAGCCGATGAACACCGTGATGTAGCTGGCACCGCCGACCGCCAGCGCGGCCAGGTCGGTGGGCGATCGCCTTGCCATCAGCACGGTGTCCACCGTGCCGAAGCCCAGCACGGCGACCTGACCGATGAATACCGGCCAGGCCAGCGGCACGATGCGGCGCACGCTGGCGCGCAAGCCGGCCATCATCGCGGCTTGTCGGCAGACGCCGATCGCATTGGACTGACGCAAGCCGTGCCGGTGAGGCTGCCGCCTGCGCGTTCGGCGTAGCGGTTGAAGCGCCAGGCCGTGCCCTCCATCGTGATGCGTTGCCAGACTGCGCGTTTGTGGGTCGGGCCGAGCTGTGGCCAGTCCTGCACTTCTCGTTCGGTGCGGCCACAACCCTTGCACAACGCATCGCCCTGCGCGGTCGAGCAGATGGCGATGCAAGGCGTGTCAGGGGTCTGGGCGTACCAAGCCATCCAGGCTTGGAGGGCCTGGGCCGACATCGATGCCTCGTCGGCCAGTTTCTGGTGTTGGTAAACCATCAGGCCATAGGCCTCGGCCAGTGCGCGCACCTCCGCGCAAGCCGTGATGCCGTCGGACGAAGGCTTGCGCTCGCGCCACCAGTTGATCGCGGCTTCGATGTCGACGATGTGGATGCCGGCCATGGGGTGAACAGTCGATCTCAATGCGATGGCTTGGGGTGCAGAAACTGGCTGGCAGCGTGACGATCGGCTCCATCGAGCCGGTCGGCAGCATAGCGTTTCCTGCAAGGCTGGCGCGGATGCAGGGCATGTCGGCGACGCTCTGGCAGCCACAACGGCAAAGGCGGGCACGAGGCCCGCCTTCAGACAGGCCTCATGGAGGCCTGGAGCCTGGCCGCGGCCAGGCCTGTAGATCCTCAGCGAGGGCCGCGCTTCGGGCCAAAGCCTGGCTTGGCGCCGAACGCAGGCCGCGTCGGGCGGTCGCCACCAAAGCCTTCGCGGGCTGGCCTGTCGTTGCCGCCGCCAAAGCTGCCGGGGCCGCGCGGTGCCTGGCTGCGGCTGTCGTTGCGGAAACCGCCTTCACGGAAACCACCTTGCGGTGCAGCGTCGCGAAAACCGCCTTGAGGGGCGGCGTCACGGAAGCCGCCCTGCGGACGACCTGCATCACGGAAGCCGCTGTTGGCATGGCCTTCGTCGCGGTGGCCGCCATGCGGCCGTGAGTCTTCCTGCCTGAAGCCACCGCCGCCGCCGAAGCCGCCTGCCGGGCGACGGTCGCCACCGAAGCTGCCGCCACCGCCAAAGCTGCCGCGGTCGCCGCCACGCGGGCCACCAAAGCTCGGCCGGCCACGGCCGAAGCTCGGGCCATTGCCGGGACCGTTCATGGTGGGCGCCGTGTATTTCGGCTCCAACCCGGCCACCACTGCGACAGCGATGGGCTGGGTCGTGAAACGCTCGATGCGGCGGATCATGCCGACGTCACGACGCTCGGCCAGCGTGATCGCCAGACCATTGCGGCCGGCACGGCCGGTGCGGCCGATACGGTGGATGTAGTCTTCCGGCTTCATTGGCAGGCCATAGTTGATGACATGGCTGATCGTGGGCACGTCAATGCCGCGGGCGGCGACGTCGGTCGCCACCAGCACGCGCAGATGGCGGCTGCGCAGGTCTTGCAGCACGCGGTTGCGCTTGCCTTGCGGCATGCCGCCATGCAGCGCAGCGACGGCATGGCCGATCTGGCCGAGCTTGAACGCCACTTCATCGGCGTCGCGCTGGGTGCTGGTGAACACCAGGCACTGGTCCATGTCCTTGTCGGTCAGCAATTGCTCGAGCAAGGCATGTTTGTGGTGCATGCTGTCGGCCCAGTGCAGCCGTTGCTCGATGCCGGCATGGCTGTCGGTGTGGTTGTCGACGCTGATGCGCTGCGGCTCTTTGGTGAGTTGCTGGGCCAGATGGCCGACGTTGCCGGCGAAGGTGGCCGAGAACATCAAGGTCTGACGTGCTTCAGGCAGGGTCTGGGCGATGGTCGTGATGTCGTCGATGAAGCCCATGTCGAGCATGCGGTCGGCTTCGTCGAGCACCAGCATCTCGACATTGGCCAGGATCGCGGCGCCGGAGTTCATCAGGTCGAGCAGACGGCCGGGGGTGGCGATCAGCACGTCGAGCGGCGCGCGCAGCGCCTTCAGCTGAGCCTGGTAAGGCACACCGCCGACGACGTGGGCCACCTTGAGGCCTGACACACCGTAGCCATAGACCGAGCAGGCCTTCGAGACCTGCTGCGCCAGTTCACGGGTCGGTGCCAGCACGAGGATGCGCGGCCCGAAGGTCTTGCCCTTCTCACGCTTCTTGGTCGGGTCGTTGCGGGCATCGAGGATGCGTTGCAGCGCTGGCCAGACGAAGGCGGCTGTCTTGCCGCTGCCAGTCTGAGACGACACCATCAGGTCGCGTCCTGTCAGTGCCGGAGGCACAGCACGGGCTTGCACGTCGGTCGGGCTGGGGTAGCCGGCATGGGTGATCGCCTTGACGATCTCCGGGGCCAGTCCTAGGGCGGCGAATTCGGCACCATTGGGCACGGCGATGGTGGGCTGGGCCTCGACGTTGTCGAGTGCCAGGGCGGGTTCGTGGGCGAGGTCAAAACTCATGGCAGTAACTTTCAGCAATAGCTCGGCCTGCTCCGGTGGCTTGTGGCCACAGCAAAGCAGACCACGGCGCCGCAAATGATTTGCGGGCGACCGCAGTGGGGTCGCGACTTCTTTGGAAGGGTGGGGCAGGCGACCCGGTTGCACGGGGAATTGCCTGTAGTTCTATGCCCAAACGTCCTGAAGCGACGGCATCGCCGCCAACCAGGACTCGAGACGCGGTGGAGTGCTTGCGCTGAAATTTCAGCTTTTTTGCAAGGCCCGGCTCGATGAGGGTCAGAGGGGATGAACGAGAAACGCCAAGCGGGCTTGGCGTCAACTAGGATTATGGCAGAGATCGCCGGCCTGTGCTGGCATTTGCCGCGCCATGATGCAGATCAGTGTTGCGCGGCTCGGTTTCGGCTGGCCTTGATCAAGTCACTCGCCTTCTCGGCAATCATGATCGTCGGTGCATTGGTGTTGCCGGCAACGATGCGCGGCATGATCGACGCGTCGACCACCCGAAGCCCTTGCAGGCCGTGCACCTGCAGGCTGGTGTCGACCACGTCCATCGCGCCCGGCCCCATTCGGCAACTGCCCACCGGGTGGTAGATGGTGTCGGCATGCTGGCGAACAAAGTCGGCGATCTGCTCGTCGCTGCGTGCCGAGGCCGAAACAGCGGACTCTCGACCGCCCAATCCGACCAGCGCCGGTTGGCTCAGGATCTGGCGCATCCGCTTGACGCCTTTGACCATGCGATCCAGATCGCTTGGTGCAGTCAGGAACGCTGGGTCAATCAGCGGAGCGGCCAGCGGATCGGCGCTGGCGAGCTTCAGGCTGCCCCGGCTCTCTGGGTTGAGCAAGCAGACATGGCAGGAGTAGCCATGCCCGAACACGGTGTTGCGCCCGTGGTTGGACAGCTTGCCGATCACGAAATGAAGCTGCAGATCTGGCGCAGCTTGCTCAGGGCTGCTGCGGATGAAGCCACCGGCTTCGGCGAAGTTGGTCGTCAGCGTGCCGCTGCGGTGCCGGCGCCACTCGAGCATGCCCGAGATCGCGTTGCGCAGACCGATCAGCGACAGGCCGAACAGATCGGTCGCTTTGGGCGCATCGACCACCTGCACCACGTCGACATGGTCGTGCAGCGCCTGGCCCACGCCAGGCAGGTCGTGCAGCACCGGGATGCCCATGGCTTGCAGGTGCGCGCCCGGGCCGACACCGCTGAGCATCAGCAACTGCGGCGACTGCAGCGCGCCGGCGCTGAGCAGTACTTCGACGCGTGCCTGCACCCGATGTCTAGTGCCGTGCTGTAGGTATTCGACCCCGGTTGCGCGCTTGCCGTCGAACAGGATTTGCGTGGCCTGTGCGCCGGTGATCACCTGCAGGTTCGGCCGGCCCAGCGCCGGCGTCAGATAGCCTTTGGCCGCGCTGCAGCGCTCGCCGCGTCGGTGCGTGACTTGGAACGGGCCCACGCCCTCCTGGTTCGCACCATTGAAGTCGGGGTTCAAGTCGTGGCCGGCTTGTTGCCCTGCCTGAATGAACAGTGATGAGCAGCGGTTGGCTTGCAGCAGGTCCTGCACTTGCAGCGGGCCGCCGCTGCCGTGCCAGGCGTCCGGGCCTCGGGTGTTGTGCTCCGAGCGCTTGAAATACGGCAACACATCGTCGAAGCCCCAGCCTGGATTGCCTTCGACAGCCCAGCCGTCGTAATCTGCGGCCTGGCCCCGGATATAGACCATCGCGTTGATCGAACTTGACCCGCCGAGCACCTTGCCGCGTGGTTGGTACCCGCGGCGACCGTTCAGCCCGGTTTGCGGTGTGGTCTCGAAGCCCCAGTTCAAGCCCTTGACCTTGGCCATCAAGGCTAGCCCGGCTGGGCAGTGGATCAGCACGCTGCTGTCGACCGGGCCGGCCTCAAGCAGCGCCACGTTCACCGCCGGGTCTTCGCTCAAGCGTGCTGCCAGCACACAGCCGGCCGAGCCGCCACCGATCACCACATAGTCGAACATGGATGCATGTCTCCTGACTGTCATTGGCCCAGCGGCGGACCGATCCAGCCATCATAGCGACCCGTGTTGTGCGGCTGCAGGCCAGCTTGCTGCGCTGGTGCGAACTGACAAGTGTTTGTGGGTCGAGTGCCTGAAGTCGCAATAGCTGTTACATTACGGTCACAGACATGCACGAGGCCGTTTCCACAAGGTCTTATTCCCGTACCGCCTGATGTCGCCGAATCGAAGGTTTGTTTTGGCGCCCGAAAGGCCCGTCCAGGTTTGAACTCCCGGTTCGACGTTTCTTGAGTGTCTCTGTCCGCGCAGTGCGTAAGCCTGTGCGGTGGTTTTATTTTCATCAACAGACTCTAAAAGGA
>JBILYN010000519.1:0-3005 GCA_044377715.1 Aquabacterium sp.
GCCCGGCCTGAACACTGCCTCATCATCATAAAAAGTCGGGGCGTCGTTGCCGGGCCACCAACCCGGCACGCCCAGCACCGGCAGCGGACAAAAGGGTTTGGCCGCCCATTGGTCGGTGCTCAAGGACAGCGGGTCCTCCAGCAGCACATGGGCAGTGAGCGGCTTGCGCGGCGCAGTGGCCAGCTTCTCCAACAGCGCATGGCCGAAGATGACCAATCGCGCATCGACCCATAGGCTGCGGTGGGTGATGAACAGCGCTCGCCAGTCGCGAGACCGCAGCGCCGCTGACAGTTCGGCTGGCGCCTGCAGCCAGGCGCCGTTCTCGTCGAACAGCGTCAGCGCGTCGCGCAGTGCACCGCGCCTGGCACCGACGCCCGCGTGTGCGATCGCCGCGGCCTGCAGCGCGTTGAGCCGGCGCTTGATCGCTGGCTGGGTCAGCCAAACCAGGCCGTTGAACAAGTCGTGCAGCGTGTCACGCGTGGGCACGCTGTCGGTGCGGGCGATGAAGGACTCGTAGGCTTCGGCTGCGGGCAGGTCTGATTGCGGCACAAAGCAAGGCGCGATGCAGGATGGGCCGGTCGCAGCGTCGTTCAGGGCTTGCGCCACCGAAGCGCCACAGTCCAACGCTGCCAGCGCCTGGTCCAGGCAAGGTTGCAGCGGGGCCAGCCAGGGACGGGCCGTATCGATAGCCTTGCTTCAGTCCAGTTGCCGCCAGGCCAGCGTCTCGCCGCCACGCAAGGGCTTGAGCTGCGCGTCGCCAAACGCCACGGCCTCGGGCAGCACCCAGGGCTGGCGCGCCAGCGTCAGCTGGCCTCGGTTGCGCGGCAGGCCGTAGAAAGCCGGGCCATGGTGGCTGGCAAAGCCTTCGAGCTGGGCTAGCGCACCGACGGCGTCAAAGGCCTCGGCGTAGAGCTCGAGCGCGCTCAAAGCGGTGTAGCAGCCAGCGCCGCAGACCGACGCCTCTTTCAACACGGCCGCATGTGGCGCGCTGTCCGTGCCCAGGAAAAAGCGGTCTGAGCCCGAGGTGGCCGCAGCCACCAGCGCCTGGCGGTGCAACTCGCGCTTGAGCACGGGCAGACAGTAGTAGTGCGGGCGCAGGCCGCCCATGAAAATCGCGTTGCGGTTGTAGAGCAGGTGGTGGGCAGTGATGGTGGCGGCGGTGTAGGGCCCGGCCTGCGCCACATACTGCGCGGCCTCCTGCGTCGTGATGTGTTCGAACACCACCTTGAGCTCCGGAAAGTCGCGCCGCAGCGGCTGCATCACCCGGTCGATGAACACCGCCTCACGGTCGAAGATGTCGACCGCCGGGTCGGTCACCTCGCCATGCACCAGCAGCAACAGGCCGGCGCGCTGCATCGCTTCGAGCACCGGGTAGGTGTGGCGGATGTCGGTGACGCCGGCATCGCTGTGGGTGGTGGCGCCCGCCGGGTAGAGCTTGGCCGCAACCACGCCGGCCGAGCGCGCGCGGGCTATCTCGTCGACGGCCATGTGGTCGGTCAGGTACAGCGTCATCAAGGGCGTGAAATCCAGACCCGGCGGTACCGCAGCGACGATGCGGTCGCGGTAGGCCAGCGCCGCAGCGGTGCTGGTGATCGGCGGGCGCAGGTTGGGCATGATGATTGCGCGCGCAAACTGGCGGGCGGTGGCCGGCACCACCGCAGCCATTGCGGCGCCATCGCGCACATGCAAATGCCAGTCGTCAGGGCGGGTGATCGTCAGGGTGTCGAGAAGAGCTTCGGTCTGGTTCATGGCTTGATTTTCACAGGCTGGGAGCAAGACCGCTGGCCCAGGCCGCGATGAACTCGCGCTGCTCGGCGGTCTCGGGCGATTCGGGTGACTGTTGCCGCTTGGCCATCACCTGCCACTTCGCAGCGATCAGCGCCAGCGCCTGCGCCGGCGTGAAGCCTCGCTCGACAAGCCAGCAGCCGACCACCGTGCCGGTGCGGCCGATGCCACCGTGGCAGTGCAGGTAGACGGTGTCGCCTGCACTCAGCGAGGCGTCGATCGCATCGAGGATGCAACGCATCGTCGCCGCCTCGGGCACCGAAAAGTCTTTGATCGGGAAGCGCTGGCACTGGATCGCCGCACCCTGGGCTGCTGCACGCAGTGCGTCGACGTATGGCGGCAAGCCCTCAGACGGGTCGGTCAGGTCGACCACAACGCACACACCGGCGCCGACCATCGCCTCCAGCCGGCGCGACTGCTGCTGAAAGTCGGCCAGCCCGGGGTACTCACCGGCCAGTACCCGCCCAGGTAGCAGCCAGTAGCAATTGTCGTGCGGCCTGGGCTGCGCATCGCCGGGCGAGGCCAGCGCCAGCCGGTCGATCGCCAGCATGGCGCTCAGTGCGTCAGAATCTTGGACAGGAAGTCGCGGGTGCGCTCGTTCTTCGGGTTGTCGAAGAACTCGTGCGGCGGCGCCTGCTCGATGATCTGGCCTTGGTCCATGAAGATCACCCGGTTGGCCACCGCCTTGGCAAACGACATCTCGTGCGTGACGCACAGCATCGTGATGCCCTGGCCTGCAAGCTCGACCATCACGTCGAGCACTTCCTGGATCATCTCGGGGTCGAGCGCCGAAGTCGGTTCGTCGAACAACATGATCTTGGGTGTCAAGCACAGTGCCCTGGCGATGGCCACACGCTGCTGCTGGCCGCCCGAGAGCTGCAACGGGTACTTCAGCGCCTGCTCGGCGATGCGAACGCGCTTGAGTTGCTGCATCGCGCGCTCTTCGGCCTCGGCCTTGGGCAGCTTGCCGACCCAGATCGGCGCGAGCGTCAGGTTTTCCAGCACCGTCAGGTGCGGGAACAGGTTGAACTGCTGGAACACCATGCCGACGTCTTTGCGGACTTTTTCGATCGCCTTGAGGTCGTCGCTGAGTTCGGTGCCGTCGACGGTCAGCTCGCCCTGCTGGTGCTCCTCGAGCCGATTGATACAGCGTATCAGCGTCGACTTGCCCGACCCCGAAGGGCCGCAGATCACGATGCGCTCGCCGCGCGCAACGCTCA
>JBILYN010000520.1:0-2993 GCA_044377715.1 Aquabacterium sp.
GGCGATCCAGGGCTTGCTGCGATCGGCAAACACGAAGCCGGCAAATCCGCCGCCCTCGGTCCAGAGGTCTTTGCTGCGTCCGGCCGAGACCTCCTTGAGGTCGGCGCCAGCGCAAAAAGCCTGCGAGCCGCAGCCTGTCAGCACCACGGCCCAGATGTCGTCATCGGCCTCGGTCTGCTTGATGATCGCGTCGAGCGCACGCGCCACATCGCCGTTCACGGCGTTGCGCGCAGCGGGCCGGTTCAGGGTGACGAGCGCGACGTGGTCGGGGCGGCGCTCGAACAGGACTGCTGGAGGATGGCTGTCAGACATGGCGTAGGCCTTTGGGGGGAGTTTCGGCCGAGCCTAGCGCTCCCGGGTGGCGAGCGACATCGGCGGATCGGACGAAATGCCCGTCGACCTTGCGCGCTGGGCGTTGTCGACTTTCGATAACTTCGGCGAGTATAAAATATTCCTGTCAATACCGCGAATGAAGGGTAATGACCCCGCGTCTGCGGGTTTCAATTTTGATTGTCAAGTTCAAAATACAGGGCGGGAAAAAGATTTTTTAAATTAATATCACCCAACCGGTGAGAATAATTTTCAAACAAGGGGGCTGAGTGAATTTAGGGGCAGCGCCAGAGGCAATACCAGACCGCCTGTCGCTGGATTTCGACCCTGTGGTGCTGAGTCAGCTGCCAACGCTGGTCACGCTGTTCATCAACGGCAAGTTCACCCTCCAGCCGTGCACAGGGGTGCAACGGGTGGCGCGCAATCTGCTGTGCGCGCTCGATACCCGTCTGGCAGGTCTGGCAGGTCTGGCAGCGGCGCAGCACCGCCAGACCGCCCGAGCTGTGCTGCTGCTGCCGCACGGCGCTTCCGCGCCGACCTTGAGACACATCGAGACGCTGGTCGTTGGCCATCGCGCGATGCCCTTGCATTGGTGGGAGCAATGCCAGTTGCCGCTGGCCGCGCGTGGCGGCTTGCTGCTCAACCTGTCGGGGTCGGCGCCGCTGCTGGCGCGGCGCCAAGTCTGCATGCTGCACGACGCGGCGGTTTTCGACCATGCGGCGTCCTACACCGCGGCGTTTCGCTACTGGTACCAGGCCTTGTTCTGGTTGTTGGCGAGGCGCGAGACCCGCTTGCTGACGGTCTCCGCGTTCTCGCGCCTGCGGCTCTCGCAACGTTTGGTCATCGCCGCCGATCGCCTGGGTATCGTCCACCCTGGCGGCGAACACCTGCGGGACATCCGGCCTGACAACGGCATCCTGGCGCACTTCGGGTTGCTGCCTGGGCGGTATTTCCTGGCGGTGGGCAGCGCCAACCCGAACAAGAACATAGCCCGGCTCGAGCGCGCTTTTGACCGGATCCGCGACCGCCGCGGCGTCAAGCTGGTGATCGTCGGCGCGACGGATGCGCGCGTGTTTACCGGCCAAGCTGTCGCAGCACCGGGCCCCGACGTGATCTGCACCGGGCGGGTCGACGACGCGGCACTCAAGGCGCTCTACCAGCAGGCCATCGCGCTGGTATTTCCTTCGTTCTACGAGGGTTTCGGCTTGCCGCCGCTCGAAGCCATGGCCTGTGCTTGCCCGGTCGCAGCGTCTAACGCGGCGGCGGTGCCCGAAGTCTGCGGCGACGCCGCGCTGTACTTCGACCCCGCGTCTGTGGACCAAATCAGCGCGGCGATGCAGCGTCTGCTGGACGACCGCGCGTTTCGCGAGCGGCTGCGCCGGGCTGGTCTGCTGAGGGCACAGGCTTTTTCGTGGGATCAGGCGGCCGAGCTGCTGCAAGCCCAGTTGCAGCTGCACCAGGCGCGAGCGCTTGGCGCCGCAGGCTGCGCTGTTTCATGAAGGTGCTGCAGATCAGCAAGTTCTTCCCGCCCGTGCGTGGCGGCATGGAGACCGTCACCTTCGAACTGGCCGAAGGCCTGAACCAGGCCGGCCGGCCCACTGACGTGCTGTGCGCCAATACCTGCGCGCAGACCCAGAACGAACACACACCCGGCGGTTACCGGGTGGTGCGCGCCGCATCGCTCGGCCAGTTGCTATCGACCTCGGTGTCGCCGATGTTGGCACTGCGTCTGCGCTGGATGGTCGGCCAGTACGATGTCGTGCACGTGCACATGCCCAACCCGATGGCGGCGTTGGCTCTGTGCTTGGCGCGGCCTAACCAGCGAGTCGTCGTGCACTGGCACAGCGACGTCGTGCGCCAGCACCACAGCCTGCGCCTGTACGAACCCTTGCAGCGCTGGCTGCTGCGGCGCGCCGACGCCATCGTCGCCACCAGCCAGCGCTACCTCGACGCGTCGCCCGCGCTCCAGCCTTGGCGTCACAAGGCACAGGTGATCCCGATCGGCGTCAGCGACAACCTGGTCAGCGTGCGCCCTGAATGCGTCGACCAGATCCGCCGGCGCTTTGCCGGCAAGCAACTGGTGTTCGCGCTCGGCCGCTTGATCTATTACAAGGGTTTTGAGTTTCTGATCGAAGCCGCCGCCAGACTGGCCGACCACATCGTGATCATGATCGGCGGCGTCGGCGAGATGCTCGACGAGTTGAGCGCGCTGATCACGCACCACCGGCTGGGCCACAAGGTGGTGCTGCTCGGCGAGATCGATGACGCCGATCTGCACAGCTACTTTGCGGCCTGCGATGTGTTTTGCCTGCCGTCCACCGCGCGCTCCGAGGCCTTTGGGGTGGTGATGGTCGAAGCCATGGCCATCGGCAAGCCGGTGGTCTCGACCGACATCGCGGGATCGGGCGTGCAGTGGGTCAACCCTGCCGGCGTCACCGGGCTGGGCGTGCCGGTGCGCAGCGCCGAGGCTTTGGCCGACGCACTGAGCCAGGTCTTGGGCGACGGCGGGCTGCGCCAGCGCTTGAGCCAGGCCGCCAGACACCGCTACCTGCAGGAGTTTGGCGCCCAGGCCATGGTCAGCAAGACCATGGCGCTCTACGACCGCCTGGCCTCCGCTGCCTGATGCCAAGCGCCGGCCATCGCCCGCCCGCCGTCCCCAGAGA
>JBILYN010000187.1:0-8990 GCA_044377715.1 Aquabacterium sp.
CGCCGAGCGCAGCCAACAAGCGAGGCACTGCGAAGTTGGTGCCGGTATCGACAAAAGCGGCGCGGCCGTTCTCGACGATCAAGTACGAGGCGTCAAACAGCGGGCGATGAAATCCGGTGTCGATGACGTGCACGCCGTGTGCCAGGGTTTGGACGAAAGGCAAGGCCATGGTCTGGTTTCAATTCGCTAAAAGCGGCCGAGTAACGGCCTTGCAAAAGGCGTGGCCGAAGAATCCCCGGTCCGGGGCTTGGGTCGGTGGGGGATCAGCCCTGGGCGTACAGCGCCCACAGCCGGCCGAGATCGGCCGCGCCGTCGTTGCCTTGCACGCCGCGCAGCACCTGCACAGCTTTGGCCTTGTGCTTGCTACTTTGCAGCATCGCCAGGCCCAGCTTGAGCTTGGCATCTTCTGGGCGCTTCAGGCTGCCCTTGGCGATGCCTTGCTCGATCAAGCTCACGCCCTTGTCGGCTTGGCCCATGGTGGCATAGGCGTAGCCGATCTGCACCAGGTCGTTGCCCTCTTTGGCGGCTGCGGCAGCTTCGGCTCGGGTGGCAATCGACAGTTTGGCTTCAGCTTCTTGTTTGTTGGCCATGTCGCGCAAGCGCTTGTGGCGATCGGCCTCTGCGCCATTGCCCAGCGCGCCGGCGGCAAAACCCTTGTCGACGATGGCCTTGCCTTCGGCCGGCAGTCCGGCTTGCAGCGCGAGTTGGCTCATCTCCATGAATTCATCGGTCTTGGCCAGCGAACCCGTGGCGAGTTTGAGCCGCATCAGGTCGAGTGAAAAACGATCCGAGAAACCGCTCTTGCGCTGCAACCGGCCCAGGTAAATCGACCAGTATTCTTTTTTCGGGTAGTTGAACAGCAGTTTTTCGAGCGTCGCGCCCTGGCCTGCCGGGTTGCCGGTGCGTGCCTGGGCGTCTGCCAGCCTCAGCAGATCGCCTTCTTCGGGCCGCTTGCCGGCTTGCTCGGACGCTGCGACGGCTGCGCCGGCATCCTTGGCCACTGCCGCAAAATCGCCGCTCTGGGACTGCACATAGGCTTGCAGTTGTTTGAGCTGTGCGCTGTTGCCACCCAGCGACTGGGCCTTTTGGATCCATTGGCCGGTTTTGGCCCAGTCCTTGGCCGCCGAGTAGGCAGTTGCCAACTGCTCGGCCACCTGCGCGGCATCGGTGCCGGTGACCTTGGGGAACACCGCCTCGAAAGCGGCGATCGCAGCGGGGTTGTCGCCAGCGCGCTGCGCCGCCGAGCCCTTCATGCGGTCGATCATCAGCTGTTCGGCAGCGGTCTTGCCCGCCACGCCGTCGGCCTCGCGCACCTTGGCCAGCGCTTCCTTGCCCTTGCCTGCCTTGATCAACTCGGAGGCTTGCTGAAGAGGCTTGCCGACCTCGGGGCGCAGTGCTTGGGCCTGCGCCGTGCTCAACAAGCTGGCTGCACCGGCCAGCAGCAAGGCCGCGGCCAGCGTAGGAATCTTCATCATCGTCCCGCTCAATTCATGAACTGTTCGTTGCCGACCAGTCCGATCTTGGTCACGCCAAGACGCTGCGCGCTGGCCATCACCATCGCCACCACCTTGTAGCTCACCAGCTTGTTCGGCCTCAGGTGTACTTCGGGTTGATCAGGCAGCGCAGCGACTTGCGCGAGCCGGTTCTCCAGATCGGTACGGTCTTTGATGATGGCGCCGTTCCAGCCTATCGTGCCGTCGAAATCGACATCGATTCGGACGATCTCTGGCGGCTTGAGCGGCGGGGCGCTCGGACCCACAGGCATGTTCATCTTCACCGCGTGGGTCTGGATCGGGATCGTGATGATCAGCATGATGATCAGCACCAGCATCACGTCGATCAGCGGCGTGGTGTTGATGTCCATGATCGGGGCGTCTTCGTCGCCGCCCGAGCCTAGTTGCATGGCCATGTCGAATTCCTGTTATTGACGCGGTGGCGCTTCGGTGATGAAGCCAACCTTGGCGATGCCTGCTCGCTGGCAGGCCACCACCAGGCGACCCACGCTCTCGTAGCGCGCGTCCTCGTCACCGCGGATGTGCACTTCGGGCTGCGGGTCCTTGATCGACTCCTTCTTCAGCGCTTGGACCAAGGCTTCGTTGTCCGGCATCTTGCGGGTGTTCCAGTACACATCGCCGTCGCGGTTGACTGCCAGCAGGATGTTCTCCGGCTTGGTCTGCGTGGGCACATTGCGTTCCTTGGGTAGTTGCAGTTTCACACTCTGCGTGACCACGGGAATCGTGATCAGGAAGATGATCAACAGCACCAACATCACGTCGACCAGCGGCGTGGTGTTGATGGCCGAATTCATCTCGTCTTCGTCGCCGTCAGACGACCCGACCTGCATGGACATGGCTTATCTCTTCGCGGACAGCAGCACGTTGTGCACGTCACCCGCGAAGCTGCGTACCTTCTCCATCACCGTCTTGTTGCGGCGAATCAGCCAGTTGTAGCCCATCACCGCGGGCACCGCGACGGCCAGGCCGAACGCGGTCATGATCAGCGACTCACCCACCGGTCCGGCGACCTTGTCGATCGAGGCCTGACCCGCGATGCCGATGGCCGTGAGCGCGTGGTAAATACCCCAGACCGTGCCGAACAGACCCACGAATGGCGCGGTCGAGCCAACGGTGGCGAGCACCGCCAGACCGTCTTGCGTGCGACTCTGGATGTTGCCCACGGCGCGGTCAATGCTCATGCTGATCCAGGTGTGGCGGTCGATCTGCTCGACCAGCGTGCCTTCGTGGTGCTCATCGGCCGTGACGCCTGATTCGGCGATGTAACGGAAAGCGCTGCCTTCGGCCAGCGTCGTGGCAGCCTGTTTCATGCTGCCGGCTTTCCAGAATCCTTCACCGACCATGTTGGCGCTCTTGAGCATCTTGCTCTGCTCGAACAGCTTGGTGAAGATGACATACCAACTGCCCATGCTCATGATGATCATGATGATCAGCGTGCCGCGGGCGACGAAGTCGCCTTGGCTCCACAGCGCGTCCAGCCCGTAGGGGTTGTTGACCTCTTCCTTGGCGATGGCTTGCGCTTGTGTGGGGGCCGAGGCCTGGGCTTCAGGCGCTGAGGCCTGAGCCAGCGCCGGGCCGGGCACGGTGGTCAGCGCGGCAAGCGCGAGCAAGGCGGCGGCCAGTGGCGCGCGCAGTGTTTTCATCAGGGACATGTGGACTCCAGGGAGGGACGGGCGCGTGTCGGATTGGTCAACACGCCGGGCGAAGACGGGGCAAAGAGCGAATTCTCTGGGTAAATGGCGAGACCTCACAGGGTCCGCGCGTCAGTCTGTTTTCCAGACATAGTCGACCATGGTGGTGCCGCCGATGGGCTTGCCCTGTTCGTCTATGCCGGGTTTGAAGCGGCACTTGCTGAGGGCTTCGATGGCGGTGCGATCGAGCAAGCGGTGCTCGCGAGAGGTGCCGGCTGAGCGCTCGATCTCTGCCTTGGCCACAGCGCCTGTGGCATCCACGGTGAAGCGGATCTTGCTGGTGCCTGTTGCATCTGCACGCAGGGCAGCCGATGGGTACTCAGGCTTCTCACAGGTGCTGACATCGATTCTGGCGGGAACTGCTTGGGGCTTTGGCGCTGGAGGCGCGGCCGGTGCGGGCGGTGAGGGCGGTGCTGCGGGCGCTGGTGCAGGCGCAATCGACACGGGTGCAGGTGGCGGTGCCACACGCGTCACCGTGATGGCCGGCGCCAACTGCGGTGTGCTGATCTGCACCTCGGGTGGCGGCATGAAGGACGGCGGCGGTGCGGCGACCTTGGGCGGCGGCGGCAGTTTGTCGGGCGGCGGTGGTGGTGGCGGCTTGACCTCTTCGATCAGCTTGGTCTCAAGCGGGGCCTTGATCACGTCGACGATTTTTCGGCCCAGTCCGTTGACCAAGGCGTAGCCGAGCGCGATGTGCAGCACCACGACCACGCCGAACCCTATCGGGTGTTTGCCCGGCCGGCGTTGCTGGGAAGCGAAATCCACTGTATGACCTCCAGACAGCTCAAGAATTGTTGCCCGAGCTTCTGCGACTCTTGTTGATGAGGCGGCCTTGT
Source organism: Aquabacterium sp. (assembly GCA_044377715.1). Taxonomy (GTDB): domain Bacteria; phylum Pseudomonadota; class Gammaproteobacteria; order Burkholderiales; family Burkholderiaceae_C; genus Pseudaquabacterium. Next base: position 4,042 of record JBILYN010000187.1, read on the forward strand.
GAGCCGCTGGCGGCCTGTCCGCTATGTGGGCGAGGAATATATCTTGAAAATTCGATGAATCTGCTCGGTGCTTCACTTAAAGCGTTACCAATGACTGAACAGGTCGAAGACTTCTCAGTTTGGCGTCAACCGCTTTTCGCCCGTTGACAAGCCTTGACAGCTAGCGTTGGGCGCAAATCCAACAAAAATGGCCAACCTCAGAGGTTGGCCATTTCAATTGGGGTGGTGGAGACGAGGAGGATCGAACTCCTGACCTTCGCATTGCGAACGCGACGCTCTCCCAGCTGAGCTACGCCCCCACGGTCGTCGGCGATTCTAGCAGCCCCGTTGATGACAAGGCCTTACACGCGCTGTTCTACCCCGCAAGCCCAGCACATCTGCACACACATCGGCACACACATCGGCACGTGCTGCGCATGTTCGCGCTGGCCGCTGGTCTACAGGTTCAAGCTTGCTGGCTATGGCGACTTCATTTGGATAGCGAAGATCTATTGGCGGCATTGACGCTTTGTATTGGCACATCGGGGCTGGGTTTGGTAGCGTTCGGGTAGTGCCGCCGCGTGTCCACGCGGTGGACCTTGTCCCAGTCACCATAGAGGAGCTTCCCATGAGCTTGAAGGGTTCCAAGACCGAGCAGAACCTGAAGGACGCCTTTGCCGGCGAATCTCAGGCCAACCGCCGTTATCTGTATTTCGCAAACAAGGCCGACATCGAGGGCCAGAACGATGTGGCGGCGCTGTTCCGCTCCACCGCTGAAGGCGAGACGGGTCATGCCCACGGCCACCTCGAATTCCTCGAGGCCACCGGCGACCCGGCCACCGGTCTGCCGATCGGCAGCAGCCGCCAGAACTTGGCTGCTGCTGTTGCTGGCGAGACGCACGAGTACACCGACATGTACCCGGGCATGGCGAAATCCGCTCGCGACGAAGGTTTCGACGAGATCGCCGATTGGTTCGAGACCCTGGCCAAGGCCGAGCGCTCGCACGCCAACCGCTACCAGAAAGCCCTCGACGCGCTGGTCGACTGACCTGTCGCCTCGGGCGTTTTCGCTGCAACACAAGGGGTCTTCAAGGGCCCCTTGTTCGTTCTGCCAGACCCTTGCTTGACCCCCATTTCCAAGACACCAGGCCCAAGACCATGAGTACCCGCGAAGGCAACCTCGAAGCGCCCACCCGCCATGCGTTGGACTGGAAGAGCCCTCAGTTCTACGATCAGGACGCTTGTTTCACCGAGATGGAGCGGGTGTTCGACGTCTGCCACGGTTGCCGGCGCTGTGTCAGCCTGTGCCAGAGCTTTCCCACCTTGTTCGACCTGGTCGACGCGACCGAGGACGGTGAGGTGCACGGCGTCAAGAAAGAGGCTTACTGGGATGTCGTCGACCAGTGTTACCTCTGCGACCTGTGCTATGTGGTGAAGTGCCCTTATGTGCCGCCGCATCCCTGGCAGTTGGATTTTCCTCACCTGATGCTGCGTGCCAAGGCGATCAAATTCAGCGCCGGTCGGGTCGGTCCGGCCGAGCAGTTGCTGGCATCGACCGATGTGCACGGCAGCTTCGCCGGCATCCCGGTGGTGGTGCAGGCCGTCAACGCGATCAACAAGACCAAGCTTGCGCGCGGCCTGATGGACAGCGCACTCGGTGTGCATCCAGACGCCTGGATGCCTGAACTGGCCACCCAGCGCTTCCGCTGGGCCGCCGAGAAGACCGGCACGGCAAGCCAGGTGATTGACGGCAAGCTCGCACCCGGCAAGGTGGCGATCTTTGCGACCTGCTATGTCAATTACAACGAGCCCGGTATCGGCCACGACCTGCTCAAGCTGCTAGAACACAACGCGATCCCCTATGTGATCGTCGAGAAGGAATCCTGCTGCGGCATGCCCAAGCTCGAACTTGGCGACCTCAAAGGGGTCGAGAAGCACAAGAACGCCAACATTCCCGTGCTCGCCAGCTACGCCAAGCAGGGCTATGCAATCCTCAGTGCAGTGCCCAGCTGCACGCTGATGTTCAAGCAGGAGTTGCCGCTGATGTTCCCGGACGAGGCCGATGTGCAACTCGTCAAGGCAGCGATGTTCGACCCCTTCGAGTACCTGATGGCGCGCCAGAAAGACGGCCTGCTCAAGACCGATTTCAAACGCGAGCTCGGCAAGGTCAGCTACCACATCCCCTGCCATGGCCGGGTTCAGAAGATCGGCCGCAAGACCGAGGAGATGTTCAAGCTGATCGGCCAAAGTGTCACGGTGACGCTCAACACGGTGGAGCGTTGCTCGGGCCATGCCGGCACCTATGGCGTCAAGACCGCCACCCATCCGGTGGCGATGAAGATCGGCAAGCCGGTTTTCAAGCTGATGGCCAAGGACGAGCCTGACCACATCGCCAGCGATTGCCCGATGGCTGGCCACCACATCGCCCAGGGCATGGGCCAAGCCGGCACACCGCCTAAGGCCTTGTCGCATCCGCTGACCCTGGTTCGCTACGCTTACGGATTGGAGTAATCCAGTATGACCAACGCATTGATCACCCTCGACAGCCTGATGTCGCTAGAGGCCTATACCAAGGCCCGCAAGACCCTCAAGCCCGAGATCATCGGGCACCGCAAACTGCGCAGCGTGCGTCTCGGCGAACACATCAATCTGCAGTTCGAGGACGAGAAGACGGTGCGCTACCAGATCCAGGAGATGCTGCGTATCGAGAAGATCTTCGAGGAGGAGGGCATCCAGAGCGAGATCGAGGCCTACGCGCCTTTGGTGCCTAGCGGCAGCAACTGGAAGGCCACGATGCTGATCGAGTACCCCGATCCGCACGAGCGCAAGCGCGAGTTGGCACGGCTGATCGGCGTCGAGGACAGGCTGTTTGTCGAGGTCGAGGGCCACGCCCGCTCATACGCGATCGCCGACGAAGACCTGGACCGCGAGAACGACGAGAAGACTTCCGCCGTGCATTTCGTCCGCTTCGAGTTCATACAATCAGCGCGAGATGCGGTGCGTGCTGGTGCGGCGGTCAAGCTAGGTTGTGACCACGCCAATTACCCGTCGCATGTCAACATCTCGCACGAGACCTTGGCCAGCTTGGCGGGCGACCTGCGTTGAGTTTGCGCTGAAAGCCAGTCGCCTGGCATTCGGGGCCTGCAGCGTGGCCGCGGCTGCGCCCAGGCTTCAGCGCTTGAGGTCGCCGCTGAGGTAGAACCAATGCCTGTCTTCGCGCAGGAACTGGCTGATCTCGTGCAGGCGCTGCGCCCGACCGCCGAGCTTGCTGCGGGCGACGAATTCGACGGTCGCCTGATCTTCATCGATCACGCGGTGCTGGCGAATCTGCAAACCCAGCCAGCGCAGGCCGGGTTCGAACCCGATGTCGGCCGGTCTGGTGCTCGGGTGCCAGGTGTCGCGCAGGTAGTCAGCCTGCTCGAGTACGAACGCGCTGTAGCGTGATCGCATCAAGGTCAGCGCGTCGGGTGCTTGCAGACGGCTTGGGCCCGCGTGCCATAGTCCGCAGCAGTTGGTGTATGGGCGCAGGCTGTCGCAGGGGCAGCTGGGATGGTCGTTCATGGTCAGATGATGCCGCAGCCTTGGGGTCGCCGCCGCTACACTGCGCCGACCAACACGGCGCTTGTGGCGCCCCCAATAGGAGACAAGATGCTTGATCCGCAAGCCAAGGCGCTGCTCGACATGATGATCGCTCGCGGCGTGCCGCCCACGCACACCCTCACACCGCAGGACGCGCGCCGCTTCTACCTCGAGCGACGCGGCGTCACCCAGCCCGCGCCGCGGCCGGTGGCCGAAGTGCGCGATTTGACGGCATCCGGTCCGCACGGTGATATCCCGCTGCGCCTGTACCGCCCTGCCGGTGCCCGCAGCCCCGCACCGACATTGGTTTACTACCACGGTGGCGGGTGGGTGATCGGCGACCTCGACACCCACGACTCGCTGTGCCGCGATCTGGCCGATGCCAGCGGCTGTGCCGTGGTCTCGGTCGATTACCGGATGGGTCCCGAGCAGCGCTTTCCCGCAGCGGTCGACGATGTGCTGGCGGCCACACGCTGGTTGCAAGCCCAGGCTGGCAAGCTTGACCTCGACCCGCAACGCTTTGCAGTTGGCGGTGACAGCGCAGGCGGCAACCTCGCAGCGGCGGTGGCGCTGGCCTGGCGCGATGCCGGTGAGCCCATCGCGCTGAAGTTCCAGTTGCTGATCTACCCGGCCACCGACATGCGTGCGGTCGCACCTTCGCACCGCAGCAACGGCCAAGGCTACATGCTGACCAGCGACACGATCGCCTTTTTCCGCAGCCATTACCTCGACCCCGAACAGTACAGCGACTGGCGTGCCTCGCCTTTGCTGCACACCGATCTGTCCGGGCTGCCGCCGGCGCTGGTGCTGACAGCCGGCTTCGACCCGCTGCGCGACGAAGGCCGTCAATATGCCGATGCACTGTCGGCCGCTGGCAGCCCTGCACAGTACGTCTGCTTCGAGCGTCAGATCCATGGCTTTATCACCATGGGCAAGGTGATCGATGAGGCCAACACCGCCGTCGGACTTTGTGCGCTGGCGCTGCGTCGGGCGCTGGCCTGACCGGCTGGAGGCGCTGCCTACAATGTTGGCCGTGAGGCAACACGGGCTGGCGCAGCCCGCATGTCTCGCAGCACCAGCCCGCAGGGCGGGCCTGAACCTTCACTGATTGATGCCGATGCAACGACGCCAATTCAACGCAGCCTTGGCCGCGCTTGCACCCGCTGCGCTGCTGCCAGCCGCCTCTCGGGCCCAGTTCCGGGTCGAGATCTCAGGCATAGGCGCGACCCAGTTGCCGCTGGCGGTGACCCGATTCATCGACGAAGACCGCAGCGGCCAAGCGGTGTCGGCGATTGTCCGTGCTGATTTGGAGCGCAGTGGCGCGTTCCGTCTGGTGGACTCGGACGGTGTGCTGGACGAGCGCAGCCAGCCCAAGTTCACCGACTGGCGCG
>JBILYN010000521.1:0-2972 GCA_044377715.1 Aquabacterium sp.
CTGGCGCGCTCGGTGTTGGCAGCACAAACACCACCGGCACCTCGTCGAGCATGCGGTGCTTGCGCGCGACCACTGCGCACTCGTGCACGCCGGCCACCGCGGCGATCACGCGCTCGATCTCCGAGGCGGCGACGTTTTCGCCGCCGACCTTGAGCATGTCCTTGGTGCGGTCGCCAAAGCGAATCGACCCGTCGGGCTGCAAGTCGACCCGGTCGCCGGTGCGAAACCAACCGTCTGCCGTGAAGCTGGCCTCGGTGGCCGCAGCGTTGCCCAGGTATTCCTGGAACAAGCTCAAGGCTCGGATGCCACGCACCAGCAGTTGGCCCGACCCGCCGGGCTCGATGGCACGGGCTTGCGCGACCGGCACCTCGTCGTCATCGACGATCGCGATCCCGTATTCGGGTGCGGGCCGGCCTATCGTCAGGCTGGGGCTGGGCCAGCGCAGGTCGCTGACGATGCCGTGGGTGATGGTCTCGGTCATACCCCACCAGCCCATGGTCTGGACCCTGAAATGGGGATCGGTGGGCAGGTCGCAGGCTGCCGCGCCCCACAGCCGGTAGTGGTGGGCAGCGGGCACCTCCAGCGTCATCAGCGCCTTCAGGCAGAACGGGATCATCGAGGCCCAGCTGCAGCGGTGCTTGATCGAGATCGGCCAGAACCGGCTGGCCGAGAACCTGGGCAGCACCACGGCCGTGCCACCGGCCCACAGCGTGGCCAGCACCGAGTAGGCCTGGGCGTTGGTGTGGAACAGCGGCAGGTGAACCAGGTGCACATCGCTGGCTTGCAGGTCCTCGTGCACCGCGTTGATGCGCGCGCCCCACAGCGCGTTGGCATGGCTCCACAGCACCGCCTTGGGCCGCGACGTGGTGCCCGAGGTGTACTGCACGCTGCAAGGGTGCAGCGGGTCGGGCGCGCGGCGCGGCGGCGGGTCGGCGTCTAGCGTGGCGAAGCGCTGGCCGGCCTCGACCGCTTGCGCGGGTGCAGCGCCGTTGTCGGTGGCCGTGACGACGACCCAGCGCAGGTGGCGGCAATGGCGGGCCACACGCTCGGCAAACTTTGGTTGGGTGATCGCGGCCACCGCGCCACAGTGCTCGGCGTAGTAAGACAGCTCGTCGTCTGCGGCGCGGGCGTTGGTGGTCACCGCCACCGCGCCCAGCCAGCCGCAGGCATACCAGGTCAGCAAGGTCTCGGGGCAGTTGTCGAGATGGATCAGCACCTTGTCGCCGGGGAGCACGCCGCGCCGCGCCAGGCCACCCGCGATGCGACCGACCTGGTCGTAGAAGCGGGCATAAGTCCAGGTCTCGGCTGGGCCCTCGAAGGGCTCCCAGATGATGAACGGATGGTCGGGCCGGGTCTTGGCGCGGTGCGCCAGCAGCGAGGGCACGTCCAGGCCGTTGAAGGGGTGGAGGTCGGTGCGCGAGAGCAGAGGCGGCATGGCGGGTGATCGGCGGGTTGGCGGGAGGGTCCGATCCTGCCTGTTCTTGCGGCGCAGCGCCATGCGGGCAAATGCGCAGGTCCTTGGCGCAGGTCCTTGGCGCCAGCCCCTGCGTTCGGTGCCGGGCAGAAAAAGCTCGATAAACTGCGCATCTGCTTGCGGGAGGTTTTTTGCGCCAGATTCTGGTGCATCCGCGCAAGCTGTTGGGATTCGGTGACATGACGACGGTGCGAGCGACGATTCGGGTGTTGGTGGCGGCGCTGATCGCGTTGGGCGGCAGCTTCCCGGCATGGTCTGGCGAGGTCGAGGAAGCGCATGCGGCGCTGATGCGCAACGACCACGCCGCCGCTTTGAAGAAATACAAGAGCGCTGCGACCAAAGGCAATGCCCAGGCCCAGAGCGAGGTCGGCAACCTCTACGCCGAGGGCTTGGCCGTGACGCAAGACTACGTCCAAGCCGTGCGCTGGTACCGGATGGCGGCGGCCCAGGGTTTTGCGCCCGCCCAGTTGCAGCTGGCTTACATCCATGACCTGGGGCTGGGGGTCGCGCAAGACCAGGCCGAAGCCGCGAAGTGGTATCGGCCGGTGGCCATCCAGGGCGACCCGACGGCGCAGTTCAACCTCGGCTTGCTCTACGACATGGGCCACGGCGTCGCGCAAGACCCGGCCGAGGCTGCCAAGTGGTACGGGTTGGCCGCAGCACAGGGCAACGCCAGAGCGCAGTTCAACCTGGGGCTGCTCCATGCCAACGGCCGGGGCGTCGCGCAAGACGACGCAGCCGCCGTCCTTTGGTACCAACTGGCCGCTGCGCAAGGCGACGCAGTGGCACAGCTGAACCTGGGTGTGCTGCACGGCAATGGCCAGGGTGTGGCGCAGGACTATGCCGAGGCCGTCAAGTGGTACCGGCTGGCCGCTGCGCAGGGCAACGATGTGGCGCAGACCCACCTCGGCAGCCGCTACGGTAACGGCCAGGGTGTGGCGCGGGACTATGCACGTGCCCACCTGTGGTTTAGCCTTGGCGCGGAGGCCGGCAATGCCGACGCGGCTCAGCGCCTGAGCTTGGTGGCCAAGCTGATGAGCCCGACGCAGATTGCCGATGCAAGGCGGCTGGCGATCGAATGCCAGGCCCGCAAGCTCAAGGGCTGCGACTGAAGCGCTCCGCCGAGTTCTGGCGGGACGGGTTCAAGAAGCAACCCGGCGACCTGTTCATTTCTTTGAGGACGCGATCGGGCTTGGTTTGCAGGGGCTCATCGCAGGACTTGGCGAGGGTCAGCCCGCCGGTACTTCGCGGTCGAGCAGCTTGCGCAGCTCGGCCTTGGCGATTTTCTCCAGCGTCGACCGCGGCAGCTCGGTCACCAGCCTGGCTTCGTGCGGACGCTTGAAGTCGGTCAGCTGCGCCGCGCAGGCCGCTTCGCCCGGGCCGGCGACCCGGGCTTGGGCGTGGGATCGCCCGCTTTGTCAAGGCAGGTCGGCGCGGGCTCTGATCACCAGATCGACCATGTCCGAGCCGCCGCTGGCGAAGTTGTTCGAGGGGTTGT
>JBILYN010000522.1:0-2963 GCA_044377715.1 Aquabacterium sp.
GCAATCGCTGACCTGTCCTGTTGGACGGCTCATGCTGAAGGAGTTGCCTTGCTGTCGACCTTTCCCCGCTTGATGCTTGACCATGCGCGCCAGCGACCCAACGCAGCGGCACTGCGTGAAAAAGAATACGGCATCTGGCAAACCACCAGTTGGTCGAAGCTGGCCAGTCTGGTGCGCGACCTGGCCTGTGGCATGGCCGAAGCCGGCCTGGTCGCGGGTCAACATGTGATCGTGGTGGGCGACAACCGACCACGCCTGTATGCCAGCATGCTGGCCGTGCAATCGCTGGGTGCAGTGCCGGTGCCTCTGTACCAGGATGCGGCCAGCAGCGAATTCGTCTTTCCGATCAACAACGCCGAGGTGGTGTTCGCGGTCGTCGAAAACCAGGAGCAGGTCGACAAACTGCTCGAGATCCGGGACCAATGCCCGCGGCTGGCGCGCATCTGGTTCGACGACCCACGTGGCTTGCGCAAGTACGACGAACCAGGCCTGAGCGCGATCGATGCACTGATCGAAACAGGTGCGGCACGCAGTCATCGTGACCCCGGCTTCTTTGACACCGAAGTGGCCAAACGCAGGCCCGATGATGTGGCGGCGATGTTCTTCACCTCGGGTACCACCGGCAATCCGAAGGGCGTGGTGCACACCCACGGATCGCTGCTGGACCGGGCCCAGGCCGGCAAGGACTTCGACCGCTTGACCGAGCGCGAAGAGGTGCTGGCCTACATGCCTCTGGCCTGGATCGGCCAGAACATCTTCAGCTATGCGCAGTGGCTGGCCTGCGGCTACATCGTCAACTGCCCCGAATCGGCAGCCACCGTCACGATAGACCTCAAAGAGGTCGGCCCGACCTATTACTTTGCGCCGCCGCGCATCTTCGAGGGCCTGCTGACGACGGTGATGATCCGGATGGAGGACGCCTCGAGTCTCAAGCGCTGGCTGTTCCAGCGCTGCATGACCTTGGCCCGGCGTGTCGGCCCGGCACGCCTGGATGGCAAACCGGTCTCGTGGATCGACCGCCTGAAGTGGCGCCTGGGAGATCTGGCGATCTACGGCCCGCTGCGCAACAGCCTGGGTTTCAGCCGCGTGCGCGTGGCCTACACCGCAGGCGAGGCGATAGGACCCGACCTGTTCAGCTTCTACCGCTCGATAGGCGTCAACCTCAAGCAACTCTACGGCTCGACCGAGACCGCCGTGTTCGTCTGCCTGCAACCCGACCATGAGGCGCGGTCCGACACCGTTGGGGTGCCGATCGCCGGGGTGCAGATCAAGCTGGCTGACAGCGGCGAGATCCTGATCAAGAGCCCGGGTCTGCTCAAGGAGTACTACAAGAACCCGGACGCCACCGCCGAGGCTTTGACGCCTGACGGCTGGTACCACAGCGGAGACGCCGGATTCCTGGACGCCGGTGGACACCTGAAGATCATCGACCGCCACAAGGACGTCGGTCGCCTCAAAGGCGGACCGCACGACGGCGCGATGTTCGCGCCCAAATATGTCGAGAACAAGCTCAAATTCTTCCCGTACATCAAGGAAGCGGTGGCTTTTGGCGACCAGCGCAGCGTGGTCTGCGCCTTCGTCAACATCGATGTCGAAGCCGTCGGCAACTGGGCCGAGCGCCGAAACCTCGCTTACGCAGGCTACGCCGACTTGGCGCAAAGGCCAGAGGTCTACGAGCTGATCCGCGATTGCGTGGAACAGGTCAACGCCGACCTGGCGATGGACGACATGCTCGCCGGCAGCCAGATCAGCCGCTTCCTGGTGCTGCACAAGGAACTCGACGCCGACGATGGCGAAATGACGCGCACCCGCAAGGTCAAACGCGGCGCGATCTTCGAGAAGTACCAGGTCCTGGTCGACGCGCTGTACGCTGGAAAAACCGAGCAATTCATCGAGACAGCGGTCAAATTCGAGGACGGACGCTCGGGCAGTGTCTCGGCCACTTTGAGGATAGGCGACGCCAAGACCCTGCCCGCCCTGAAGAAAGCCGCCTGACATGGCCAACGAAGCGCAGAGCCAAGCACCTGGCGATGTCATCCTCGACGTCAAGAACATCTCGCTGAGCTTTGGCGGAGTCAAGGCGCTGACTGACATCAGCTTCAACGTGCGCGAGCACGAGATCCGCGCCATCATCGGGCCCAACGGCGCGGGCAAGAGTTCGATGCTCAACTGCATCAACGGCGTCTACACACCGCAACAGGGCGCGATCACCTTCCGCGGCCAGACCTTCAGCCACATGAGCAGCCGCCAGGTTGCAGAGATGGGCGTGGCGCGCACCTTCCAGAATCTGGCGCTGTTCAAAGGCATGAACGTGATCGACAACATCATGTCGGGGCGCAATCTGAAGATGAAAAGCAACCTGTTCCTGCAGGCGCTGCGCATCGGCCCGGCAGCGCGCGAAGAAGCTGCTCACCGCGAGTTCGTCGAGCACATCATCGACTTTCTCGAGATCCAGGCCCACCGCAAGACGCCGGTCGGCCGCCTCCCCTACGGCCTGCAAAAGCGAGTCGACCTGGGGCGCGCGCTGGCGATGGAGCCCAGCGTGCTGTTGCTGGATGAGCCGATGGCGGGGATGAACGTTGAGGAGAAGCAGGACATGTGCCGCTTCGTGCTGGAGGTCAACGAGGAGTTCGCGACCACCATCGTGCTGATCGAGCACGACATGGGCGTGGTGATGGACATCAGCGACCGGGTGGTGGTGCTGGACTATGGCAAGAAGATCGGCGACGGCACACCTGAAGAGGTGCGCAACAACGAGGACGTGATCAGCGCCTACCTGGGGACTTCTCACTGATGAACCACCTGCGCACTGCTTCGTTCCTGCCCCCCGAGGGGCTGCAAGCCCCCCTGGCGGCAGCACGGCTGGAGGCTTGATGGGCCCTTTTCTGGAAACCCTCTTCGGCGGCCTGATGTCGGGCATGCTGTATTCGCTGGTGGCGCTGGGCTTCGTGCTCATCTTCAAG
>JBILYN010000523.1:0-2962 GCA_044377715.1 Aquabacterium sp.
GACGGTGACGGTCTTGGTGAAGACCTCTAGCGGATGCGCACCTTCCTTGCCCACGGTTTTGGCTGCTGGCGCGATGCCTGCGCAGTTGACCAGGCCGAACAACGGCCCCATGGCCTGCGCTTGTGCGACCGCGGCGCGGCCGTCTGCGTCCTGGCAGACGTCGCAGCGCACGAAGATGGCGTGAGCGGGGCCGCCGAGTTCGGCAGCCAGCGCCTGGCCGCGCTCGACCTGCAGGTCGGCAATGACAATCTTGGCGCCTTCGCGCACCAGCATGCGCGCCGTGCCCTCGCCCAGTCCAGATGCGCCGCCAGTGACGATGAAGACCTTGCCTGCGATGTCCATGGTGTTTCCTTGAGTGTTGGATGCTGTTGATGCAAAACGGCCACTTGCGGTGGCCGTCGTGATGGAGCGGCCTAGGCCGAGATCAGGCTTGCAGCGCTGCTGTTACCCGCGCCGCGATCTCGTCAACGCTGCCCATGCCGAGGATGCGAGCGTAGCGCGGCGCCTGGGCATCGCCTGCTTTGGCCCATGAGGCGTAGTAGGCCACGAGCGGCCGGGTCTGGTTCTGGTAGACCTCGAGCCGATGGCGTACCGTGGCTTCGCTGTCATCGGCCCGCTGGACCAGTTCTTCGCCGGTTGCGTCGTCCTTGCCGGGGACTTTTGGCGGGTTGAACTTGAGGTGGTAGGTGCGGCCCGAAGCGGGGTGGACCCGGCGCCCGCTCATGCGCTCGATGATCGCCTCATCGGGCACGTCGATCTCCAGCACCAGGTCGAGCTTGACGCCTGCGGCCTTCATCGCGTCGGCCTGCGGGATCGTTCTCGGGAAGCCGTCGAACAGGAAGCCGTTGGCGCAATCGCTCTGGGCGATACGCTCCTTGACCAGGCCGATGATGATCTCGTCGCTGACCAAACCTCCAGCGTCCATCACCTGCTTGGCGGCCAGGCCCATCGCGGTGCCGGCTTTGACGGCGGCACGCAGCATGTCGCCGGTGGAGATTTGCGGGATGCCGTACTTTTGGCAGATGTAGGCCGCTTGCGTGCCCTTGCCGGCGCCTGGCGCCCCCAACAGAATCAGTCTCATCGATGCCTCGTCTTCTTGTGTGGATCTTGGCTTGCCGCCGGGCCAGCCCTCAACGGTGGCTCGAATCTGCTTTCGAGAATATCACGGGGGTGCTGGCGCCAAGCTGACGGTTGGCGCCCGGGCCGACCTGTATCGAGCAACTTCTGGCCAGGCTCAGCTCGCCCCGAACAGCGTCCTGACCCGTGCCAGGTCCTCGGGCGTGTCAACGCCAGGCCCGGGGCGCTCGGCGCTGACATGCACCGCGATTCGCTCGCCGTGCCACAGCACTCGCAGCTGCTCTAGCGATTCGAGGGTTTCTAGCGGCGCCACCGGCAGCGCCGGGAAGCGACGCAGAAAGCCGGCGCGGTAGGCGTACAGACCGACATGACGCAGTGCGGCGGGTGAGCCGGGCAGCTCGTGGATGCCCTGCGCAAAGCCGTCGCGCCACCAGCCGATCGGCGCGCGAGAGAAATACAGCGCCCGGCCGGCGGCGTCGAGCACCACCTTGACGACGTTGGGATTGGTGAATTCGGTCACATCGTCGATGGCATGTGCTACGGTGGCCATCACGCAGTCGGGTCGCTCTCGCAGCAGTGCGGCGCAGGCATCGATCATCGCGGGCGCGATCAGCGGTTCGTCGCCTTGGACATTGACCACCAGGTCGTCGCCGTCCAAACCCAATTGAACACAGGCCTCGGCCAAGCGGTCGCTGCCGCTGGGGTGGTCGCTGCGCGTGAGCAGCGCCGCAATGCCGTGCGATTGGCAGGCGCTGACGATGCGGGCCGAGTCTGCCGCCACGACCACGCGTGTTGCTGAACTGGCGGCCGCGGCCTGGGCCACGCGCACCACCATCGGCAATCCAGCGATGTCAGCCAGAGGCTTGTCGGGCAGTCGGCTACTGGCCAAGCGCGCCGGGATCAGCACGGTGAAGCCCGTCGCGCTGCCATCGCTGGGCTGGTGGGTCACAGCGGGCTCGGTGGTGGGGGCGGGAAGGCCTCGAGCACCCTGGCCTCGGCTTCGAGCATCACGGGGATGCCGTCGCGGATCGGGAAGCCCAGCCGGTCGGCCGGGCATTGCAGCTCGATCGGCCGAGCTTGTAGGTCGCGGGCCAGGTGCAGCGGGCCTTTGCACAGCGGGCATACCAGCAGGCTGATCAATCGATGGTCAAGGCTCATGGGATGGCTTGAAAGGCGCGCACAGTGTGCGCAGGGCCGCATCAAAAGCGGGCTCGGGCTGGAAGTCTAGCGTCGCCACCCAAACTCTCGTGGTGCCGACCGCTGCCGGCCGCAGTTTGACCGCGTCTTTTTCAGTGACGATCAAGTCGGCCGTACCGGCCGGCCAGGGCAGGGGGTCGAAGCCATGGTGGTCTGGCAGTGGCAGGCGGTCGATCTGCAATCCCTGGGCTTCGAGCATCCCGAAGAAGGCTTCGGGCCTTGCCAGCCCGGCCGCGGCCAGCACGCGGCGCCCGCGTAGCGCGTCCCAGCCGCCGGCACCTGAGCCCTCAGGCTGCAGGCCCTGCCACCAGTCCAGCAGCGGCAGCACGGCGCTCAGTCTTCTCGCGCCGCATAGCCCAGGCAGGGCGGTGCTGGCCTGCGCGGCGTTGTAGAGCACGATGGTGTGCGGCGGCAGACGCTTGGGCAGGGCCTGGCGCAGCGGTCCGGCCGGTAGGCGCAGCATGTTGCCTGCACCGCGGTCGTCGAATACCCAGACCGCCATGTCATGGTGTAGCCGGTGGTGCTGCAGACCGTCATCTGCCAGCAGCAGGTCCACTTCCGGGTGGGCCGCGCAAAGCGCGCGCGCCGCTGCGGCCCTGTCGGCACCGACCACCACCGCTGCACCGCTGCGCAGATGGATCAACAGCGGCTCGTCACCCACCTCGGTGGCGGCGCTGCGGCGGCTCAC
>JBILYN010000524.1:0-2961 GCA_044377715.1 Aquabacterium sp.
GTCCTCGACCTTGACGTTGAGCACCTGCGCCCTGGTCAGCCGGACGAAGATCGGTGTGGCCGAGACGCCGATCGCGATCATCGCGTTGGTCAGGCTGGGTCCCAGGAACGCGGCCAGCCTCGACCGAGAAGCTCACGCCGTCGACCGCCGGGAACTCACCGTCGTCGGTGCGGAAATGGGTGCGCAGGTCGAGCAGCGCGTTCATCGCTGGGTTTGAACCGGTGCGTCAATCTGCCAGCTTGCGATGCGGGCTTCGATCTGATGGCGGTCGGTCAGGCCCACCGGGTCGTGGCGGCCGGCCAGGCAGGCCGTGAAGGGCTGGCTGCGCTGCAGGCTGACCTGGTAGAGCCGCTGCAGCTCGGTGATCGGATCGGCATGGTCGTCGACCCGCAGGTCGAGTTGCAGATAGTCCTCGTCGGCCTGGATGCGCAGCGCGGCGGCCTGCTTGCCGCGCTTGTCGCCACCTGCGGCTTCGCCCGCGGCCATCGCCGCCAGCAAGCGCTCGGCCAGGGGCAGGCCGGCGGCCGACAGATAGGCGTCAGCCGTGGCCGCCAGCACCCGCGGGCCGGCCAGCATGTTGCCGGCGACGCTGAAATCGTCGAACAGCTGGTGGCCGCACCAATCTATGCAGGCTGTGCCCGTGTGGGCCGCCGCCGCGCCGGTGGCCGGCAGCAGGTGCAGCTGCCGGTGCTCGCGCCCCGCATCGCCCGCTGTCAGCGCGGCCACGACCTCGGCCGCCGAGTGACCTGCGCCCAGCAGCGCCAGGCCGGCAGGTCCGTACAACGGGTTCATCAAGGCCTGGGTGGCCAGCGCGCCCACGCCGCGCTGGCTGTGCAGGCAGAGCGCGCCGACGGCGAAGAACCGGCTGGCGATTGCCAGGCCGAAGCGCCCTTGGGCGTCGCGCGCCAGGATGGACCAGGTCATCGCGGGTTGTGAAGCTGCTGGTGCATCGGCAGCCTGTTGCTTGGCGGGCGGCTGGGGCGGGCGGGGGGCATGGTCATGGGCATGGGTGGCGGTGCATGTTGCGCAATCAGAAAGAGCAATAGTCATGCCGACGATCGCTCGTCGCCGGTGCTGGTCCAGGTATCGGCGAGCGGGTGGTCAGCCCGACCAAGCCGACCGCGTCGAACCCTCTTTCGGCGTCGATGCGCCCGGCGTAACCGAGTTTTTCGTGTTTGCCGCATCCTACAATCTTCCAATGAGCGAGCGGCTTTTAAAGTGGTTGGGGTGGTTTATCTTTCTGGCGGCCCAGGCCGCTCCGGTGCTGGCGCAAGATCTGGTTCGCCAGCGCGCCTATCTTGAAGACGAACGCGGCGCGCTGAGTTTCGAGCAGGTCCGGTCGGCCGAGTTTCAGCCCATGGGCTTGTTGTTGAACAAAGGTGTCACTGATTCGGTCATCTGGATCAAGCTCACGCTAGACCTCGCGAAGGCCCTGGATGCGGCCGAACTGCGGCTGACACCGACCACCATCGACAACGTCCAGTTCTATGTCTATTCGGACCTCGGCGCGAGACTGGTCGGGCCTATCAGCCTGGTTGAAAGATCAGCGCAAGCCAGAACCATCTTGAGCTTGCCGGCGGGTCGCCACAGCCTGTATTTGAAGGTCAGGTCGGCAGGCTGGATGATGGTCATGCCGCAGGTCTTCAGCGAGACCTATTCAAGCTATTTCGACCGGACCCAGGCACGCCTGGAAGGCGGACTGACGGTCTTTATATTGACCGCTTTTATTTTTTCGATCTGGATCTGGGTGCAGAACAAGGAGCCGGTATTCCTGGTGTTCGGCCTGCAACTGTTGATCATCCTGTGCCAGTTTTACCTGCACAACGACATCTTGTCCTTGCGCCTTTCGGCGAGCGCCGAGTTCAACAAACAATTGCCTCGGGTCTGGAACATGTTCGCGGTCTGCACCGCCAGTGCGGTCATGCTGGTCTGCGCCATCCGGTTCAAGACCGGCGCGCTGTTGGTCAATGTAGGCAAGTTCTTCGCGGTCTTCTTCGCGGTGCTGCTGGCAGCCTATCTGGTGACCGGTTCCAGGCGCTTGCTGGTGTTCGGCATGCTCGCCGGAACAAGCTATACCTTTCTGGCTCAAATATTCTGGGCGGGCTACTTCTTGAACCGCCTCAGGAACCTGATGAGCCTGCTGCTGATGGTGGCATTCGCCAGCATCTGTGCGGCGATCCTGTTGCAGGTGTTCATGGGCCGCTGGGCCGTGCATCTGAGCTTGCTGCGCGAGATTGATTTCTTCGCGCTGCGGGCGCTGTTGATCCCGATCTTCATGGGCTGGTTGTTCATGGTCTCGGAGCATGAACGCAAGATCGAGATGGGGGCTGCGCTCAAGCTCAAGAACGACGCACTGGTGCTGGCCGACGTCGAGGCGCAGCGGCGCAAGATTCAATCCTATTTTCTGGCGATGTTGACGCACGAATTGAAAACGCCGCTGTCGATCATCCAGATCGCCGCCGACTCCTTGATGCCAAGTCTCTCGGGCGCGCCTTCTGACGCAAAGCGCTTGCTGCACATCCAGAAGTCCGTCGACGACATGAACTATGTGCTCGAGCGCTGCATTGAAATCGAAGACGATGCCGATCGCAACATGATCCCGAAAGCTGCGCGACTGAGCATCAAATACCTGTTCAAGGATGTGTTGAGCTCGGTCGATGCCGACCGAATCGAGGTCCATGACGACGGCAGCGACTTTCTGATTTCGGACTTTCAATTTCTCAGGATCATCCTGACCAATCTGCTGACGAACGCCGTCAAATACTCGCGCGAGGGCTCGAAGATCGAGTTGCACGCGGTGCGGCAGCCTGGCCAGTCCGGCGCGGTGTTGTTCAAGGTGCGCAACGATCTCGGTGACGCGGGGCGGCCAGATGTGGACGAATTGTTCTCGCGCTATTACCGCACCGAGGGTGCCAAGAGGCAGCCGGGGGTCGGACTGGGGCTGTGGCTGTCGCAGAACCT
>JBILYN010000188.1:0-8949 GCA_044377715.1 Aquabacterium sp.
GTCTAGTCGACCCGCTCAGCCCGGAGGTGATCAGCCTCACGAGTTCTTCTGCGCTGTCACACCGCAGCCTGTCCGGCGAAATACTGGGGTCGCACCAGTGTCCCAAGTGGTGCTGGATGATGCGGTTGACATCCTTGTTCGGTCGCTGCGGTCTGGCGGGGCAGAGCACATCACTGCACCACCTCGCCAAAGTTGACCAATGCCCAGTCTTGGTGTGGCTGGGGATTCAGATCGAAAGCGAGATGAGCTTACACTCTTCTTGATGCGTATGGCGCCACACGCTACAATTTTCCAATGATCAGGACGTTCAAGCACAAGGGTATCGAGCGCCTTTTCCGGTCGGGCTCGCGGGCTGGAATACAGGCTTCACACGCCGCCCGCCTGACTCGGCAACTGTCTGCGCTTGACGCAGCAAGTTGCCCGGAAGACATGAACCGCCCTGGTTGGGACTGCCACCCGCTCAGAGGCAATCTCTCTGGGCAATGGTCTGTCAGCGTGAACGGCAACTGGCGTCTGACCTTTGCATTCGAAAGCGGCGATGCCGTTCTGGTCGATTATCAGAATGACCACTGAGCGCCCCGAGGCCGGCCGACGCCGGCCCCCCCCCATGGGGGTCAAGCAAAGTGGCCAAGCCACATTTACTCGAGAGGTTCACATGAGTTCAATGTTCAATCCTCCTCACCCCGGTCTGACGCTGCGCGAAGACATCCTCCCGGCATTGGGACTGCAGGTGGGCGAGGCCGCCGCCCAGTTGGGTGTAGATCGCACGACCTTGTCCAAAGTGCTCAACGCACGCGCCGCCATCAGCCCGGCGATGGCGCTGCGCATCGAGCGCTGGCTGGGTCGCGATCACGGCGGCGCCGCCGAGGTGTGGCTGGCTCAGCAGTCGGCCTACGACCTCTGGCAGGCGCGGCAGGCTTGCAAGGCGTCAAAAACACTGTCAGGCGTGAAGGCGCTGCGGTTGCAGCCGGCTTGAGGTCACGCAGCGGCTGTTGGAACAGCGCCGGCCTCAGCGCTGCGGCATGTCCGCCACCCCGTAGCCCAGGCTGACGGTTGCGTCGGCAGCGATCGGCGGCATCGTCGCGGCCCAGTCTTCCCAGGCCTGGCGCATCGCGGCCAGCCGCTCGGGCTCGCGCTTGGCGTGGTTGGCGCGCTCGCGCTCGTCGTCAGGCAGCTTGAACAGGTATTCGTGGCCGTCGACCTGCAGGTATTTCCAGTCGCCCAATCGCAGCGCGCGCTGGCCTCTGTGGTTCATGCGCCAGGCCATCGCGCGCCCGAAGGTCGCTGCAGGGTCGTGCAGCACCGGCAGCAGCGAGACGCCGTCGAGCGGGTGGTCAGCGTCGGCGGCCACGCCGGCAGCGGCAAGCATCGTCGCGCTCCAGTCCATCGTCAGGCATTGCTGGTCGCTGACACCGCCGGGTGCGATCGCCGCCGGCCAATGCGCGATCCAGGGCACACGGATACCGCCTTCGGTCAGGTCCATCTTGCCGCCCACCAGCGGCCAGTTGTCTGAGAAACGTTCGCCGCCGTTGTCGCTGGTGAACACCACCAGCGTGTCGCGATCAACCCCGGCCTGGCGCAGCGCTGCCATCACCCGGCCAATGCCCTCGTCCATCTGGTGGATCATCTTGCGGTAGCGGTGGATGTTGCCGCCGTGCAGGTGGAACAAATTGTCCTTGACCTCCTCGGCCAGCGCGGCGTCGTCGCGCGTCTCCCAGGGCCAGTGCGGCGCGGTGTAGTGCAGGCTCAGAAAGAAGGGTTGACCGCCGCCAGCGGGGCCAGCCACCTCGCCCAGCCACTGCACTGCGCGGTCGGTGATCAAGTCGGTCAGGTAGCCGTCTTCGCGATGCTCTTGCTCACCCTGCCACAGGTCGTGGGTGCCGCGCGAATCGCAGTGACTGAAATAGTCGACCCCGCCCGACATCGGGCCGAAGAAGCTCTGGTAGCCCGATTTGATCGGGCTGAAGTGCGGCGGGTAGCCCAGGTGCCACTTGCCAATCAGCGCGGTGCGGTAGCCGCCGTCGCGCAGCAGCGAAGGCAGCGTCGGATGCTCGGGCGGCAAGCCCAGCGTTGCGCTGCCCCGGCTCTTGCTGTTGATCGGCTCCTCGGCAGCGCCGCGCAAGCGGTACTGGTAGCGCCCGGTCATCAGCGCGAAGCGCGTGGGCGAGCACACCGGTGAGTTGGCATAGCCTTGGGTGAATTTCAGGCCGGCCGCCGCCAGGCCGTCGAGCACGGGTGAGACCGGTCCGAACTCGGCCTCGCGGCCGCCGTAGCAGCCGAGGTCGGCAAAGCCGAGGTCGTCGGCGACGATGAAAACGATGTTGGGACGCTGCGTCATGTGTTGCTCCTTCAATCGGCCTGGAAGCCAGAGGCCTTGACCGGCTTGGCCCATTTGGCCAGGTCGGCGCGCTGCACTGCGGCCCGGATGCGCACAGCTGGCAGAGACAGCGCGGCGGCGGTCAAGAGCAGGTTTCGGCGTTGCATGGGCTCTCCTGGAGGGCTAGGCGATCGAGCCCGGACTTTAAGGGCTGGCCCCACCAGCCCACTGTCGGTCTGGTGCCGGCCTGGTGCCGGCCTGGCGTCGCGCGACTCAACGCGGCTTGCGCAGACCTGTTTGCTCCAGGTCGAGCTGGTCTATCGTCAAGCGCAGCGATGACGGCGCGCCCAGGTCGGCGGCGGCTGCGGCGAGGTCGCCGACCAGCACCGCGCGCAACGCGGCGGCCTGCCAGTGTTCGCGCGCAAACGCCTGTACCTGCTCGGGCGTGACAGCCAGCAGGCCGGGCGCGTACTGCGCCAGCTCGGCCAACGGCCGGCCCTGCGCCAGCTGGCCGGTCAGCAAGGCCGACAGCCCGGCCGTGGTCTCGAGCCGACGCGCAAAACCACCCACCAAGGTGGCTTGGCGCGCCGCCAGCTCCTCGGCGCCGGGCGGCGCGTCGGCCAGTCGGGTGATCTCGCCACGCAAGAGCTGCAAGACCTCGGCGGCGCTGGGATGGTGGGTCTGGGCCTGGGCGCTGACCATGCCGCCGCCGGCAAAGCTCTCGGCGCTGCTGGACGCGCCGTAGCTCAGCCCGCGCTTGATCCGCACCTCCTGGTTCAGCCGCGCCGAATAACCGCCGCCCAGCACCGCGTTGGCCACCAGCCCGGCGTAGCGCTGCGCGGGGTCGCCTACGCCGCGGGCTATGAAGGGTGCGGCCACCGCCGCCGCGCTCTGGCCACTGCCGGGCAGGTCGATCAGCACCAGCGGCGCGGCGATGGGTTGCGGCGCGGCGGCCGCTGCTTCGGGCGGCGCTGCGACCGGATTGCGCCAGTCGCCCAGCAAGCGCTCGGCCAGCGCCAAGGCCTGTGCCGGCGTGACATCGCCCGCCAGCACCAAAGTCACCCGGTCGGGCCGCACCCAGCGCGACTGGAAGGCCTGGACATCGGCGCGCCGCAATCGCCGCAAGGCCGCCGGCGGCGCGACACGGCCGTGCGGCACGTCGCCCCAGTAAGCGCGGCGCAGCACCAGCGCGGCAATCTCGGCCGGGTTGCCCAGCGTGACGCGCCAAGCGTCGATCGCCTGGGCACGGGCGCGTTCGAGCTCGTCGGCGGCCAGCAGCGGGTGGCGCAACACATCGACCGCCAGCGCCAGCGCGGTCGCCAACTGCGGGCTGCTCACGGTCATCGCCAGGCTGCTCGCACCCCAGCTGCTGCCGGCCTCGAGCGCGCCGCCCAGCGCCTCGGCCTGGCGCACCAGCTCGGCAGCCGGCACGGCCCGGCCAGCACGTAACGCACCCTTGGGCCAGAGCGTGGTGGTCATCGACGCGACGCCTGGCCGGCCGGGCGCGTCGGTCTCGGGTCCGGCGCGAACCAGCAGGCTGATGCTGACCACCGGCAAGGCCGGGCGTGGCGCGACCACCAGCCTCAGGCCGTTGGCCAAGACCTGCTCATGCAACACCGGCAGGACCAGCGCGCGCGGCGGCTGCGCCAGCGGCGGCAGGTCAAGCCCCGGCGTGCCGGCGCGCGCGGCAGGCCACAGGCTGAACAGCAGCGCCAGCAGCGCAAGTTGGCGCCAGCGCGCTCCCATCGACAAGAAACTCATGACGCGGCGCCTTGGACATAGTCGATGCTGACACGGTGGCCGCGCAGCAGGTATTGCTGCAGCACCCGCTGCACATCGGCCGCCCGCACCGCCTGCAGGCGGGCGATGCGCTGGTCGGCCTCACGGGCGTCACCGTGCAGCAGCACCGCGCGGCCGATCGCATCGGCCTGGCCTTGCGGCGTCTGGCGCGACAGCAGCGCGGCCGTCAGCAGCTGGGTCCGCACCTTGTCCATCTCGGCGCTGCCCAGGGCCCCCTGGGCCAATCGGCGAATCTGGACCAACAGCGCCTGCTCGACCCGGCGCAGCGGCTGGCCGCTGGCGGCGATCGCGTAGGCCGTCAGCATGCCGGCATCGGTGTACAGGTCGGCCGAAAAACCTGCCGACTGCGCCACCTGGTAGCGGTAGACCAGGGTTTCGTTCAGGCGCGACGACTCGCCGGCAGACAGCAAAGCAGCAGCGAGCTCAAGCGCAGGCGCATCGGCATGTGATACCGCCGGGCCCTTCCAGACCAGCGCGACCGCGGGCAGCGGCAGCTGGGGCGTCTTCAGCGTGACCCGGCTGTCGCGCTGGCGTGGCGGCTCGACCACGCTCACGCGCGGGATTGCCTGGGCCGGGTTGACTAGCGGGCCGAAGTAGCGGTCGACCCAGGCGTCGAGCTGGGCTGGGTCGAGATCGCCGGTCACGATCAGCAACGCGTTGTCGGGCCGGTAATAGGTGGCGTGGAACTGGCGCACGTCGGCCAGCGTGGCGGCGTTCAAGTCGGCCTCGCTGCCGATCACCGGGCGTTGGTAAGGATGGGCCTCGAAGCATTGCTGCGACAGCGCGTTGAACAGCCTGCCGTAAGGGTCAGCCAGCACGCGCTGGCGCAACTCCTCGATCACCACCTTGCGCTCGCTGTCGAAGCTGGCCTGGTCGACTTGCAGGTTGGCCAGGCGCTCAGCCTCGGCCCAGAGCAGACGCTCGAGGTGGTTGGACGGCACCTCGTTCTGGTAGGCCGTCACGTCCTCGGCGGTGAACGCGTTGTTCTGGCCACCGACGTCCTCGGTCAGGCGGTCGAACATCTCGTCGGCCATGTGCCGGGTGCGCTTGAACATCAGGTGCTCGAACAAATGCGCAAAGCCCGATCGGCCCACCGGGTCGTCCTTGCCGCCGACCCGGTACCAGACCTGAACGCTGACGCTGCCGCCGCCCGTGGCCCCGGCCGAACTGACCACCTGCAAGCCGTTGGCCAGCCTGCGCTGGCGCAAGCGCATCGCGGGCAGGCGGATCACCGCATTGGGCTGCGCAACACCAGGCTTGGCGGCCCAGGCCGGCATGGTCGCGACGCCCAGCAGCGCCAAGCCTTGGCGACGGGTCAACAACATCTTGGGGTCTCCAACAACTCGAAAGGCCGAGATCATCGCCGAGGACCGCAGCGTTCGCCGCGAGGCAGATCAGTCTTCGAGCAGATCCGGTGGCAATCCACGCGCGCCACGCCAGCCGGGCAGATCCGCCAGCGTCTGGGCACCCTCGGTGACCTGGCGCCAGAACTGCGAGAACGAGCCGCAAAGCTGCTCAGGGTCGGCCAGCAAGCGTGGCGCGCTCTGGCGCCAAGCCGCAGGCCAGGCTGCGGGCAGGTGCTGGTTGTCGGTGCACTGGACCCGGGCCGCGCTGCCCAGCGCCAACTGCAGTGAGGCCGAATCGGCATGCACGACCTGGTGGCTGATCAAGGCCATGCGCTCGGCAACAAAACGCCAGCGCGCCGCCGACCAGGGCCAGCGGGCGTGGCACTCGGCCGGCCAGACGCCGAGCCGCAAGGTCTCGCGCGCGGCACGGTTGTCGGCCAGCGCCGCCGGGTCTGCCAGCGACCAGGGGTGGATCAGCCAGACCTCGCGCCCGGCCAGTGTGCGCGGCTTGGGCAGCGCCGAGATCGGCGGCAGATCGGGCGGCGGCGTGCGCCACAGCGCCGGCTCGGTCACGCCGCCGCTGGCCTTGACCGGCGCCGGCGGCAGCGGCGCAGCGCCACTGGCCCAGCGCTCGATCGTGGCATAGGCCGTGTCGACCACCGAGCCTGGGCTGGCCCATCCCGGTATCGCACGGGCGTAGCGCGCGACGTTCTCGGCGTTGAACAGATAAGGCTTGTGGCTGCCCGTGCCCGCCACCCATTGCCAGGACAGGTGGTTGCTGGCCAGGTCACCGTCGAGCAGGTGCGCAAGCATCCAGTCGGCGCCGGCGCGCCAGTGCACGCCACGCACGTGTACCACGTAGCTGGCCAACCACATCCTGACGTGGTTGTGCAGCCAGCCGCTGGCGTAAAGCGTTCGCACTGCGGTGTCGATCACCGGCACGCCGGTGCGGGCGCAGCGGATGTCCTCGGGCAGCGTCGCGGCGTAGTCGGCATCGGGCCTGGGGCCGGCATGCAGCGACTCGAAGATGGCCTCGCCACGGTGGCGCCAGACATGCTGGAAGAACTCGCGCCAGCCCAGCTCCTGCAGCAGCTTGTGCTCCAGACCCAGCCCGTGCCGCAGCGCGACCTCGGGCACGCTGAGCAAGCCATGGGTGAGGTAGGGCGAGAGCCTGGTGACAGCGCCGTCGAGGTGGTTGCGGGTGCTGGCATAGGCCGCAGCGCGGACCGCGGCCAAGCGGTTCTGGGCGGCAGCGCGGGTGGGTGCGAAAGTGTCGTTCATCGGGGCGATCATGCCCCGGTTCAAAACGGGTCGGTCGGCACAGCGCGTGCCACGCCCAGATCGATCGCCCAGCCCACCCGGCTGAGGGACTGTTTCAACGCCGCTTCTTGCGCCGCCCCGGCGGCGGCGCATCGGCCAGCGCCTCCATCATCAGCATCATCTCGAAGGCATCCGGCTCGTCGTCACCGGCGTCAGGCAGGTCGAGCGCGTTGATGACCGTGCGGCGCAGCGCCGGGTCTCGCAGCAGCGCGGTGTCGCGCTCAATCGCCTCGGCGCATTGCCTCAGATCGGTGATCTCCTGGGTCAAGTCGATCTCGACCGCAGCCGGTGTCAGCTGGCGATGGCCCGGACCCATGGCCATGCGGTAGGGCTCGACGCAGGTCTGCACTTCCTGCAGCAGCAGATCCAACTGCTCGCGCAACACTTGGTTGTAGTGCGCCAACCTGGCCTCGGACAGGTTGATGAGATGCTGGCCGTCGATCTGCTCCAGGTCGAGTTGCATGGTCAGCAAGCCCAGCAGGTCGTTGCGCTGGTAGGCCTGGTTGGCCTGCTGCATCAGCCGGGTCTTGCGCTCACGCTCAACGGCGTCGGTCTCGCGGTCAGGGTGCAACGCGCTGGCCAGCTTGCGAAAGACCTCGCGCACCGATTGGCCGGCCTGTTGCGTAGCCGCCTCCTGTCGCAGGCGCTCGGCCTCGGCCCGACGGCCTTTGGCGGAGGACTGCGCGCGGGCCCCGCCATCTTGTTGTTCGGTCTGCGCTTGGGCTGCGATGTGTTGCGCGGCGTGCCGAAGCAAATCGTCCATCGTCCCGGCCTGGTGGTCCTTGAACGCGTCCTCGCCCAGCACCCGGCTGAGCACCGCCTCGGCGCCGGCCAGATCGGCCTGCAGCAGGTCGGCATGCCGGACATCGCTGTAGCGGTCGAACAAGGCCTCGGCCTCGGCATCGGGGCCCTCCTCGAGCAGCAAGCTGGCCAGGTGCGGAACCCACGCGGCCAGTTTGCGGCGCTGGGTCTTGGCGAGCTTGGGCGTGGCGTCGGCGGCCATCAGCTGATCAAGCAGCAGCATCAAAGCGCGCCGGGCGCTGCGCAGCTGTGCTTGCACGGGCGCCATCTCGTGGACCAGGCGCTGGTGGTAGCGCAGCCCAAAGTCCTGCCATTGGGCCAACAGCAGGCGCTGCTGCTGGAGCTGCGCAATCAGACGGTTGAAGGCGCGCTGCGCCTTGCTTTGTGCCGCAGCCGGGGTCGATATGGCCAGCAGTGCTGCCGACCCGGCAGCCTGCACCGGTTCGTCGAACAAGGACTGCTGGCCGGTCGCGTTGGGGCGGCGTCGGGGCGAATTGGCTTGGCTCATGGCGGTTGAGGGCTTGTTCAGGGATCTGCGGCGTGACAGGCCTGTAGCCGGTCGGGGAAGATTCTGCCTACAACCGCGCCAAGACGACTGTGGGATGATGAATCCGCCAACAGTCCTCTCGCATGGAGCGGAGCATGAAGCGCCGCACCTTTGTCGCCGCCAGCCCGCTGGTCTTGCTTGCCGCAGCGCCTGTGGTCCG
This sequence comes from Aquabacterium sp., assembly GCA_044377715.1. GTDB lineage: Bacteria > Pseudomonadota > Gammaproteobacteria > Burkholderiales > Burkholderiaceae_C > Pseudaquabacterium. The sequence goes on from JBILYN010000188.1 coordinate 8,292, forward strand.
GGCGCAGCCGAACCCAGGCTTCGAGGCCGCGGCGCGCTACTCCGCCGAGAACGGCGTGGCGATGCTGGTGATGCGCGAGGGCCAGGTGTTGTTCGAGGACTATCCGAATGCCGGCGCACCCGATCGCGCCTGGCCCACCCAGCTATGCGCAGGCAGTGGCCGCGCAGCCGGCGTTCGAGCCCGGACAGCGCTTCCAGTACGGTCCCACGCCGTTCCAGGTCTTCGGCGAAATCATCCGGCGCAAGCTGGCCGCGGCTGACGCCAACCCAGACCCGCTGGACTATCTCAGCCAACGCGTTCTCGACCCGGCCACAGGCATCGTCGCCGCGCTGATGGGTGCGGGCACCGGCTGGCAGGACGCGGCGTTTCTGCAGGCGCTGCTCGGATAGCGAGCAACACCGGTGCCCGCCGCTCAGCCTCCCATCAAGATGCCGCGCCCAGGCACTTACTCTGGCGGGTCAATGACGCTGGACATGAATATTTATTGTGGATACACTAAATAAGTGGCAGTGAGCTATGACCCAGCCAAGAGCAACCGAAATGAAGCACTTCGTGGGTTGCCATTTGCGCTGGCGAAAGACTTCGACTGGCGCAATGCGCTGGTCGTGGAAGACAGCCGCGAGGACTACCGCGAAAGACGATTCCAGGCACTGGGTTA
>JBILYN010000023.1:0-27304 GCA_044377715.1 Aquabacterium sp.
GCGAGGTCCCGAGCAACGCGATCCTGGCCGACCAGTTCCTTGCGCATTTCGACGGCATGTCGATAGGCTCAAACGACCTGACACAGTTGACGCTGGGCTTGGACCGCGATTCAGGGCTGGCCCAGCTAGCACAGGATTTCGATGAGCGCGATCCAGCCGTCAAGGCATTGATCAGTCGGGCCATCGCCGCTTGCCGCGCCACCGGCAAGTACATCGGCATCTGCGGCCAAGGCCCGAGCGACCATCCTGACTTTGCCGACTGGCTGGCCGCTGAAGGCATAGGCTCGATCTCGCTGAACCCCGATTCGGTGGTCGAGACCTGGATGCGGCTGGCCTCGCGCTAGCCGCGAGCGGCCATGTCCAGCCCATCTTCCGGCAGCGTCGAGAGCACGCGGCGCTTCGCCAGCCGCTTGCACCGCCGCTACGCCTTGTTCACGCTGGGCGTGGTGCTGTTCATCGTTACGCTGGCGCTGCTCGAGCGCAAGGGCTGGCCGCGTGGCTGGATAGGTGCAAGTTTTCTGATCGCGACCGTGCTGGTCTATGCTGGCATCGGCTTGATGAGCCGTACCACCGACGAGGCCGAGTACTACGTCGCGGGTCGGCGCGTGCCGGCGGTGTACAACGGCATGGCCACCGCGGCCGACTGGATGTCGGCCGCGTCCTTCATCGGCACGGCTGGCGTGCTCTACCTGCAGGGCTTTGATGGCCTGGCCTACATCCTGGGCTGGACCGGTGGCTACTGCTTGGTCGCGGTGCTGCTAGCGCCCTACCTGCGGCGCTTTGGCCAGTACACGATCCCTGATTTTCTCGGCGCACGCTATGGTGGCAGTGCGCCGCGGCTGATCGGCGTGGCCGCCACCGTGCTGGTGTCTTTCGTCTATGTGGTGGTCCAGGTCTACGGCGTCGGGCTGGTCACCTCGCACCTGACCGGTTTCAGCTTCGAGATCGGCATCTTCGTCGGCCTCGGGGGTGTGCTGGTGTGCTCGTTCCTGGGTGGCATGCGTGCCGTCACCTGGACCCAGGTGGCGCAGTACATCGTGCTGATCATCGCCTACACCGTACCAGTGGTCTGGTTGAGTCTGCACCAGACCGGCTCGTGGCTGCCGATGTCGAGCTACAAGCAGCAACTGGCGGTCGTGACCCAGCGCGAGGCGCAGTTGCTGGCCGATCCCGCCGAGCTCCAGGTGCGGCGCTTGCTGACCGAGCGAGCCGACGATGCCCAGCGCAAGCTGCGTGACGTGCCGGCGGCGATGGTCAGCGACGCTGAATCTTTGGTGCGCGAGGTCGAGCGCATGCGGACTGACAACGCGCCGCTGGCCCTGATCCAGCAGGCAGAGCGCCGGCTCGAACGCATGCCGGACAACGAGGCTGAGGCGCGTGCCGGCTACCAGCGCGAGCAGGACCAAGCCAGGGCTCAGGCCCAGCCACTGGCTGGACTGGCGCCGGGTGCGGCGGGCGCCGCGGACGGCGGTAACCGTGCCAATTTCCTCGCACTGGTTTTTTGTCTGATGCTGGGCACCGCAGCGATGCCTCATGTGCTCACACGCTACTACACCACCGTCTCGGTGGCCGACGCTCGGCGCTCGGTGGGCTGGTCGCTGCTGTTCATCGTGTTGCTCTACATCAGCGCGCCGGCGCTGGCCGTGATGGTCAAGTACCAAGTCTTCACCGAACTGGTGGGCACTTCCTTCGGCAGTCTGCCCGATTGGATCAGGCGCTGGAGCAAGCTCGATGCCTCGCTGGTGTCGGTGCAGGACGTCAATGGTGACGGTCTTCTGCAGTTCGCTGAACTGCGACTGGGCGCTGACATGATCGTGCTGGCCGCGCCAGAGCTGGGTGGCTTGCCGCTGGTCGTGACCTATCTGGTCGCCGCCGGGGGGCTGGCGGCAGCCTTGTCGACTGCGGACGGGCTGCTGTTGACGATTTCCAACGCGTTGTCGCACGATTTCTTCGTTCGAGTGATCAACCCGGGTGCTTCGGCCATCAAGCGGGTGATGATGAGCAAGTTGATGGTTTTGGTCACCGCGGTGCTGGCGGCTTGGGTCGCATCGCTTCGGATCGCCAACATCCTGCCGTTTGTCACCGCGGCCTTCTCGCTCGCTGCGGCGACCTTCTTTCCGGCGCTGGTGATGGGCATTTTCTGGCGCCGCGCCAACCGGGCTGGGGCGGTGGCTGGCATGTTGGCGGGGGCTGGCTTGTGTCTTTGGTACATGGTGCGCAACCAAGCCGGCCCGCGTGCTTGGCTGGGCCTGGCCGAGGCTGCCGGTGACGGCCGCTGGTTTGGCATCGACCCGGTCGCGGCCGGGGTTTTCGGCGTGCCGGCAGGCTGTGTGGTGCTGGTGCTGGTGAGTTACTTGACCGCCGAGCCCGCCGCCGCCGAGCTGGCCATGGTCGACGCGCTGCGCCGCCCTGGCCCGGTGCCTGACAGTCGCTGAGCGATTCGGTCCACCATCCACGTTATAATCGCAGGCTTTCCCTTTGCTGCACCAGCGACGCTGCTGGGTAGCTTCCGATTTCCGGAAACCACAAGGAGTGTCCATGCGTCATTATGAAATCGTGCTGTTGATCCACCCGGATCAGAGCGAACAGGTTCCAGCCATGTTGGAACGTATCAAGACAACCGTCACCACAGCCTCTGGCAAGGTGCACAGGGTCGAGGACTGGGGCCGGCGCGCGTTGGCCTATCAGATCCAGAAACTGGCCAAGGCCCACTATGTGTGTCTGAACGTCGAATGCACCAAGGAAACCTTGGCTGAAATTGAGACGGGCTTCAAGTTCAACGACGCGGTGCTGCGCCACCTGACGGTGTCCAAGGCCAAGGCCGAGACCACGCCGTCGGTCATGATGAAGGCGGTCGAGAAGGAAGAGTCCCGCAAGTCGGCGCATCAGCAGGAGGCCGCTGCCTGATTGAGTCCTACGCTGCAGCGCTTGAGCCCGCGGCGTCGATGAACCGGATGGTTCTTTCGGCGCAACTGCTCGAACGAGGCGTCGTGCGCTACACCCCGGCTGGTCTTCCGGTCGTCGATTGCAGGCTCCAACACGAGTCCACAGTCACCGAAGACGGGCAGCCTCGCAGGATCTCACTGGAGATCAAAGCGTTGGCGATAGGGGCGATCGCAAGGCCAATGGGCGCATTGATGCTCGGACAAGCCGCTTTGTACGGTGGCTTCTTGGCATCGGCCCGCAACGGCCGCGGATTGCTGTTTCACATCACCGAACTGACCCCAGGCGCACTTGCACTGCCAACACCAGCGCTCCCGCCATCATCTGATTCACTGCCGACCGTGGTCGGCGATACATAGAAAAGAGGTACACCATGCCCCCGCCAAGAGGTAAAGGTAAGTTTTCCAAAGACCGCAAGCCCAAGCGCAATACCCAGTCGCTGCTGTTCAAGCGCAAGCGCTTCTGCCGCTTCACGGTGGCCAATGTGGTCGAGATCGACTACAAAGACGTCGATGTGCTGCGCGATTTCATCGGCGAGAACGGCAAGATCACGCCGGCCCGTCTGACCGGCACGCGCGCTTTCTACCAGCGCCAGCTGACCACCGCCATCAAGCGTGCGCGCTTCCTGGCGCTGGTGCCGTACAGCGACCAGCATCGCGTCTGAAGGAGCACTGTTCATGCAAATCATCCTGCTGGAAAAAGTGGCCAACCTGGGCAACCTGGGTGATGTGGTCAATGTGAAGTCGGGCTACGCTCGCAACTTCCTGATCCCTACCAAGCAAGCCCGTCGCGCGACCGAAGCTGCGAAGAAGGAGTTCGAGCTCAAGCGTGCTGAACTGGAGAAGATCGCCAGTGAGAAGCTCGCTGCGGCGCAGGCTTTGGGAGACAAGCTCAGCGGCAAGGTCGTCACGATCTCGCAGAAAGCCGGTGTCGATGGCCGTTTGTTCGGTTCGGTCACCAATGCCGACATCACCGAAGGTCTGAAAAAGCTCGGCTTCGACCTGATCAAATCCCAGGTGCGCATGCCCAGCGGTCCGCTCAAGACTGTCGGCGAGCATCCGGTCCAAGTCGCACCGCACACCGATGTGGTGGTTGAGATCACCATCAAGGTCGTGCCAGAGTCAGCCTGATCCTGGTCTTGCGATCAACTGCAGGGCGGCCACTGGCCGCCCTTTTCAATGGGGGCTGCCAGTCTTGTTCAGCGACGTTCCCCAGAATTTCCACAGCCTTGTCCACAGGCCGGCGCTGGCCCTCGCCGTATGATCATCGGTCAAGGTTCAGCCCGAGATCCCAACCCGATGTCTGCCGTATTCCGTCCGTCCCCGAGCACTTCGCCGCCAGATGACGAGGTGGCCCGTCTGCGGGTGCCGCCGCATTCGGTCGAGGCCGAGCAAAGCGTGCTGGGCGGCTTGCTGATCGACAACATGGCCTGGGATCGTGCCGGTGATCAGGTCAGCGACAGTGATTTCTACCGCTACGAGCACCGCGAGATCTTCATTGTCATCGCGGCCTTGATCAACGCCAGCAAGCCGGCCGATGTGATCACGGTGTTCGAGCAGTTGCAAAGCAACGGCAAGGCCGAAGCCTGCGGCGGTCTGGCCTACCTCAACGCACTGGCCCAGAGCGTGCCCAGCGCTGCCAACCTGCGGCGCTATGCCGAAATCGTGCGTGAGCGCGCCATCCTGCGCAAACTGATTTCGGCTGCCGATGACATCGCCACCAACGCTTTCAACCCGCAGGGGCGGCAGGTCTCGCAGATCCTGGACGAGGCCGAGGGCAAGATCTTCAAGATCGGCGAGGAGGGCTCGCGCAACAAGCAGGGTTTCATCGGCGTCGACAAGCTGACGATGCAGTTGATCGACCGCGTCACCGAGTTGGCCGAGAACGGCGCCGAAGAAGTCACCGGCGTTCGCACCGGCTTCTTCGACCTCGACCGCATGACGGCGGGCCTGCAGAAAGGCGATCTGATCATCCTGGCTGCGCGCCCGTCGATGGGCAAGACCGCGCTGGCGATCAACATCGCTGAGGCGGTGGCGGTCAACGAAGAGTTGCCAGTGCTGGTGTTCTCGATGGAAATGGGTGCATCCCAACTGGCTTTGCGCATGATCGGCTCGCTCGGGCGTATCGATCAAAGCGGTTTGCGTACCGGCAGGCTGCGCGACGACGAATGGACCCGATTGACCGAGGCCGCTGAACGTCTTGGCAAGGCCCAGCTCTACATCGACGAGAGCCCGGCGCTGAACCCGGCCGAGGTACGGGCGCGCTCACGCCGGATGGCGCGTCAGTTCGGCGGCACGCTCGGCCTGATCGTGGTCGACTACCTGCAGTTGATGAGCGGCACGGGCAAGAGCGACGGCGAGAACCGCGCCACCGAGATCAGCGAGATCTCGCGCGGTCTGAAGGCGCTGGCCAAGGAGCTGCAATGCCCAGTGATCGCGCTGTCGCAGCTCAACCGCTCGGTCGAGACCCGCACCGACAAGCGCCCGATGATGAGCGACCTGCGTGAGTCTGGCGCGATCGAGCAGGATGCCGATGTGATCATGTTCATCTACCGCGATGACTACTACAACAAAGAGAGCAAGGAGCCTGGCATTGCCGAGATCATCATCGCCAAGCAGCGCAACGGCCCTGTCGGCACGACCAAGCTCACTTTCTTGAAGCCGCTGACCAAGTTCGACAACCTGGCGCCAGGCAGCAACGGCAGTGGCGAATATTAGCCCCCCCGTAGCGCCTTCGGCGCATTCCACGGCCGACCAGAGGTCGGCCGGTTCGCCAGGCGACCGGGCCTGCGCAGGCAGGCCCGTCCGTCCGGGCTCACCCCCCAGGGGGGCGGACGCTGGTGGACCGGCGGAGCCGGATCCACGGCGTCTGCTGGGTTAGCCGGCGCCGATGGCGCGGCCTTGGTAGCCGCTTGAAGGGTGAAGTGCTGGACGGATGAACAGGTGCTGTATATATTGACAGCATGCGACGCATCCCGATTCAGATTTCCCGGCCGACTCCAGCCGATCAGACGTCGCCATTTGTCCCTGGATTACCGCCCGAGCCGATCAAGGGCCGTGGCACGACCTGGGAGTTGGCGCACCGGTTCTCCAAGGATGAGCGCGAGGCCTATGACGACGGCTGGGGCACGCTGGAGCAATCGGTGCAGGCGCAGGCGCTGCCGCCCAGCACCCAGGTGCTCGAGGAGCAGGTCAAGACCATTCTGGCGAGCAACGATTCCCCGGACATCGGTTTCGACCTCTCGATCAACCCTTACCGCGGTTGTGAGCATGGCTGCATTTACTGCTACGCGCGGCCGACCCACAGTTATCTCAACCTGTCGCCCGGGCTGGATTTCGAGACCCGCATCGTCGCCAAGTTCAACGCTGCACAGCGTCTGCGAGAGGCCTTGGCGCGCAGCAGTTACAAGCCGACGATGATCAACATCGGCTCGGTCACCGACGCCTACCAGCCGGCCGAGCGCAGGCTCAGGATCACCCGGTCGATCATTGAGGTGCTGGCCGAGCATCGGCATCCGTTCTCCTTGGTCACCAAGTCGGCCGGCGTCGAGCGCGACCTCGACCTGATGGCGCCGATGGCGCGCGCCAAGCTGGCGGCCGTCTATGTATCGATCACCACGCTCGATCCGGCGCTGGCCAGGGTGATGGAGCCGCGCGCGGCCTCGCCCGAACGGCGCCTGCTGACCATCCGCCGGCTGGCCGATGCCGGCGTGCCGGTGGGCGTCAGCGTGTCGCCAGTGATCCCGTTTCTGAACGAGCCCGAACTCGAGCGCATCCTCGAGGCGGCCCGAGACGCCGGTGCAGCTTCAGCCTTCAGCATCGTGATCCGCCTGCCCTGGGAGGTCAATCCGCTGTTTCAGCATTGGCTGGAGCAGCATTTCCCCGAACGTGCCTCGCGGGTGATGGCGCGCATCCGGGAGATGCGCGGCGGCGCTGACAACAGCAGCCGCTTTGGCGAGCGCATGACGGGCAGTGGCATCTGGGCTCAACTGCTGCGCCAGCGTTTCCAGAAAGCCAGCGCAAGACTCGGTCTGAACCGCGCCAGGGTCGAGCTCGACTTGACACAGTTCAGGCGGCCGGCCTGCCCGCCCGATACGCCTGCCGCGCAGGCCAGCCTTTTTTGACGCACGGCCACCAACGGCCACCATCGAGCGCCGCCGCTCGCTGGCGGCAACTCGATCAAGTCGGGTAAGTGCCTGGCAGCAAAATGGTCTTGTCGACCTGCTCGATCCGGGTTCGGCCGCAGAAGGCCATGGTCAGATCGAGTTCCTTGTGGATGATCTCCAGCGCCTTGGTCACGCCGACCTCGCCCATCGCGCCCAGGCCGTAGAGCATGGCGCGGCCAATGTAGGTGCCGCGTGCGCCGAGTGCCACCGCTTTGAGCACATCCTGGCCCGAGCGTATGCCGCCGTCCATGTGCACCTCGATCTTGTCGCCGACCGCGTCGACGATCGCCGGCAACGCGCGGATGCTCGACTCGGCGCCGTCGAGTTGGCGTCCGCCATGGTTGCTGACGATCAGCGCGTCGGCGCCTGACTCCACCGCGATTCTGGCGTCCTCGACATCTTGAATGCCCTTGAGGATCAGCTTGCCGCCCCAGCGCTTCTTGATCCATTCGACATCGCCCCAGTTGAGCTGCGGGTCGAATTGTTTGGCCGTCCACTCCGACAACGAACCCATGTTCTCTATGCCTTTGACATGGCCCACGATGTTGCCGAACTGACGCCGTGAGGTGCCGGCCATGCCCAGGCACCAGCGCAGCTTGGTCGCCATGTCGAGGATGTTGGTCAGCGTCAGCTTGGGCGGCGCTGACAAGCCGTTTTTCAGGTCCTTGTGGCGTTGACCGAGGATCTGCAGGTCCAGCGTGAGCACCAGCGCACCGCAATTCGCCGCCTTGGCGCGGTCGATCAAGCGCTCGATGAAGTCGCGGTCCCGCATCACGTAGAGCTGAAACCAGAACGGCGCCCGGGTGTGGGCTGCGATGTCTTCGATTGAGCAAATGCTCATCGTTGACAGCGTGAAAGGGATGCCGAATTTCTCGGCCGCCTTGGCTGCCAGGATTTCACCATCGGCATGTTGCATGCCTGTCAGTCCGGTGGGCGCGATGGCCACCGGCATCGCTGCGTCGACGCCGACCATCTGGCTCGCGGTGCTGCGGTTTTCCATGTTGACGGCCACGCGTTGGCGTAGCTTGATCTGCTGGAAATCGCTCTCGTTGGCACGGTAGGTGCTCTCGGTCCAGCTGCCGGAGTCGGCATAGTCGTAGAACATCCGCGGCACGCGCTTTTTCGCCAGGATTCGCAGGTCTTCGATGTGGGTGATCACGGTCATGGGGAGTCTCCTGGGGGCCAATGCTAGCGCGGCACTTCATGCTGCAGGCCCGGGCGCGCGTTGCAAAGCGCCGACGCGTATACCGAGCAGGCGGATGCGGCGCCCCAGGTCGACCCGTTTGAGGCACATGCCGGCTGCTTGCCGGATCGCGATGGCGTCGGCCGTGGGTTGATCCACCGTCAGATCCCTGGTGACGGTCTTGAAATCCTCGAAGCGCAGCTTGATGCCGATGGTCCTGCCGACATAGCCTTTTCGCTGCAGGTCGCTTGCGACCTGGTTGGCGAGCTGGGTGAAGATCGCTGTCAGTGCGGTCCTGTCGCGCAAGGCGTGCAGGTCGCGTTCGAAGGTGGTCTCGCGGCTCATCGACACAGGCTCGCTGTGGGTGACAACCGGTCTATCGTCGATGCCATGCGAGGCATCGAACAGCCACGCGCCATAGCTGAGGCCGAATTGCTGAATCAGCGATGCACGTTCTTGCTCGGCAAGTTGGCCAATGGTCTCGATGCCGAGCATGCCGAGCTTGGCGCCTGCCTTCGGGCCGATGCCGTTGACCCTGCGCACCGGCAGGGGCCAGATCCGCTCGGCCAGGTCGTCTAGCGTCAATAGCGTCAGCCCGTCGGGCTTGTCCAAGTCGCTGGCAATCTTGGACAGCAGCTTGTTCGGTGTGACACCGATCGAGCAGTTCAGTCCGGTGGCGCGTCGCACATTGTTTTTCAGGTCTAGCGCCAGCGCGCGAACGCCGCCGTGCGGGTCATGCGCGATCGCATCCTGCGCACCAGGTTGGTCGCTGAGGTCGATGTAGATCTCGTCGATGCCGCGGTCCTCGATCACCGGGGCCAGTTCTGCCACCGCTGCTTTGAAGCGGCGTGAATAGGCGCGGTACTGCTCAAAGTCCACTGGCAGCAGCACGGCCTGAGGCGCCCTCAACGCGGCTTTCATCAATCCCATGCCCGAATGCACGCCCAGGTCTCGCGCTGCATAAGTGGCGGTGGTGATCACGCCGCGGCCTGCGTAGCCATCGAGCGTCGCGAAACGTCGCGTACCGTCGGGCAACAGCTCTGGCTGGTGGCGCTTGCCGCCGCCGATCACCACCGCTTGGCCCATCAGCTCGGGATAGCGCAGCAACTCCACTGACGCATAGAAGGCGTCCATGTCGAGGTGGGCGATCCAGCGGCGCGGCGGCATTCGTCGATTGTGTGCTGGCTTGTGCGGCGACACCAATGACAGCTCGGCCGGGCCGGACTTCAGCGCATCGCGAATGGGGCGCCCGATGCGGTCGATGGAGGCTGACCAGCAGCAGTGATAAATGGGCGCTTTGCACATATAATATTCTGATGTCTTTCGCCATGAAACCCGAGCCGTCTCTTTGAGGCATCGGACTGCGCCGCGAGCTCATTCTTGTCAACCGACGACTCACCCGCTACTGCCGACGCGTTGATCGCTGCGATGCGTGAGGTGCTGGGGCCGCTGGCCAGACTGGCTGTGGCGCGCGGCTTGCCACATGCCACGCTCGACGACTTGCTCAAGCAGGCACTGGTCGATGCCGCAGACCGCAGCCACGCCGAGTTGCCGCCGCACCGCCGCGTCAGCCGCATCACCACCGCCACCGGCATTCACAGGCGCGAGGTCTCGAGGTTGATCGCAGCCCTCCGCGAGGGCCGGGCGCAACAGCCTCCCGCGTCGCGATCGCATGCCAGCGAGTTGTTCACCCACTGGCGGACTGACCGCGCTTACTGCGACCGGCGAGGATCACCTGCGGAGTTGGCACGCCAAGGCCCTGCGCCCAGCTTCGAGTCTCTGGCCCAATGCATCACTCGCGATGTTCACCCACGCAGTCTGCTCGACGAATTGCTGCGCTTGGGGATGGCCGCGCACGACACTGAGCTCGACACCGTCAGGTTGGTGCGCGAGGCCTTTGTGCCCCAGGGTGACGAAATCCGGATGCTGCAGGTACTGGGCCGAAACTTGGGCAGCCACCTCCAAGCTGCGGTGGACAACCTGCTGCACGACAACCGTCGCCATTTCGAGCAGGTCTTGTTTGCCGACGGCCTGAGTGTGGCCTCGCTGACCGAATTCCGCCAACTGGTGCGCGACCAGTGGCAGGGTTTGCTCGATGCGCTGGTGCCTGCGCTGGAAGCGATGGTCGCGCGAGATGCCCCTCCCGATGGTGCCGCGGATACGGGCTTGCCACCCGAGACTGTCCGACACCAGATTCGACTGGGACTCTTCACCTTTTCTCAAGCACAAGCTGTATTGCCGGCATGGCCAGTCGCTGCCTCCACGACGGAACCCAATCGATGACGGCCTCGCTCGCACCGACCCGGCCCGACTCGAACCACACGCTGGCGCCGTATTGCGGCGCTTTGCATAGACCGACAACAATGGCGGTTGGGTCGTGATCGCGCAGCGGGCCAGCGACGATGCACCGGCTGCTGGCCAGCCGGATCAGCTTCAACAACTGACGCCGCGCTAGGCGGCATAACGTCGATACTGATCGCGCAGCTTGTCGTCATAAGCATTGAGCCGGTAGCCTTTGCCGTTGTAGGCGTAGGCAAACCCGGCCCAGTCCCGAGCCGCCAGCAACTCGGCCAAGCTGTGGCCGCTGCGGTCTTTGGTGGTCGACGCGAAGCGGCAGAAAGCGTCGAGCTGGTCGCGCTCATGCCTGCACATGCGCTCGACAAAATCGTCGATCGAGTCGTAGCCCAGTGGTTTCCAGTGGTAGCCCATGATTTGGAACAGGCCCCAGGACGCCGATTCGCGGGCGGCTTCGCGATGTATGGCCTCGGCGCGGGTCAGCCGTTGCCACTCACCGCTGCCGCCGACATAGAACTGCTTGGTCCAGCTTGGGTAGAGGATGTCTTCGTTGCCCGCGGCCAAGGACTCGGGTCGCAGGCCGAGTCGCTTGAGCCGCTGCCAGAAGACATGTCCCTCAAAGAGGATCTTGGGCTGATCGCCGACAAAGCCCTTGCCGTTGGATTCGACCTTGTAGACCGATTTCAGCGCCGCGAGCTCGACCTTCAAGTTCTTGGCCGCGGCCTCGAAATCGGCCTCGCCGATGAATCGCTGGGCCATCGCCTGCTGCGCCTCGCCGGTCTGCGACAGCAGCATGGTCCAGGTCTTGTCGCCCGCCACGCCGTCGGCGACCAGACCGCTGTCACGCTGGAAGGCGATCACCGCGCGCTCGGTCTGCTCGTCGAACTTGCCATTGGCTGTCTCGAGCTTGCCGGTCTTGACCAGCAAGGCCTGCATTCGCGCAATAGCATCGCGCTCGAGCGACCCGCGTCTGAGCGTGGTGGTCAGCCCCGCACTCGGCAGTTTCTGCAAAGTCACTGCGGCCGGCCGCGACGCGTCGGCCAGCGCGACGGCCTCAACCGGCGCTGCGGGTTCTACCGGCGTGAGCAAACTCGCCACCGCGCTCGATGGCCAACCGCCGGGGTCACGCTCGAAGCGCGACAAGCCGGCACGAACGTCGCGACGCCCGCCCCAGCGGTTGCGCGGATCCAGGCTTTCCCAGAACTGGCCCAGCGCTTCGAGCTTGTCAGCGCTTTGCACCAGTTCATGATGGTCATCGGTGGCCCGAAAGAAGTTCAAGGCGATCGCACACTTGCGCAGGTGCGGGCTGTCCATGGTCTTTTCGCGACCGTCTCGCAGGTACAAGGCCTGGGTCTCGGGTGTGCGTTCGAGTTCGCCGCCGGTGACGACCAAGCCTTGCTCGTCGGCGAACGCCAGCAGCTTGCGTGCGTCCTTCAGGAACGCCGCTTGTTCCAGAAGCAAGCTCATTTTTCTGCCCCGGATGTGTTCTTCGCCAACACCTTGTCAAGACTCTTGGACTTGGTGGCACTGCCTTGCGAGCTGCCGAAGTAATAACCCAGAATTTGCGTGACTGCAGCCGACAACACGCCCAGGATGTAGATGATGATGTCTTTTTGTGTGTCGTTGATCCTTTTCACAAGCGTAGTCTTGCCATCGACGACCTCGATGATGTCGCCGCTCCAGTAGACGAACATGCCGAACAACAAGATGGTGGCGAGCAGCGTGAAAGCAGCCAGCGTGGGCTGTATCGCTTTGGTGTACCAGGGCGCATTGGCGCTCATCTGGATTTCGGACTGGATCTTCCGTGCGTCGGCCACGTCGGCCAGAAAGGCCTTGGTTTCCTCGAGCCCGAGCTTGTTGTCCTCGAGTTGCAAGCGCAGCAACTCTTCCTCGTGCTCGGCTTGAAACTGGCGAAGCTTGGCTTGGTCTTCCGTGCTGAGCGCGGCCTGGTCGAGGTCGACGCCGGTTTTTTCCTGGATGAACTCTTTGCCTTTGACCAAGGCGGCGTTGGCCACCAGTCGCAGGCCTGAACTCAAAAGACCGAGGATGAAAGGTGGCATGGGTTACTCCCGGTGGTTTGCAGTCGATCCGAAGTTGGCATCGCGTTCAAGCCACTATAGGTTTTTGATAACCAGATAACTCGCCAAATGACTGGTCTTTTGCAGTCAATCCCCAAACCCGGACCAGCCCCCCGAATCGGGGAGATGGCTGCGGCGGCTACTCGTGTCGCAGCGCTTCGATCGGGTCCATCCGCGCCGCGCGCCGCGCCGGGAAATAGCCGAACAGCACGCCGATCGCTGCCGAGAACAGGAAGGACAGGCCGTTGATCACCGGGTCGAACAGGAAGGGCAGCTCCATTGCTGTGGCTAACGTCCACGATGCCGCGGTGGCGACGGCAATGCCCACGACGCCGCCCAGCGCAGCGAGCATCACCGCTTCGATCAGGAATTGCAGCAGCACCTCGCGCTCTAGCGCACCGATCGCCAGGCGCAGCCCGATCTCGCGGGTGCGCTCGGTCACGCTGACCAACATGATGTTCATGATGCCGATGCCGCCCACCAGCAGGCTGACCGCAGCGACCGCGCCCAGCAAGGTGGTCATCACCTGGGTCGTGCCTGACAAGGTCTCGGCGAGTTGCTGGGTGTCGAGGATGTTGAAGTTGTCATCGTCGCTGGTGGCGAGTTTGCGGCGCTCACGCAGCAGTTGGCGCAGGCTGTTCTTGAGTCTGGCGCTGTCGCTGCCGTCCTGCATCGCCACCAGCAGCGTGGCCACGCGCTGATTGCCGGTGACCCGGCGCTGCAGCGTTCGCAAGGGCAGCAACACCGTGTCGTCCTGGTCGTTGCCCATCGCGGCCTGGCCCTTGGACGCCAGCACACCGACCACGGTGCAGGAGAACTGTTTGATGCGCAGTTGCTCGCCCAGTCCGTCCTGCCCAGGCTTGCCGCCGAAGATCTCGCGCCGCACCGTCTCGCCGACGATGCAGGTGGCTGCACCTGCGCGCTGCTCGTCTTCCTCGAAGATTCGGCCGCTAGCGAGCTTCCAGTTGCCGGTCTCGAACCAGCTGTTGCTGCTGCCGGTGACGCTGGTCGCCCAGTTGCGGCCATTGCCGACCACCGTGACACCAGCACGTCCCTCGGGCGCGACAGCTGCCACGCCACCGATCTGCGCCAGCACAGCCTCGGCGTCGGCAGCCTTGAACGACGGTGCACCGCCACTGCCGCCGCCAGGCCCCTGGCGCTGGCCCGGGCGCACCATCAGCAGGTTGCTGCCCAGGCTGGCGATCTGCGTCTGCACCGCCTGGGTCGCGCCCTTGCCCAGTGTGACCATCGTGATCACTGCGGACACGCCGATCACGATGCCCAGGATCGTCAGAAAAGAACGCAGCAGGTTTCGGCGTATCGATCGCAGCGCCAGCAGCAAAGTGTTGAGCAGCATCAGGGCGCAGCCGAGATCGCCAGCGGGTTCGCGCAGTCACGGTCAATGCGGCCGTCGATGAAGTGCACCAGCCGATCGGCGTAAGCCGCCATGTCGGCCTCGTGGGTGACCATCAGCACGGTGATCCCCTGGTTGCGGTTCAGGCCGCGCAACAAGTCCATGATCTCGCGGCTGCGCTGGGTGTCGAGATTGCCGGTCGGCTCGTCGGCCAGCAGCACCTCGGGCTGGGTGACGAAAGCGCGTGCGATCGCCACCCGCTGCTGCTGACCGCCTGACAACTCGGCTGGGGTGTGCATTTCCCAGCCGGCCAGCCCTACCGCGGCCAGCGCTTCGGCCGCGAGCCTGTGTCTGCGCGGGCCGCTCTCGCCGCGGTAGAGCAGCGGCAGTTCAACGTTCTCCTGCGCCGAAGTTCGCGCCAACAGGTTGAAGCCCTGGAACACGAAGCCCAGGTAGCGCCGGCGCAGCCGCGCCAGCTGGTCGCGCGACAGCGATTCGACCGCCGCGCCGCGGAACAAGTACTGCCCGGCGCTGGGCTTGTCCAGGCAACCCAGGATGTTCATCGCAGTCGATTTTCCCGAGCCACTGGGACCCATGATCGCGACGAATTCGCCAGCCTGGATGTCGAGGTCTATGCCCTTGAGCGCGAACAACTCCGCCTGACCACTGCCGTAGACCTTGGTCACGCCGCGCAGGCGGATCAAGGGCAATGCATCGTCAGCGCTGCCTGTCACTTCGTGCCTGCCGCTTTCTGGTCGGTGATCACGACCATGCCTGCTTGCAGATCGCCGCCTGTGATCTCGGTCATGCGGCCGTCGCTGATGCCTGCCGTCACCGCCACGGCCGATGCAGCGCCGTCGCGCAGTACCCAGACCCGGCGTGCCGACCCGGTGCGTGCGCCCTCGGCCGCCGATTTTCGCGTGCTGCTGCGCGGCGGCATGCGAGGCGTCAAGCTCGAGACAATGCCGCTGCTGGCCGCCGGCCTGACGGTCGACGAGGCTGTGGGCTCAAAGCGCAGCGCGCTGTTGGGCACCAGCAGCGCGTCCTGGCGCTCGGTGGCGGTGATCAAGGCCGTGGCCGTCATGCCCGGGCGCAGGCTGAGGTCGCTGTTGTCGACGTCGAGGTAGGTCAGGTAGGTGACCACGTTGTCGGTGATGGTCGATCCGTAGGCCACCCGGGTCACGCGTGCCGGGTATTGCCGGCTCGGGTAGGCGCTGACGCCGAAGCGCGCGGACTGGCCGACCTGGACCGATCCGACGTCGGCCTCATCGACATAGACCTGTAGTCGCAGTTGTGCCAGGTCCTCGGCCAGGTTGAACAAGGTCACGGCCTGCAGCGACGCTGCCACAGCGTTGCCGGGGTCGACACTGCGCGAGAGCACCACACCATCCGAGGGCGCTCGGATCGAGGCTTTGGACAGGTTGATCTCGTCGGTCGACAGCGCTGCCTGGGCATCGCTGACACCGGCTTGTGCACTGGTCGCGTCGGCCCTGGCCCTGGCCAGCGCTGCCCGGCTGCTGTCGAGCTCGGCCTGCGAGGGCAGCTTGCCCGCGGATAGCCTGGCCAACTCTTCTAGCCGGCCCAGGCCAGACTCGGCCTCCTGGACCGTGGCCAGCGTCTGCGCGACCTTGGCGCGGGCGGCCGCCCGCGCGGCGCGCGACCGCAGGATCTGGTCGCGCAGTTTGGCGGTGTCGAGTTCGACCAGGATCTGGCCCTTGCGGACCCGGTCATTGACGTCGACATGGACCTTGAGCACCGTGCCCGACAGCTCGCTGCCTATGCTGACCGACCTTGTCGGTTGCAGCGTGCCGTTGGCGGTGACGGTCAGCGTGAGCTTGCCGCGAGTCACTGCCTGCGAGGTATAGCTGGGTGCCGTGCTGGCGGCTTGGCGCGCTTGCCAGAACCAGGCGCCGGCCAGTGTCGCGGCCGTCAGCAGCAAGCCGCCCCACAGCGCTGGCTTGCGGAACCAAGCGCTCGCGGCGGGTTCGGCGAGCAGGGCTTGCAAGCTGCTGGCTGCGGGGGATGATGCGGTGGCTGTCATGGCTTGCTGAGGTCGAAGAATTCGGGGCTCGCCCGCCAGCCACCGCCGAGCGCCTTGTACAGACGAACATGGTCGGCACCGAGGTCGATGTTGGCGCTCGCCAAGCTGTTCTGGCTGCTGAGCTGGACGTGCTGGGTCGCCAGCACGGTCTGGAAATCCACCAGCCCGCTGCGGTAACGCTGGATCGCCATCAGTGCAGCGTTGCCTGCGGCTTCGGTGGCCTGTTCGAGCCGCAGCAGGCGCAGCCGGTCACCTTCCAGCGCGACCAGCGCGTCCTCGACCTCGCGCAAGGCCGACAGCACGGTGGCTCGGTAGTGCGACCTGGCCTGGTCCAGCGCGGCTTGTTGTGCCTGCACCTGGGCCAGACCGGCGCCGCCGTCCCACAGCGCCACGCTGGCCAGCAAGGCGCCGACCTGTGATGCGCTGCCGCCCAGGCCACCCAAGCTCAGCGCTTGCAGACCGATGCTGCCACTCAGCCTGAAGCTCGGTGCTCTAGCGGCGTCGGCCTGCGTCACGCGTGCGGTCGATGCCAGCACCTGCTGCTCGGCCGCGCGCACATCGGGTCGGCGGCGCAAGGTGTCGGCGGGGATGCTCAACGCCAACGCCCCGGTGGCACGCGGCACCGGGGCGACTGCGGTCAGCAGCTTGGTCAAGGTGGTCGGCGCCTGGCCGGACAGCACGGCCAGTGCGTGGCTGGCCTGCAATATCGTCGTCTGCAGCAGCGGCAGTTGCGAGGCGGTCTGCTCGGTGGCAGCGCGCGCTTGCTCGGCATCGAGCACGCTGGCCACGCCGGCCTGGGCGCGCCACTGGCTGATTTGCCAGGTCTCTTGCTGGCTCGCGAGCTTGTCCTGGGCGATCCTGAGCTGGGCTTGTGCGCCGCGCAGCGTGAGGTAGGCCAGGCCAACCTCGGCGGCGATCGACACCTGGACCTCGGCCAGGCCGGCAGCGCTGGCGCGCGCCGTGGCTTGGCTGACAGCCAGCGCGCTGTGCCTGGCGCCAAACAGATCGAGTTCCCAGCTTGCGTCCAGGCTTGCCGCGAAGCGATTGCCAGCGCCGGCGCTGCGCTGGCCGGAGGCCTCCAGGTTCGGACGCAGGCCCGCCGCGGCGACATCGCGCAAGGCCAGTGCTTGGCGCAGCGCGTCTAGCGCAGCCTGGATGCTGTGGTTGGCCTGCAGGGCGCTGATGACCAGGTCCGTGAGCACAGGGTCGTTGAACCTGGCCCACCACTGCGCCTCCAGGCCAGCGCCCGTGACTTGATCAGGCGCTGCCGCCCATGCCGTCGGCAATGTCATGGCCGAGGCTTCGATCAGCGTAGGCGGCGCCGATGCACAGGCGCTCAGACCGAGCAGCAGCGCGGCGATGCCGAGCCTGCTGGCAGCGCGCTTGAGCTCGCGACAGGGCGCGCGCGAAGGTCTCATCGCGCCGCACCGAGCACGTCGAATGCGACTTGCGGCAATCGAGGGGCGGCAAGGGTGTTCGGCGTGGTTGAGAGCTTGGGCATGGCGGATCCGGTGCTGGATCGGCGCCAAGGCCGCGTTGCTCAGTCGCCGTTCATCACCATTCTGAGATCGGCAAGGCAGTCCCTGATTGATGCCCGCCAAGCATCGCGTGATTACGGGGTAGCACCATGCTTTGGGCAACTCTGGCTCAATTGACCGAATTCTCCGGCGGCAGTCCGTCAGTACGTCAGTACGTCAGTACGCCACTCCGTTAGTCCGCCAGTCCATCAGCAAGTTGTGCTTGCCGGAGGTGTTGGGCTTGCTTGCGGCCGGCTACCGCCGATGCCGGCAATTCGCTGTTGACAGCAACGGCCGAGATCGGCGTGCGCAGTCCGAGGACTAGCCCCCCAGCCGCGCCCGGTGCCGCGCGACCTGGGCCAGCACCTGGGTCGGTGCGGTGCCGCCGCGCACATTGCGCGCTTCGAGTGATCCGCGCAGTGTCAGCACGCTGGGCGCGTCGTCGGTGATCAGTGGGTGCAGCGATTGCAACTCGGCCAGCGGTAACTCGGCCAGGTCCAGGCCGCGCTGCAGCCCCAGTTTGACGGCATGCGCCACCACCTCATGGGCGTCGCGGAAGGGCAGGCCTTTCTTGACCAGGTAGTCGGCCAGGTCGGTGGCAGTGGCGTAGCCGCGGCGCGCAGCGGCTTCCATCGCTGCTGGCTTGACCTGGATGCCAGCGACCATCTCGGCCAGGATGCGCAGCGTCGCGGCCAGCGTGTCGACGGTGTCGAACAGCGGCTCCTTGTCCTCCTGGTTGTCCTTGTTGTAGGCCAGCGGCTGGCCCTTCATCAGCGTGATCAATCCCATCAAGTGGCCGATCACCCGGCCGCTCTTGCCGCGCGCGAGTTCGGCGACGTCGGGATTGCGCTTCTGCGGCATGATCGACGAGCCGGTGCAGTAGCGGTCGGCCAGGTCGATGAAACCGAAGTTCTGGCTCATCCACAGCACCAGCTCCTCGGCCATGCGCGAGACATGGACCATCGTGATGCTGGCGAAGGACAGGAACTCGATCGCGAAGTCGCGGTCGCTGACGGCGTCCAGGCTGTTCTCGCAAAGCCCTTCGAAGCCGAGCTCGCGCGCCACGGCCTCGCGGTCCAGCGGGTAGCTGGTGCCGGCCAACGCTGCCGCACCCAGCGGCAGGCGGTTGCAGCGCTTGCGGACATCGGCCAGGCGCTCGGCGTCGCGGGAGAACATCTCCACATAGGCCAGCAGGTGGTGCGCAAAGCTCACCGGCTGCGCCACCTGCAGGTGGGTGAAGCCAGGCATCACGGTGTCGGTGTTCGTGGCTGCCACTTCGACCAGCGCGCGCTGCAGGTCGACCAGCAGCAGCGCCAGCGCGTCGATCTCGCCGCGCAGCCACAGCCGCACGTCGGTGGCGACCTGGTCGTTGCGCGATCGCCCGGTGTGCAACCGCTTGCCGGCGTCGCCGACCAATTGGGTCAGGCGGGCCTCGATGTTGAGGTGAACATCCTCCAACTCAAGCTTCCACTCGAAGCGGCCCTCTTCAATGTCCTGGGCGATCTGGCCCAAGCCGCGCTGGATGTCGGCCAGATCTGTCTGGCCGATGATGGCTTGCGCTGCCAACATGCTGGCATGTGCCAGGCTGCCCTGTATGTCGGCGCGCCACAGCCGTTGGTCGAAACCGACGCTGGCGGTGTAACGCTTGACGAGTTCGCTCATCGGTTCAGAGAACAGGGCCGACCAGGCCTGGGATTTCTTGTCGAGTTGGTTGCCGGACATGGCTGGATGCGCTTCGTCGAGTGGTGGGTCGCCAGCGGGCGCCGGCGAGGCATTATCTGGCGCCATCGTCGGTCCAGGCACTGCCGTCAAGCCCAGGGTGCGGCGTCGGCTTCTCTCCCGCATCGCAGATCGCGACCGCTGCGGCCCGGCCGCGGGTGCAATGGCGGCCGACCCGTGGTCCGATCGAACCCACGGCGACGATGCGATGGTGCCCCGCCGGATAGAGACTTTGCGGTTCGTTCTGCGACCTCTTCAACCGGTGTTGCGCAAGCCCGCGGCCAGGCCGTTGATCGACAGGTGGATGCCGCGCTTCAGGCGCTCGTTCTCGGGCGCGCCTTCGATGCGACTGCGGTAGCGCCGCATCAGCTCGATCTGCAGGTGGTTGAGCGGGTCGAGGTAAGGGAAGCGGTGCTCGATCGATCGCGCCAGCGCGGGGTTGCTCTGCAGCCTGTCGGGCTCGCCGGTGATCAGCGACAGCGCGTCGTGCGTCGACTGCCATTCGGCGCTGATCGCGGCGAAAATCCGCCTGGCCATGCGTTTGTCCTCGACCAGTTCGACATAGCGGGCCGCGATGCGCAGGTCACTCTTGGCCAGCACCATGTCCAGGTTGGACAACAGGGTGCGGAAGAACGGCCACTGCTTGTGCATCTTCTGCAGCAAGGCCAGCTTGGCGCTGCGGTCTTCGTCGACGCCGAGAAAGGCCGTGATCGCCGAGCCGAAACCGCACCAGCCCGGCAGCGCCACCCGGCACTGGCCCCATGAGAAGCCCCAGGGGATTGCGCGCAAGTCTTCGATGGCTGGCGTCGTCTGGCCGTCCTTGGGGCGGATCGCAGGGCGCGAGCCGATATTCAACTCGGCAATCTCGCGGATCGGTGTGGCCGAGAAAAAGTAGTCGCTGAACCCTGGTGTCTCGTAGACCAGCTTGCGGTAAGCAGCGTGGCTGGCCTCGCTGATGCGGGCCGCGGCGGCTAGAAAGCTCTTGGGTGCGCCTGACTTGCTGCCGGCGTTCAGCAGCGTGGCCTCCAGCGTCGCCGCCACCAGGGTCTCGAGGTTGCGCCGGCCGATGTCGGGGTTGGCGTACTTGCTGCCGATCACCTCGCCCTGCTCGGTCAGCCGGATCTGGCCGTTGACCGTGCCCGGCGGCTGGGCCAGGATGGCCTGGTAGCTCGGGCCGCCGCCGCGCCCGACGGTTCCGCCGCGGCCGTGGAAAAGTCGCAGCGTGATGCCTGAGCTGCCGTCTGCCTGGGTGCGCAGCGGGCCGAACAGGTCGACCAGCGCCAGTTCGGCCCGGTACAACTCCCAGTTGCTGGTGAAAAAGCCACCGTCCTTGTTGCTGTCGCTGTAGCCCAGCATGATGTCTTGCTCGCCGCCGCTGCGCAGCACCAACTCGGTGATGCCGGGCAGGGCGTAGAACTCACGCATGATGGGCTCGGCTTGACGCAGGTCGGCGATGGTCTCGAACAGCGGCACAACGATCAACGCACTGCGGGCGCCGGCCCGCAGTGCGCCGCCATTCGGCCCGCTCACCAAATCGCATTCCTTGAGCAGCAGCAGCAATTCCAGCAGGTCGCTGACCGACTCGGTGTGGCTGATGATGCAGTGGCGCAGCGCCTCACGGCCGTAGCGAGCCAGCATTTCGCGCGCGGTCTCGAAGATCGCCAGCTCACGTTGCGCGAGTTCACTGTACTGCGCGCCGTGCACCCGCAGCGGCCGCGCGTCGTCTAGCAGCCGCATCAGCAGCGCGCGGCGGCCCATCTCGTCTAGCGCCGAGTAGTCGTCGTGCAGGCGCGCTGCGCGCAGCAACTCGGCCAGCACCGCCTCATGCTTGTCCGAGCTTTGGCGCAAGTCCAGCGTCGCAAGATGGAAGCCGAAGACCTGCACCGCGCGTATCAGCGGCGCCAACCGAGGTGCGACGAGCGCCAGGGCGTGGTGCGATCGCAGGCTGTCGGCGATCACCGTCAGGTCGGCCAGCAACTGCGCCGGCGCGGTGTAGGCGTTTTGCGGTGACACCGCGTGGCGCAGCGCCTCGGTGCCGGTCAGTGCCAGCAGCGTGGCCGCGAGCCTTGCGTAGACGCCTATCAGCGCGCGGCGATAGGGTTCGTCCTGACGGTGCGGGCTGCTGTCGGGCGATGCGTCGGCCAGCGCTTGCATCGCAGGTGTCACGCCGGCCAACATCTGGCTGATCGACAGCTCGGCCCCCAGCGAGTGCACCTCGGTGAGGTAGAAGCGCAGCGCCACCTCGCTCTGGCGAGCCATCGCCGTGCGCAGCGTTTCGGCGCCGACATTGGGGTTGCCGTCGCGGTCGCCGCCTATCCACTGGCCCATGCGCAGGAAACTCGGCACCGTATGGCCTGCCAGTTGCTGCTCGATCTCGGCATAAAGCTTCGGGATCTGGCGCAAAAAGGTGCTCTGGTAGTAGCTCAGCGCGTTCTCGATTTCGTCGGCCACCGTGAGCTTGGTGTAACGCAGCATGCGCGTTTGCCAGAGCTGGGTGATGCGTGCGCAGATCAACGCGTCGTTGTCGCGCCGCTCTCGATCGCCGTGCAGGTCGTCGCGCAGGCCCACCAGTTCGGCGATCGCGCGCTCGGCGTCGAGGATGCTCGTGCGCTGCACTTCGGTGGGGTGCGCGGTGAGCACCGGCGAGATATAGGCCTGGGCGAGCGTGCGGGCCACATCGGCGGCGCGGATGTCGGCACGGTGCAGGCGCTCGAAGGTCAAAGCCAGCGAGCCCTCCTGCAGGTTCCCCAACTGCTCGTGGTGCAGGCGGCGGCGCACATGGTGTCGGTCCTCGGCGATGTTGGCCAAGTGTGAAAAATAGCTGAAAGCACGGATCACGCTGACGGTCTGATCAGTCGACAGGTTCTTCAGCAAGCGGTCGAGTGCCCGGCCGGCCAAGGCGTCATTCTTCAGCCGATAGGCCACCGAGAGTTGGCGCACGCGCTCGATCAGCTCGAACGCCGCTTTGCCCTCCTGCTCGCGGATCACGTCACCCAGGATCCGGCCAAGCAAGCGAATGTCCTCCATCAAGGCCTTGTTCCCGGCCGCAGCCTCAGCTGTTCCGAGTCTGGTCCTGGATTGTTCTGCCGGCTCGCGATGGCCGGCCGCAGAGGGGATGGGTACGAAAGCACGAGGCATGAGAACTCCCTGGAAGGTGCAGCACGGTTGCCGGGACATCATAGGGAGCCCAATTCGTGGCAACTTGGCCGCTGTAGCGGCTTGCGCCGCGAACCTAGGCATGCGCCACGCCCCGGGCCTGCGCTGCCAGACAAGAGGCACTAGCGATAATCGGGCCACGATGACCGAAAACCGCTCTGAAGCCAGCCTGACCCTGAGCCCGACGGGCCTGCAGATCGCGACCCGGGAGAGTCGGCTGGCGCTGTGGCAGGCCGAGCATGTGCGCGATTTGCTGGCCCGGCGCCTGGGCTTGAACGTTGGTTTGCTGGGCATGACAACCCGCGGCGACCAGATCCTCGATCGCGCGCTGAGCAAGGTCGGGGGCAAGGGCTTGTTCGTCAAGGAATTGGAAGTCGCGCTGGAAGAGGGCCGCGCCCACCTCGCGGTGCATTCGCTCAAGGATGTGCCGATGGAGCTGCCCGAGGGCTTCGTGCTGGCCACCGTGCTCGAGCGCGAAGACCCGCGCGACGCGCTGGTGTCGAACCACTTCGCATCGGTCGCCGCGTTGCCGCAGGGCGCGGTGGTGGGCACATCGAGCCTGCGCCGCGTGGTCCAGCTGATGAGTCTGCGGCCCGATCTGCGGATCGAGCCGCTGCGCGGCAACCTCGACACCCGACTGCGCAAGCTCGATGAAGGCGGTTTCGATGCCATCGTGCTGGCCGCGGCTGGCCTGAAGCGACTGGGCCTGGCCGCGCGCATCCGTGCCACCTTCGACGAGCAGCAGATGATTCCTGCCGCAGGCCAGGGCGCGCTGGGCATCGAGGTTCGCAGCGACGCTGAAACGCTTCGATCCCAGCTTGCCGAGCTGACCCATGTGCCGACCTGGCTGGCGGTGCATGCTGAGCGTGCGGTATCGCGTGCGCTGGGCGGCAGCTGCAGTATGCCCTTGGCAGCGCACGCGGTTTGGCAAGGCCAGACGCTGGTGATCGACGCCGCACTGGGCGATGCCGAACAACCCAGCCGGCCGCTGCTGCGAACCCGGGCTCAAGCCTTGATCGAGCTCTCGGGCGACGCTGTCGCCACTGCCGCAGCCACTGCGCTGGGCGAACTCGCTGCGGCGCAACTGCGCAGGCTGGGCGCCGACGGCTACCTCGCCGCCACGCTGGCCTGATCGGGCGCGCAGATGGCTGGCGCTGCGGCGTGATGTCGGCTGCCCCGCCCTGCGTGGTGGTAACGCGGCCTCAACCGCAGGCCGACGAGTGGGTGGTTCAATTGCTGGCCCTGGGGTTGAACGCTGGCGCTTTGCCTTTGCTGGGTATCGCTGCACCGGCCGACGCGGCGCTGGTTTGCGCGGCATGGCAGCAACTGGCACAGCATGCGCTGGTGATGTTCGTCAGCCCGAGCGCGGTTGAGCGCTTCTTCGCGCTGCGTCCCGTCGGACTGGCCTGGCCACAGCTGGCGATCGCTGCCGGCACGGGTCCTGGCACCCGGCGTGCGCTGCTGCAAGCTGGCGTGCCCGAGCCTGCGGTGCTGACACCGCCCGAGGCGAAGGGCCAGTTCGACTCCGAGGCGCTGTGGGTGTTGTTGCGCGAGCGCCTGGATTGGCCGGGTCGCAGCGCGTTGATCGTTCGCGGTGACGGCGGCCGCGACTGGCTGGCCGAGGCGCTGCGCCGGGAAGGCGCGCGAGTGCACTTTGTCCAAGCCTACCGCCGCACCGCGCCGGTGCTTGACCCGGCCGGCCGCGCGTTGCTGGGTCAGGCCCTGGCCGACCCGGCCAGGCATTGTTGGTTGTTCAGCAGCCGTGAGGCGCTTGGCCATCTGCCGGCGTTGGTACCCGATCGGTCCTGGCGCGATGCCCGTGCTTTGGCCACCCACGACCGCATTGTCGAAGCCGCGCGGGCGCTTGGTTTCGGCAGCGTGCAG
The DNA here is from genome assembly GCA_044377715.1 of Aquabacterium sp. Taxonomy (GTDB): domain Bacteria; phylum Pseudomonadota; class Gammaproteobacteria; order Burkholderiales; family Burkholderiaceae_C; genus Pseudaquabacterium. The sequence goes on from JBILYN010000023.1 coordinate 24,336, forward strand.
CAGGTTGCGCCAACGCCCGAAGCGGTGGCTGAGCTGCTGCGCAGAGCCTGACGCCACTGTGCGGCCGCCAGAAGCCCGTCGATACAATGAATGAGAACGTGACCGCCGAAGACAAGCCCGCCTCAGTCCTGTCTGCTGCCAGCCCGCCCGCTGAGGCAGTGGCTAGCGCGGCGCTTGCGCCGGCCGCCGCGCCGGTGGCCGGCAACGGTTGGTGGATCGCGCTGGGTTTGGCGGGCGTGGTCAGCGTTGCGGCCATCACGCTGGCGCTGCTGGGTCACCAACGTATCAAGTCGCTCGAGCAGGAGTTGGTGCGGCGACAGCAGGACAGTCAGGGCCAAGCGATCGAGGCCCATGCGATGGCCAAACAGGCGCAGGAGGCTGCCCGCTCTGCCGAGTCCAAGGTCGGTCTGCTCGAAGCCCGGGTGGCCGAGACCGTGCTGCAACGCAGCCAGCTAGAAGACCTGATCCAGCAGCTCTCGCGCTCGCGCGACGAGAACGTGTTGGCCGATGTGGACGCCGCCGTTCGCGTGGCGGTGCAGCAAAGCGCTATCACCGGCAGTGCCGAGCCGCTGGTGTCGGCGTTGCGCCAGGCAGAAGAGCGCTTGGCGCGGATGAACCAACCCCGCCTGGAGCGGGTGCGGCGATCGCTGGCACGCGACCTGGATCGGGTGCGGGCTGTGGCCGTGACCGACCTCGCCAGCCTGACGATCAAGATCGACGAAGTGGTTCGCACGGTCGATGAGTTGCCCCTGGTGTCGCAGCCTGAGCGCCGTGCCGCTGCTGCGCGGCCGGCAGCTTCGGCGTCTGACGGTGCGGCACCCGGGCCTGGTGCCTGGCTGCCTTGGTTGCAGGAACGCTGGGCAGCGATCGGCAGCCGGATCTGGGTTGAGGTCAGAAGTCTGGTGCGGGTGACCCAGATCGACAAGCCCGAGGCCATGTTGGTGGCGCCTGACCAAGCCTGGTTCTTGCGGGAAAACCTCAAATTGCGCTTGCTGAACGCCAGGTTGTCGCTGTTGTCGCGTCAATTCGACATCGCGCAAGCTGACTTGCGCGAAGCCCAAGCTGTGCTGGAGCGCTATTTCGACCGCAATGCTCGCCGCGTCGCGCTCACCATCGACCTGGTGCGGCAAGTCACAGGCCAAGCGCGTCAGCTCACTGTGCCGCGGCCCGACGAGACCTTGGCGGCGCTTGCGGCGGCCCAGGCCGGGCGCTAGGCCGCCCAGCCATCGAGCAGCAGATGCCTTGCGCCCATGTCTTTCCTCTGAGCGGCCCGGCGCGGGCTTGCCGGTCCGGGCACTGACATGCGCAGCGTCATCTGGTTGGTGCTGCTATTCGTGGTGGCGGTGGTGGCTGCGCTGACATTGGGCGACAACGAAGGCCTGGCATCGTTTTACTGGGCAGGGTGGCGGCTAGACTTTTCGCTCAACTTCTTTGTGCTGGCTGCGGTCGGGGTAGGCTTCGCGGTGGTGACGGCGGTGCAGGCGATCAATGCGCTGGTCGGCTTGCCTGCGCGGGCGCGCGAGTGGCGGGTGCTGAGGTTGGAGCGCTCAGCCCAGGCGGCGCTGCGCGAGGCATTGGCCGAATACTTTGGTGCCCGCTACAGTCGCTCACTCAAGGCGGCACAGCGTGCCATCGCTATGGCGCCGCAGGTCCCTACGCTTGCCGACGATCACGAGTTTCAGGTGCTGGGGCGATTGCTGGCCGCTGGTTGCCTGCACAAGCTGCAAGACCGCGTGCGTCGCGACGAGTTGTTGGGCAGCGCGCTGCACGCTGCCCGTCGCAGCGGTGGTGTGGCGGTTGACGATGGCGCACGCTTGTTGGCTGCCGAATGGGCGCTCGACGACCGTGACGGCCAAAACGCCCAAGCGCTGCTGGTGGAGTTGCAACCTGGCGTGGCACGCCGCACCCAGGCCTTGCGGCTCAAGCTGCGAGCCGCCAGGCTGGAGCGTCGACCACTTGACGCGCTGCACACGGCACGTTTGCTGGCCAATCACCAGGCTTTCTCCAAGGCTGCCGCGCAGGGATTGCTGCGCTCGCTGGCGATCGAGGCATTGGACGCACCGCACGATGCTGACCAGTTGCGCCGGACTTGGTTGCAGTTTGACAGTGCCGACCAACGCGACCCCTTCGTGGTGGCCCGTGCTGCGCGCCGCGCCGCTGCTTTGGGCGTGTCCGCAGAGGGCAGGGCATGGCTGCGGCCGCTGTGGGACCGACTCGACACACTAGAGGCCGAAGGCCGAGCCGAAATGGCTTTGGCCTTGGTCGATACTGCCGCAGGCCTGGGGGCTGAATGGTTGCAGCGCATCGAGGCGGCACAGCGGGCTTTTCCCGCCGAGTCGGCGGTGCAGGCCGCCGCAGGCGCTGTGTTGGCCGAACGACAGCTCTGGGGCAAGGCGCGTCGGCCGCTTGAGCAAGCCGCCAACGACCCATCGCTAGCCTCCCGAGCCCGTCGCCAAGCATGGCGAGCGCTGGCCCGCCTGGCTGATGAGGAGGGCGACCCGGATCGCGCCAATGCTTGCTACCGCAGCGCCGCGGCGATCGACTGAGTGCGGGGCCAGAGAGCAGTCTTTTTCTGTTTACCCTCTTCGCTCAATGAGAAATCTTCAGAAATTGGCTGTATACTTTTAGGCTGCGCGGCTGTAGCTCAGCTGGATAGAGTACTTGGCTACGAACCAAGGGGTCGTGGGTTCGATTCCTGCCAGCCGCACCAGAACTTTCGTTCTAGATCAACAGCTTAGAGATTTCGGTCTCTAGGCTGTTTTTCTTTGCTGGGGGACTTTTGTAAACATTCGGTGAACCCATAGCCCAGACCTCGGGAGGAAGGGTCCTATCGACACAGCATGCTGGCGAAGTCCTTGCGCAGCGGGTATAGCCAGATGTCCTTGATGGGGATGATCTGGTGGTGGACGGTGGACTTCTTGCCGCGACCGGTGGTCTGACCGACATGGGTCCAGTTGGCGGCTTTGTAG
>JBILYN010000525.1:0-2945 GCA_044377715.1 Aquabacterium sp.
CGTTGCTGCCGGCCTGGGCCGCAGTCACGGTGCTGACGTTGCCATCGGCAGTCAGGAAGACGCTGTAATTTCCACCCTGGGTCGGGCGGGTGAAGATGACCTGTGTGATCTCGGTCAGACCGGCAAAACCAGCGTTGACCTCCCTGATGTCCACGCTGACCGGCGCGGGCTCGGCACGCAAGGTCTGGATCGTCAACAGCTTGAGCTCGTTGGCGCCGGTGTCGGCCGCGCTGAACGTGGTCACGTTGGCGGCCACCACGGCGGCATGGGCCGCGACCTCGATGCCGGTCACGTCGGTGCCGGCCAAGGTGCCGATGAATTCGATCGTGAAGCCGTCGACCCGGTTGCCTGTCAAGCGCACATTGCCTGCGCCCACGCCGTCGAGCGACTCAAGCGCGGCCGTCAGCTTGAGCAGCAACTGGGCATTGCTGTCGCGCGAACCGATGCTGACGTCGGCGCTGTCGCTGCCTTTGCTCAGGTGCAGCGTGCCCACCAAGTCCACCGGCAGCGCCAGCAACAGCTCGGTGTTGGTCAGCGTGTTGGTCGCGGCTTGGTAGGGCACCGCGACGCCGCGGTTGATGTTGACCGACAAGTCACTGGCCTTGACCGTCAAGCCATCGACGCCGACGAACTCAGCCAGGCCGGCAGTGGCTTGCAGGCTGGTGAAACTGCGTTGGGCCTTGGTCGCGGTGGCCGGATCGGAGATCAGGGCCAGCGCGAAATTCGCCTGTCCCAGCGCCAGGCCCATGCGGTCGGCGCGCTGGGCGTTGATGCCGGCGAAAGCGTCTATGTTCTTGCCACCAAAGGTTACGATCTCGGCTCGGCTGATCTTGCTGCCGTCAGACAATGTGACCTCGCCGCTGGTCTTGCTCAGACCGAAGCTGCCTTGGACCCGGAAGAAGCCGAACAGATCGAGCGTGAGGTTGCCGCTGGCCTTCAGGGTTTGGCCCTCGCTGCCCAGCAGGGTCAGTTTCAGGCCGGCGTCGCTACCGGTGGCGATCGTCAGATCGCTCTTCTTGTCGGCATAGTCGACCACCAGGTCGCCGGCCTTGTCGGCGCGGTTGATCGCCACGTCCAGGCCGCTGCCGACGGCCGTGACGCCTTCTATGCCTTCGAACGAGAGCTGGGTCGCGTGCGCCTGCAAGCTGGTCCAGCCACGCGTCGCATCCGCCTTGTCGCTCATCAGCGCGAGGCCGAACTCGACCCCGGTCAGGGCCAGGCCGATGCGCCCGGCGCTGCTGCCATTGACGCCGACGAAGGCGCTGATGTTGTTGCCGCCGACGGTCAGCATGTCGACCGCGACCACCTTGCCATCGGCCAGTGTGACGCTGCTGCCGGACTTCTGGAACGCAAAGTTGCCGTCCACGCTGAGGAAGCCAAAGACCTCGAGCTTGAGGTGACCGGATGCGCGCGTGAGCTCACCCAACGAGCCGTCGACGTCGATCGTCACGGTCGAGCCTGGACCGCTGAGGACTTCGAGCTGCTGGCTGCTGAAGTCAACCACCAGGTCGGCCTTGCCGCCGGTGCCGGCGATGCCGCGGTTGATCTCGACGCTCAAGTCGGTGGCACTGGCAGTAAAACCGCTGAGCCCGATGAATTCGACGCTGGCCGCCGAGGCCTTGAGGGTGCTGAAGTGACGCGCCGCGGTGCCGGTGACGGGCGCTTGCTCGGTCATCAGCGCCAAGCCGAAGTCCACCCCCGTCAGCTGCAGGCCCATCGCGTTGGCCGTGCCGCCGTTCAGGCCCGCAAAGGCCTCGACGCCTGAGCCCCCGACCGTCAGCAGGTCCACCGCCAAGACCGTCGCGGCCCGGGTCTGCGTCCCGTCATCGGCGGTCACCGCGTCGTTGAGGGTGACTCGCTCGCTGCGCTTGTCGATCGCGAATTCACCCGCGACCTGGAAGAAGCCGTACGCGTCTATCGTGAGCTTGCCGCTGGCGCGCAGCAGCTCGCCCTGACGACCGTCCATGTCCAGCGCGATCTTGTCGGTCTCGGCAGTGCCCGTGGCCACCGACAACGCGGTCTTGTTGGGGCGGTAGTCGACCACCGCGTCACCGGCCTTGCCAGCCTGGTTGATCGCGATGTTCAAGGTGTCGCCAGCGATCGTCAGGCTGTCGACGCCGACCAGGGCCGCGCTGGTCGCGCTGGCCTTCAGGCTGGTCCAACTGCGCGTGGCATCGCTGCGGCTGGTCATCAGCGCCAGACCGACATCGACGCCGCCGAGCTGCAGCCCGACCGCATCGGCGCTCCCCCCGCCGGTGCCGGCGAATGCGCTGAGATGGCTAGCGCCCAGCGTGAGCATGTCGACCGCGACAGGCGATGCCGATTCGTCGATGTCCTGTGTCGACGCCAGGTCAGCCAACGTGACGCTGCCCTGGCCCTTGTCGATCGCAAACCCGCCGTGCAGCTGCACGAAGCCGAAAAGGTCGAGTGTGAGATTGCCGCTGGCTTGCAGCAGCGGGCCTCGGTCGCCTTCCAGGCTCAGCGCCAGCACCTTGGCCGGTCCGGTGCCGATGCTCAGCACGGTCGCGCCAGTTCCTGCGTAGTCGACCACTGTGGTGTCGGCCGCCGCGCGATTGACTGCGACGGTCAAGCTGTCGACGACAACCATCACGCCCTCGACACCGACAAAGTTCGCGCTGCCGGCATTGGCTTGCAGACTGGTCCAATGACGCGGCGAGGCCTTGCTGCCGGCAGCCAGCGTCTCGGTCACCATCGCGACGCCGAACTCGACGTTCTCGAGCTTGAGACCGATGCGGTCGCCGCTGGCGCCGTTCAGGCCAGCGAATGCACTGACACCCGAAGCGCCTATGGACAGCAGCCTGACCTTGATCGTGTCGGCGGACTCATCGACCGTGTTGGTCGATGCCAGGTCCGAGACGCGAACCACCGCATCTCGCGCCTCTATCGCGAATCCGCCCGCCACATGGAAGAAGCCAAATGCGTCG
>JBILYN010000189.1:0-8898 GCA_044377715.1 Aquabacterium sp.
GCGATCAAGGCCGGCGTGCCGTACAGCGCCACCGATTCGAGAAAGATCAGGATCGCCGCACCGACGATGGACGGCAACACCAGCGGTAGCGTGACGCGGGTGAGTGTGCGGAACTTGCCCGCACCGTGGATCGCTGCGGCGTCTTCGAGCTCGGTGGACACCAGGTCCAGCGCCGACTTGGTGAAGACATAGACCAGTGGAAAAGTGTAGAACGCGATGATGCAGGCTAGGCCCCAGAAGCTGAAGATGTTCAAAGGCCCGCCGGCGCCGCCGAACAGCGCGATCCACAAGCGGTTGATCCAACCCGCGTTCGGGCCGGCCAGCAAGATCCAGGCGATCGCGCCGAGAAAATTGGGCATCACGAAAGCGGCCAACACGCTCAGGTGTGTCAGGCCGCGCAGCGGCATGTTGGTACGCGATACCGCGAGCGCGAGCGGCACCCCCAGCGCCAGCGCCAGCAGCGTCACCGCAGCGCCGAGCATCAACGAATTCAACAAAGCCTGCAGGTGGCGGCTGCGACCCAGTGCGAGCACGTAGTTGCTCAGCGTCAGACTGCCGTCGGCCGCTAAGAAACTGTCCCAGATCAGCCGCAGGATCGGGTTGGCGACGAGAAAGGCCAGCAACAGGATCAGCGCGCCGAACAACCACAGCGCCGGGTCGGCCAGACGGTGCGGAGCGGCCGCGCGGATGCCCGCAGGCCTCACCGCATCAGACACCGAAGGCATCGCGCCAGAGTTCGATCACCTGGGGCACACCGTCGACCGACTCCTGCGGCGACGGTCGCAGCGTCGGCCGGTCCAGCCCCAGCACACCGGGCAGCGGCTTGGCCCCGGCACGCTTGGGCAGGCCGAAGCGCTCGACGGTCAGCTTCTCGACTTCGTCGCTGCCGAGCAGGAATTCCATGAAGAGCTTGGCCGCATTCGGATGCAGCGAGTTGGCCATGATCGCCGACGGCGACAGCATCAGCACCGGCCCTTCCTTGGGCGCGACGATGGCCAGTGGGTTGCCTTTGGCCGCGACCGACGCGGCGAGATTGATCGGGCCGGCGGCGATCGATCGCTCGCCCGACGTGACGGTGGTCACGGTGTCGATGATCGAGCGCCCGACCTGCGGCTTGTTCGCGGCGAGCTTCTTGAACCAGGCGTCGCCGTAGAGCCTGCGCATCTCGATCGCCCAGACACCGACGAAGCCGCTGAAGCCCGGGTGGCCAACCGACGCAAGGCCGCGCCACTTGGCGTCGGTCAGGTCGTTCCAGCTCTTCGGAGCGTCTTCTGGCTTGACCTTGGTGGTGTTGTAGATCAGGCCGATCATCGCGGCGCTGGCGACGTGGAAGTAACCGTCGGGGTCTAGGTTCTGCAAGCGCTTGTCCATCGTCGCAGACGCCGCCGGCACGTACTGGGTCAGCAGTTTGCGGTTCTTGAGGTCGATGTAATGCGCGATATCGGTCGACGAGAAGACATCGCAGTTGGCGCTTTTGGCTTTCAGGTCCTGGTTCAAGCGCTGGAACGCAACCTGCGCGGTGGTGCGCACCACGTTGACCTTCACGCCTGGGTAGCGGGCCGTGAAGCCACGCGACATGATCTCTGCGTCCTCCGAGGGCACGAAGGCCACATACCAAGTGAGCTCGCCCTCCTTCTTCGCCGCTTCGTGCAGCGCGGCTAGCGTGCTCTGGGCTTGCGCCAGCGCCCAAGGCGCCAGCGTGGCAACACCGGTCAAGGTGTTGAATTGGCGTCGCTTGATGGGCATGGGAGGCTCCGAAAAGATCGAGATTTCAGTGTAAGGACCTCGCTCGGCAATTCAATACGGGTTTTTGTCCATTCTCTTGTCCATTCAAATGGGTGATATTCGCTGCCCCAGTTCTGCAAAAATCGGCTTTTCCGGAACCGCAGATGAAGAACCGCAGATGAAAACCACCGCGATCCACATCCACGCCCACGGCGGGCCAGAAGTGCTGACGCTCGCCAGCGTCGAGGTCGGCGACCCGGCACCCGGCGAACTGCGGATTCGCCAGTCAGCGATCGGGCTGAACTTCGCCGACATCTACCAGCGGCGCGGCGGCCATGGCCCGCACACGCCGGCGCCGTTTCCGATCACGCTGGGCGCGCAAGGGGCAGGCGTCGTCGAAGCGCTGGGCGCGGGTGTGGCCGATTTCCGTGTCGGCCAGTCGGTGGCCTACTTCCACCCCGGCGCCTACCAGGCGCTGCGCAACGTGCCGGCGTCGCGCGTGATCGCACTGCCCGACCACATCTCCGAGGAGGTCGCCGGCGCCACACTGCTGCGCGGCCTGACCGCCGAGTACCTGCTGCGGCGCCTGTACGTGGTCCAACCCGGCGACGCGGTGCTGATCCACGCGGCGGCCGGCGGCATGGGCGTGATCCTGTCGCAATGGGCGCGCGCGCTGGGCGCCACCGTGATCGGCACCGTCGGCGCCGACGCCAAGATCGCGACCGCGCTGGCGCATGGCTGTCACCATGTCATCAACTACCGCAGCGAGGACTTCGTCGCGCGAACGCTGGCGCTGACCGACGGACGCGGCGTGCCGGTGGTCTACGACGCGGTCGGCAAAGACGTCTTCGTGCCGTCGCTCGACTGCCTGCGTCCGCTGGGCATCGCGATCAACTACGGCACCGCATCGGGCGATGTCGAAGGCTTCGACCTGCAGCGCCTGCACGCCAAGTCACTGAGCATCTCGCGGCCGACGCTGCGCACCTTCATCGCCGAGACGGCGCAGTTGCGAAGCAGCGCGGCCGCGCTGTTCGACGTGGTACGCGACGGCACGCTGCGGCTCGAAGTCACGCACCGCTACCCGCTCGCCGAGGTCAGGCGGGCTCACGAAGATCTGGAGAACCGCGCCACAACCGGCGCGCCGGTGCTGGTGCCCTGAGCCCAGCGCCGCCCTGGCAACCCGCAGTCCCGAGACTGCGGCCGTCGCGCAGCTACAGGTCTGCCAGGATGCCGGTCGACGTCGCCTCAGCCGCCAGCTTGCCTTCGGCGTTGTAGAGCGAAGCTTCGAGAAATGTGACCCGCTTGCCGCGCCTGATCACGCGGGCCTCGACCCAGCCTTCGCCAGGGCCCACTTTTTCGTAAAAGCTGACCTTGATCTCCAGGCTGAAGACGGTTTTCGCATGGGCGGTGTCGTGCAAGACCGCATGCGCCATCGACGCGTCAAGCCAGGCGGTGATGAAGCCGCCCTGGGCGATCGTGCCATTGGTGTGGCAGTACTCGCGCCGAACCGTGAACGCCGACTTCAAAACCTTGCGCTCAGGGTCCCATCCAGTCACATGGAAATTGCCCATCGATTCGCTCAGCGCTTTGCCTGAGCGGATCCGTGCATCCAGGTCGTCGTCCATGGTTCTTCTCTTCTGATTGGTCTCTGGCGATTGTCAATCAAGCGCCGGGGAAGCTCAGGCCACTCAAACGACCTGGCGATCGCGCCCCGCCCAAAAAGGCTTGCGCAAGTCCTTCTTCAGGATCTTGCCGGTGGGGTTGCGCGGCAGTTCGGTGACGACGTCGACGGTCTTGGGGCATTTGAACGACGCCAGACGTTCGCGGCACCAGGCCAGCAACTGCTCGGTGTCGACCGTGGCGCCCGGCACCGCGACGACCACCGCCTTGGGCACCTCGCCCCAACGTTCGTCCGGCACACCGATCACCGCAACGTCCTGGAGCAAAGGATGCTCGGCCATCACGCGTTCGATTTCGGCCGGGTAGATGTTCTCGCCGCCACTGATGATCATGTCCTTGATGCGGTCGGTGACATAGATATAGCCTTCGCCGTCCATGTGCCCGCCGTCGCCTGAACGCAGCCAGCCGTCTGGCGTGATCGTCGCAGCGGTGGCCTCAGGCTTGCCCCAATAGCCGCCCATGATTTGCTCGCTGCGCACCCAGATCTCGCCGGCCTCACCGATGGCCACCGGCTGTCCGGTGGCGGGGTCACGGATTTCGATCTCGACGCCGCTGATCGCTTTGCCTGCGGACACCAGCCGGTGTGCCGCGGCGGGGTCGACGTGGTCCGCCGGGTCGAGCAAGCTCACCACGCCGCACTGCTCGGTCATGCCGTAGACCTGCTGCATCACGCCTGGGAAGAGCTTGAGCGAGGCCCGCATCACCGGCAGCGGCATCGGCGAAGCGCCATAGGACACCGCTTTCAAGGCCGAATAGTCGCGATCGGCAGCACCAGGCACCTGGTTCATCATGGCCATCAGCGCCGGGACGAAGAAGGTGTGCGTGATCTTCTCGGTCTCGAGCATGGCCAGCGCAGCCGCCGGGTCCGGCAGACGCATGATGTGAGCACGAGCGCCCGAGTTGATCGCGATCAGCGAGTAGCTGGTGCCGCCGACGTGGAACAGCGGCATCGCAATCTGAACACGCGAGTCAGGACCAAAGTCCTGGCTGGCGGAGACGTTGCGCGAGTGCGCCAGCATGCCGCGGTGGGTCAGCATCGCGCCTTTCGGAAAGCCTGTCGTCCCCGAGGTGTAGAGCTGCACGAAGCAGTCGTCGGGCGCCGCGTGGTAGACCGTGGCATCGGGCTCTTGCGCGGCCAACCAGGCTTCGTATTCGTCGTCAGCACCGCCGATGCGGATGACTTGCTCGACGCTCGGCAGTTGGTCACGGAGCGTCTCGACGATGCCTGCGAACTCGGGCCCGACGAACAACAGCCTGGCCTTCGCGTCATTGATCACATAGACGATCTCGGGCGGCGCCAGCCGGAAGTTGACCACCGCATTGGCGGTGCCGACCTGGGCACAGGCCAGCGTCAGCTCCAGGCACGACGGATGGTTGAGGTCGAGCACCGCAATCCGGTCGCCGGGCACCAGCCCTGCCGATCGCTGGGCCGCGGCGTTGCGACGCACTCGAACGGCCAGTTCGGCCCAGGTCCAGTTCGAAGCGCCGAAAGTGATGGCGATCGCCTCGGGTTGCTTCGACGCCCAGTGGGCGAGGATCGCGGTGAAGTCGGTGGGCTCGGACATGCAGTCTCCTGGTTGGCTAGTGGCTCGCAGCACCCGCGCTGCGGCCAGGATGGTAGCCGTTCAGCCGGCTCGACAAGCTGTCCGAGACACCATCGCGGGTCAAGGACTAGACGGTGCTTTGCCCAGCGATCACGCCGCTGCGCTGACCAGGCACAGGGCGACGCGCCTCACGCGCGAGACAGAGCGTGCCGATCGTCAACAAAATCGACACCACAGAAAGCCCGGCCATCGCGCCGTGAAAATTGCCGGTGAGGTCATACAGCACACCCAATCCGAGCGGCCCCAACACCCCACCGATCTCCGCAGCCGAAAAGAACAGACCGCTGGCGATGCCGGTGCGAGCTTCGCCAATGCTGGGCAGTTCGACCAAGGTCAAGATCAGGACTGTCGTCAGCCCCGATCTGACAATGCCTTGCATGATGAGGCCCAGCGTCAGCAGCGGGCCAGACACGAACTGAAGCAACACGCTGGCCATCAACGCGGCCAGTGACAGGCCCAGCAGGATCTGGAAGCGTCGACTGGGCGTCGCAAGCCGGGGAATCAGCAGCGACCCACCAATGCCGATGACGGTTGGCAGCGCCGCCCAGTAACCCGCTTGCGCGATGGGCAGGCCCTGACTGCGCAGCAGTTCGGGCAGCCAATTGTTGAGTCCGTGATTGAACAGAAAGACCCCGACACCCATCAGCAGGACGATCTGTACCGCGCGTATCGAGATGAGCTCGCGCATGACCTGTCGTTGCGGCAACCGTGGCGCGGCGCGCGCCACTTCGTGCGCGTGCAAGCCCGTCAGTGTCGCGATGGCAAACCAAATCACCGCAGCAGCGAACGTGAAACCGGCCCACAAAAGCATCACCGCTCGCCAGTTGTCATCAAAAAATGGCAGCAATACCGAATGCGTCAATGTCAGCGAAACCACGCCACCAATGGCCGGGCCGGTCATGTAGACACCCATCGCAAAGCCACGTTCGCTGCCTGTGAACAACTGCGCCACGACCTTGGGAGCGCCCGAGGAAATGACCGGACCACCGACCCCGAACAGCCCGACTGCGAGCAGCAGGGTCCAGTAGTCATCGGCGAACGCGCGACCGAGCGCGGACAAGGCAATCAGCAGTCCGCCGACGAGGATCGCCCGCTGCCCGCCCAATCGGTCCAACATCACGCCGCCTGGCAAGGCCGCGAAAATGTAGACCAGTTGCCACACGCCCATGATGCTGCCCATCGCTGCGTGCGTGATGCCGAGCTCTTTTTCGATCGGAATGACCAGCGGGGCGATGCAAGTCGCCGTCAGTCCGAAAGCGGTATAGAGGAGCCAGAGACCGGCGAGCAACCACCATCGATTCATTGCAAGACCTTGGGGATGTCTTCGATTTGGCGAGCGATCGGCCTGGCGCAGCAGCCGGGTCCGACGAGTGAGCCGCGCCGTTCAGGCACAGACGCCGATCGGCCCACCATCCTTCGATGGTGCCGACCGCGTCGCGCCGAGCTTCAGCGCCTGCAGCCGATGCCAGGCATCGGCTCAGATCTCAGCTGTTGGGCCCGTGATCCATCGCGACAGGCTGCCAGCGACGCAGCCCGGAATCCGGCAGCACGGTCGGATTGACGCAGGACATCGGCCAACGGCCGGTCAGCACCAGCGCCAACTCCTGGCCAACACGGCGCTTGCGGGCCGGATCGAAGCGGGCCGAGGCTGATGCGTTGTGCGGCGACAGGATGACGTTGGGCATCTTGATCAGCGGATTGTCTGCCGCAACAGGTTCGACCTCGAACACGTCGAGGCCTGCGCCTGCGATCCACTTCTCGTCGAGCGCGCGTATCAGTGCCGCCTCATTGACGGTGGGTCCACGCCCGGTGTTGATGAAGATCGCCGTCTTCTTCATTTGCCGGAAATGCGACTCCTTCAAGAAACCCAGAGCTTGCGGCGTCGCGGGCAAATGCATCGAGACGAAGTCGGAGCGACTCAGCACCTCTTGAAGACTGGCCGGTTCGGCGCCGGCCGCGGCGATAGACAACTCGTCGAGAAACGGATCGAACGCGAGCAAGTGCAAGCCAAACGCTTGGGCCCGTTTGGCCACCGCGCGCGGCACCCGGCCAAAGGCAATGAAGCCCAGCGTCAGACCCATCAATCGCGGAAACTCGTAGAGTTGCGCGCGGCCCTCGCTCCAACGGCCTTCGCGGACCATGCGGTCTTGCTCAAAAGCCCGGCGATGGGCAGCGAGCAACAGCATCATCGCGTGATCAGCGACCTCCTCAATGAAGGTGTCAGGACAGTTCGTGACCGGGATGCCCTTGGCCGTCGCCGCGGTCACATCGACATAGTCGACGCCGACCGATCCCAGCGCGATCACCTTGCAGCGGTCCAGCGCATCGATCATCGGGCGGGTGAACTTCATGTTCTTGGCATAGACCGCGTCCACGCCCTTGGCCGCAGCGATGAATCCGGCTTCGGTGGCCGGACATTCGACGATCTCCGCACCCAGTCCCTCCAGCGCCTCACGCTCGTGTTCGTAAGTGCCGCCAGTGGCCGGAGAAGCTCCGACAGGCGTCAAAATCCGCAAAGTGGCCATCAACTGCTCCAAAAAAGTAAACAAAAGGATCGACCGGTCACCGGTCGGTCTGGCTCGCCAGCATACCGAAGAACGCCAGACAGCGGACTTCTCATGCAAGCCGCATCCGGCGGCCTTAAGGGAAACCGTTGTTGACAAGCCGTATCTCAGCACTTATCTTGAGACTGTCGCAAGTTGTTGCAGCTTTGGCGCCCGAATGCCAAAGGCCTCAACACGATTCCCGTGAATCAGGTCAACAGGCCCGCCCGAATTGACGCTGGTTCGCACCACCACTCGAGGAGAGGTTGCATGTCTCAGTCACGTCGCAAGTTCGTCATCAACACAGCAAAGGTTTCAGCTGCAGTCATCGCAGCGCCCTTTGTGCACACGTCTCGAGCGGCCGGCTCGCTGTCGGTTGGCCTATGGGACCATTGGGTGCCGGGTGCCAACAAGGCCACCACCGATCTGATCAATGAGTGGGCGGCCAGGGAAAAAGTCGATGTCAAGATCGACTACATCACCTCGCAAGGCAACAAGCTGTTGCTGACGACCGCTGCCGAAGCGCAAGCCAAGTCGGGACATGACATCCTGGCGCTGTCGACCTGGCTGCCGGCCGACCATGCCAAGCTGCTCGAGCCGGTCGACGACATCATGGCCGACCTGATCAAGGAGCACGGCGCGGTCAATGGCACGGTCGAATACCTGGGCAAGGTCGATGGCAAGTGGATGGCGATCCCCGCGACCGTCGGCGCCCAGATCAAAGGGCCTTGCTCGAGGATAGACCTGCTCAAGCAACATGCCGGCATCGACATCAAGGCGATGTACCCGGCCGGCTCGGCACCGAAGGCCGACGCCTGGACCACGGACACCTTCCTGAAGGCCGCCGAGGCCTGCCACAAGGGTGGTGTGCCCTTCGGGATCGGTTTCGGCACGACCTCAGACTCGGTCGACACCTGCGGCAGCTTCTTCCACGCTTTCGGCGCCAACCTGGTCGATGCCAAGGGCAACATCGTTGTCAACTCCGACCAGACCAAGCAGGTCCTCGAGTACCTGAAGCGCTTGATTGCCTTCCTGCCGCCGGATGTGCCGGCCTGGGACGATGCGTCGAACAACAAGTGGCTGGTCTCGGGCAAAGGCGCGATGATCATGAACCCGCCCAGCGCCTGGGCGGTGGCCAAGCGCGACGCGCCGCAGATTGCCGAGCAGCTGTGGACCCACGGCTTCCCGGCAGGTCCCAAGGGCAGGTTCGCGCCTTTCCTGCCGTTCTACTGGGGCATCTGGAACTTCGGCAAGAACAAGCCGGCTGCCAAGAACCTGCTGCGCCATCTGTCAACCCGCCAGGCTGTTGCGAAAATGGTCGACGCCAGCGCCGGTTATGACTTGCC
>JBILYN010000190.1:0-8889 GCA_044377715.1 Aquabacterium sp.
GCCATTGAGGCGTGGCAGGTTGATGTCGAGCAGCAGCAGGTCGGGGCGCAGCGCCCGGGCGGCGGCCAGCCCAGCCTCGCCATCGGTGGCGACTTCGAGCTGCGCACCATCGATTCGACGGAAGAACTGGCGCATCATCTCGGCGAGCAAGCGGTTGTCCTCGACATAGAGCACCCGCAGCTGCAGCACCGCAGCACCACCGCCGGTCGACTCGACCGCGAGCACTTGATCGAGCACCGGCATGGCAAGGCCTTCGGCGATCGGCAGGCAGACCGTGAACACCGACCCTTGACCGACAAGGCTGCGCGCGACGATCTGCCCACCCATCGCCTCGACCAGTTGCCGGGAGATGACCAGGCCGAGCCCGGTGCCTTCGGTCTGGCTGCACTCGGCGCCCAAGCGGTTGAAAGGTTGGAACAGCTCGGCGAGTTGTTCTGGCAGCAAGCCCATGCCGGTGTCGCTGATGGCGACCGACAGCTCCTGTTCGCGGCACACCATGTCGACCGCGATCGAACCGCCCTCGCGGTTGTACTTGACCGCGTTGCTCAGCAGGTTGATCAACACCTGGCGCAAACGGGTGCGGTCGGCGAAAACGCAGAACTCCTCGCCAGCGTCGCGGCAAGCCAGGCTGACCTGCCTGCCGGCGGCCAGAGGTGCTATCAGCGTCAGGCATTCGGCCAGCAGCGGGCCGACCGCGACCACCTCGCGCACCAGGTTGAGCTCGCCCGCCTCGACGCGCGCCAGGTCTAGCACCTTGTCGATCATCGCCAGCAGGTGCTTGCCGGCGTCTGCGATGTGGCCCAACTGCCGCGTCGCGACGACCGAGGCTTGGACCGCCTCGTCGCGCGCGAGCAACTCCGAAAACCCCAGCACCGCGCTCAAGGGCGTGCGCAGCTCATGGCTCATGCTCGCCAGAAAAACCGATTTGCTGCGGCTGGCCAACTCGATGCGGTCGAGCCGGGTGCGCTCAGCCTGAACCCGGTCGTCTATGTCTTGCAGCGTGCCATACAAGCGCCGGACGCGGCCCTGGACGCTGTCAACCCGGCCAAAGACGCGAACCCAGCGCTCGCCGCCATCGGGGCTGAGGATCTGCAGATCGATGTCGAAGGACTCGCCGCGAGTGAGCGCCGCAGCGAAGGCCACGCGGATGCGCTCGCGGCTCTCACCGGCCTTGATGAACGCAAGATTGGCTTC
This sequence comes from Aquabacterium sp., assembly GCA_044377715.1. Taxonomy (GTDB): domain Bacteria; phylum Pseudomonadota; class Gammaproteobacteria; order Burkholderiales; family Burkholderiaceae_C; genus Pseudaquabacterium. Next base: position 1,195 of record JBILYN010000190.1, read on the forward strand.
GAAATCCCCGGCTTGGTCTGCAGGAATCGGGAGGATCTCGTGCGCCACGCTCGACCAGGTCCAGCGCTGCTGTTCGAGCTCGAAGCTCCAGTGGCCGATGCGCGCGGCCTGGTTGGTCAACTCGAGAATCTCGCGGGTACGCTCGAGCTTGGCCTCGGCACGCAAGCGGGCGCTGATGTCGGTCAGCACCATCGACAGCTTGTCGCCATCGGCCTTGCTGACACTGATCTCCGCGTTGAAGCTTCTTTGCCGATCGGCGGTGAGCAAGACGAGGCTGGCGCCGGGGCTTGCCGACGCTGGCATAGCGATCGCACGCCACAACAAGCTCTGGCTCTCGGGGGCCAGGTGGTCCAGCAGCTTGCTGCCGACCAACGCTTCCATGCCCAGCAGGTCGCGGCTGCAGCGGTTGGCCTCCAGCACTTCGGCCTGCCGGTCCAAGGTCAGCAAGCCCACCGGCGCGGTCTCGTACAGATCGACATAGCGTTGCAGGCTGTGGGCCAGCTCGTCTTGCGTCTCCTGCAGCGATTCGTTCTGCTGTGCCAGCTCCTCCTGATGGACCTGCAGTTCGTGCAGCAGCCTGCGGGCGCGGTCTTCGGCAGCGGCACCCACTTCAGCCGGCCAAGCCGGCCCGGTGCCAGGCGCTTGCGGCGAATGTCTCAAGCCCGCGTCGGAGTCGCTCATCGTCGGAGTCTTTCTCGGGCCAGCACCCGACTCAACCGATCCCCGTCAGGGAGCAAGCCAGAAATGCTTGATCCGTTAGGAAAAGGATTTTTCCGACTTTAACGAATAAATCAACTCAATCCATCCGACCCAGATCACATCACGCATCCACAGGCCCACTTCCCTGGCTCTTTGAGAGCTTGTTGGTCGTGATGTCGGCAAAGGTGATCACCACCCCATCGACGACGTTGGCCACGGTGCGGTACGGCATGATGTGCACCGAATACCAGATTCCGCCTTGAGCCTGGATTTCTTGGTCGCTGGGCTCGAGCGTGCGCAGCACCTGGGCGATATCGCCGAGCAGCTTGGAGTCGTCGAGCGTCGTTCGCAGGTCAGACAAGGGCCTGCCGATGTCGACGTCGCGCAGGCTGATCAGCTGCCGGGTCTGCTCGGTGAAACGCCGCACATTCATCGCACCGTCCAGGAACAGCGTCGCGATCTGGGTGCTGTTGAGCAGGTTCTTCAAGTCGCCCTCGGTCAGCGCCAGGTCTTCGACCTTGAAGATCAGCTCGCCGTTGACGGTCTGCAACTCCTCGTTGATCGCTTGCATCTCTTCCTTGGAGGTCGTCAGCTCCTCGTTGGCCGTCTGCAGTTCCTCGATCGTCGATTGAAGTTCCTCCACTGTTGACTGCAGTTCCTCGTGCGAGGAGCGCATCTCTTCGCCCCAAATCCGGGACTTGGCCTTGTCGACCACCGAATCGCTGCCTTGGGCTGGCGGGTCCAGACCCTCCACGCCCAGCACCTCGCGAAACAGGATCAACAGCAAGCGGCCATAACCGTCGATGTTGACCGGGCGAATCACCAGGTCGACCCGATGACCGCTGCCGTCTAACTCGTAGATCAGCCCAAGAATCTCCACTGGCAGGCTCCGGCTCTGCGCCTGACGCATGCCGCTGATCAGCGCCGCACGCAAGCCCTTGCGGACCATCACATGGACGTTCCAGTTGGCCTTGCCGGCTGCGGGCTCCAGATAGCGGCCGGTGCGCCCACTGACGTAGAGGATGTCACCCTCTTCGCTGACCAGCACGGCCGCTGGCGAGAACTCTTCGAGCATCAGCCGGTCGGCGAGCTTTTGCAGCGGCACGGCCGCCTGGGGGGGGGAGTTTGTGGTCACAGAGTCCTCGACGTGAAAAGCAGCAACGGCATTGGGCATGGAGTGCAGGCTTCGCCCGAAGATCCTGAGCTTGGCATCGATCGCCGGAAACAAGGGTTCGAGACGGCCAACGGTCTCGGCCCGGCCCAGCAGCAGGCATCCACCAGGTCGCAGCAGGTAGTGAAAAAGTGCCAGCATCCGCTGCTGCAATCCACTCTTGAAATAGATCAAGAGATTGCGGCATAACAACAGATCGAGCCTTGAGAAGGGCGGGTCGCTGATCAGGTTGTGCTTTGCGAACAACACCATTTCACGCAGCGCCGGGTTGACCCTGTAGCCGCTCTTATCAGGCAGGAAGTGACGCGCCAGGCGGTCTGCCGACAAGTTAGCAGCGATCGTCGCCGGGTAGACGCCGAGGCGCGCGACCTGGATCGCGTCGGCGCTGAGGTCGCTGGCAAAAACCTGTAAGCCGACCGATCGCCAGGCCGGGTTGCTGTCGCGCAACTCGCTCAACAGCATCGCCAGGCTGTAGGCCTCCTCGCCGGTCGAGCAGCCCACAACCCAGGCGCGCAGCTTGGGGTCGGGTCGCTGTGCAGCGTGTTCGAACAGCGCGGGCAAGGCCAGCTGCTGGGCCGCGACCCACATGGCCGGGTCGCGAAAGAAGCTGGTCACCCCGATCAGCAGTTCCTTGAACAGCAGATCGGCTTCTTGCGGGCTGGCCGACAGCAGGCTCAGGTAATCGGCCAGCGACGCCGAACCGTGGACCGCCCTGCGGCGCTCGACCCGACGCTCGAGCGTACCGGTCTTGTACTGCGAGAAGTCGTGGCCGGTGGCCACCGCGACCTGACGCATCATCTGCGCGAGCATCCCGGCCGAGGTCACTGCTGCGTCGGCAGGTGCCTCGGCGGACGGCTTGGTCCCAGCCGCCGCAGCCAACAGGCGCTGGCCGATCTGCGCCGGTGCAGCGACCAGCACCGCTGGGCCGATCGCCGCAGCACAGCGTGGCATCGAGTCGAACTGCGCAGTCTCCGGCGCCTGAGCCAACGCGATGCCACCGTGCTCGATGATCGCGCGCAGCCCCGCGCTGCCGTCGCGGCCCAGGCCAGACAACACCACGCCCACCGCGCGCGATCCGAAATCCTGCGCCAGCGAGCCGAACAAGTCGTCGATGCGGCGTGGCGAATGGTCTGTGGCCGACCGCACGCGCAGCGCGCCGTGCACCACCGTCAAGCCGGTGGCGGGCGTGATCACATAGACCCGGTCGGGCTCGATGCGCAGGCCGTCGACGGCCTCGATCAATGGCAGCGGCGTGTGCGGCTGCAGCAGTGCCACCAGCACCGAAGGTAGGTCTGGCGACAGGTGCTCGACAACGATGACGGCCAAGCCGGCGCCCGCCGGAATACCGCGCAAGACCTCGATCAGCGGCGCCAGTCCGCCGGCCGATGCGCCCAGCGCCACCACATGCCGCAGCGCGGTGGTTTCCGACCGGCTATTCTTATTTTCTGAGGCGGACATAGGATAAGTATGAGGCCTCTAACCCACCCGAGGCCTGATCCGGCCTTGCACCGCGCCGCAGCGAGTCGGGTCAGCACCGCGCTGGCGGCGCGTCGCTGGTCTTGAAAACCTCGCCACAATCAAGCCCCTTCCCGGGGACCAAGATGCCGCAAGACCTCAAGCCGACCGAAGCAATCCATCTGTCCGATAGGCTGGCCGGTTTGCAAGCCGCTGTCCGGCAGCATCTGCGATCGCTCGAACATGGCCTGCTCGAACGCGAGACCGCCGCCCGGCTGCTGCTGTTGGCCGCGCTGGCCGGCGAGCATGTGCTGCTGATCGGGCCGCCCGGCACCGCCAAGAGCGAGTTGGCGCGCCGGCTGCATCGGGTCTTCGATGGCGCGCGCTATTTCGAACGCCTGCTGACGCGCTTTTCGACCCCCGAGGAGCTGTTCGGTCCGCTGTCGCTCAAAGCCCTCGAGGACGACCGCTACGAGCGACTGATCGACGGCTACCTGCCCACCGCCGGCATCGCCTTTCTCGACGAGGTGTTCAAGGCCAACTCGGCGATCCTCAATGCGCTGCTGACCTTGCTCAACGAGCGCGAATTCGACAACGGCAGCGCCCGACTGCTCACGCCGCTGATCAGCGTCGTCGGCGCCAGCAACGAGAGCCCTGGCGACGAATCGCTGCTCGCCTTCCACGACCGATTCCTGCTGCGGGTGCCGGTGGCACCGGTGGGCGACAGCTCTTTCGAGGCGCTGCTGCGACTCGGTGACGCGCAGGCAGACCCGCCGCCCGCACCTCCCTCACCTCCCGCGCCACTGACCGCCGCCGACCGCGCCGCGCTACTGGCCGGTCGCCCCGAAGTTTCGCTAGGCGACGAGGCAGTGACCGCGCTGACCGCGCTGCGCGCATGGGTCGCCGAGCTCGGCTTGACGGTGTCGGACCGGCGCTGGCGCCAGTTGGTCGCGCTGATGCGCTGCGCTGCCGCCAGCGAAGGCCGCGACCAGCTCGATGCGGTCGACCTGTGGCTGGCGCCTTATGCGGTCAGCGCCGATCCGCAAACGCTGGTTCGGCTGACAGACTGGGTCAGCGTTGAGTTGGTGCGGGCCGTCGCCCAGCCACTGCCCTGGCTGGACCATGCGGTGACCGCGTTCGAACGCCAGCTCGAGCTCGAACAGCGCCTGCCGGCCGAAGCCAGCACCGACGACAGCGCGGGCAAACTCGCGCTGGCCAGAACCATAGGCCTGGGCGAAGGCCCGGGTGCTGATGCCGCGCCCGGACCCGCTGGCGACGGCCTGCAGCGAATTCGCGCCCGCAAGCTCGAGGACAGCTTGCGGCGCAGCTTCAGCCCGGTGCACCTGGCCGCGCGCTGCGCCCAGGTCGACGCGCTGACAGCGCGCGCCGAGAACGCCAGCGCCAGCGTTGCGCAAACCCGCGATGCGCTGGCCGCCAAGCTGGAGAGGCGGCTGTGGCTGCCGCCCGCGCTGGCCAGCGCCTGGTTGGACGCCCACGCCACGACGCTTGCCACGCTGGCGGGGTTTCAATCCAGGCTGGTCGCCACCCGCGCAGGCTTTGCCGACCTGCAGGTCGACCCGACCCTGCCGGCGGTCGCGCCGCCGTTGCCGGACTGAGTGTTGCTGTCGATCCCGCCACCGGCCAGCCCGCTGGAAGACCCGTTCCAGCGCTTGGCCCTGCTGCCGCGAACGCTGTGGCTGCCGGCGCTGATCAGCGCCACCGGCACCGGGCCTGACACCAGCGCGCAGCGCCTGATCGACCTGCAGCGCTGGCTTGATGCGCTGGCTGTCGGCGAACTGCCGCCGGCTGACGCCGATTTCGGCGACCCGGCGGCGCTGGTGGCGCTGCGCTCAGCCATCGGCGAGCTCGGGCTGGCCGGGCTGTGCCGCGGCGCCGACGCGATGGCCGAGCAATTGCTGCGAACGCTGCTGTGGCATCTGGACCGCTTGATCGACCTGCAGCCCAGGCTCAGCCGCACGCAGGCGATCGCCCAGGTGAGCGAGGAGTTCAGCGCCGCCTGGACGCTGCTCAAAGGCGACTGGGACCAGGTGCTGGTGCTGTTGCAAGGCCTGGGCGACCTGGGCGAGCTGCGCTGGGACGAGCTGCGCGGCCAGCTCAGCCGGCGCGAATGGCAGGAGGCTCAGCGCATCAGCGAGACGCTCAAGACCCTGCCCGAGCTGGCCGCGCTGATCCGCCAACTGGGCCGCACCGAGCGCGCGGCCCAAGCGCAGGCGCTACCCCCTCGGCCGGCCGACGGCGCGCCAGCGCTGGGCGTCAAAGCGGTCGAGACGTTGCTGCCCGACGCGCCCGGTGAGCTGCTGGGCATACGCCACGGCGACCGCATCGAACGCATGCTGGGCAGCGAGGCGGCGATGCTGCTGCACCCCTTGCTGAAAAAGCTCTGGCGCGCGCGCCGCGCCGAAGGCCGGCTGCTGAGCTACGACAGCCAGGCCTTGCTGGTCGATCTACGGCCCGACCCCGGCACGCCGCCGCGCAGCGCGCTGACACCGCCGCAGCCCGAGGCGCTGGAGCGCGGGCCGATCATCCTGTGCCTAGACACCTCGGGCTCGATGCGCGGCGGACCCGAGACCCTCGCCAAGGCGGTGGCGCTGCAGGCGCTGCGAACCGCCCATGCCGAGCATCGGGGCTGCCTGTTGATCGCGTTCGGCGGACCCGGCGAAATCGTCGAGCGCGAACTGGCCAAAGGGCGCGACGGCCTGGCCGCGTTGCTCGACCTGATGGGCCAGGGTTTTGACGGCGGCACCGATGTGCAGAGCCCGATCGAGCGCGCGATCGAGCGCGTGCACGAACAGCGCTGGGCCAGCGCCGACCTGCTGATCGTCAGCGACGGCGAGTTCGGCTGCACACCGGCGATGCTGGCGCGGCTCGACGATGCGCAGCACCGGCTCGGCCTGCGGGTGCAAGCCGTGCTGGTCGGCGACCGCGAGACCCTGGGCTTGATGGAGGTCGCCGACGACATCTTCTGGGTCCGCGACTGGCGCCGCCATGGTGCGCATCCAGCGGGCGCGCTGAGCTTCTCGCCGGTGCACAGCAAGAGCCTGACGGCGCTGTATTTTCCGAACGCGCTGTCGGGTCGAGCTGCCAGACACAAGCCGCGCTGAGCGATGGGCCGGTGCGGGCATACCATCAGGCCGACCCTGCCCGCCAAAAAACTCATTGGAGCCCTTGCGATGCCACAACAGAACCAACTTACGCAACGCGAACTGGGCCGCTCGGGCCTGCAGATCGCGCCACTGGCCTTCGGCGGCAATGTGTTCGGCTGGACCACCGACCGCGCCACCGCGTTCGGGCTGCTAGACGCTTTCGTCGACGGTGGCTTCAACCTGATCGACAGCGCCGACGTCTACTCGCGCTGGGTGCCCGGCCACAGCGGCGGCGAATCGGAGACGATCATCGGCCAGTGGCTGACGGCCAGCGGCAAACGCGACCGGGTGCTGATCGCGACCAAGGTCGGCAAGGACATGGGCGGCGACCATGTCGGGCTGTCGCGGCGCTGGATACGCCAGGCAGTGCACGACTCGCTGACCCGCTTGCAGACCGACCACATCGACCTCTACCAATCCCACGACGACGACGCGACCACGCCGCTGGAGGAGACGCTGGGCGCGTTTGCCGAGCTGATCCGCGAAGGCAAGGTGCGCGCGATCGGTGCCAGCAACTTCACCGCACCCCGCCTGGCCGAGGCGCTGGCCACCAGCGCGCGGCTCGGCCTGCCGCGCTACGAAAGCCTACAGCCGCTCTACAACCTGATGGACCGCGCCGCTTACGAGGCCGATCTCGAGCCGCTGTGCCGCGCCGAGCAACTGGGCGTGATCAACTTCTACGCGCTGGCCCGGGGCTTTCTGACGGGCAAGTACCGCAGCGAGGCCGACCTGGGCAAGAGCACCCGCGGCGGCGGCATCAAGGCCTACCTGAACCCGCGTGGCGAGCGCGTGCTCGCGGCGCTGGACCAGGCTGCCCAGACCCACCGCAGCACGCCGGCCCAGGTCGCACTGGCCTGGCAGATCGCCAGACCCGGCTTGACCGCGCCGATCTGCAGCGCCACCAGCACAGCGCAGTGGGCCGAGCTGGCCGGCGCTGCCAGGCTGGACTTGTCCCCCGCGACGATCGCCGCGCTGAACACGGCCAGCGCCGAGGCGTGAGCACCGTCGAGCCGGATGCCGGCTTGCCAGCCGGCCCGCCGCCGGCGGTCAGCCTGGCCGAGGCTGTGCGATTCTGGCTACAGCTCGGTTTCGTCAGCTTCGGCGGGCCGGCCGGGCAGATCGCGCTGATGCACCAGGAGCTGGTCGAACGCCGGCGCTGGATCAGCGAGCGGCGCTTTCTGCATGCGCTGAACTACTGCATGGTCT
>JBILYN010000526.1:0-2939 GCA_044377715.1 Aquabacterium sp.
TTCGATGAGAACCCCATGAACCTGCGATCGAATCCCTCTGGCCTTTCTTGCCCGGGCAGCCACCGTCTGCTGCCCCTGGTGGCGGCGGTGCTGCTGTGCTGTGGTAGCTCGCTCGGGGCCCAGCCCGTCGGCAAGTCCGATGGCAAGCCCGCTGCCAAGGCCGCCGGCCTGCCGGTGAGCGCGGCGCCGCCGTCGGCCACCACCACTGCCGCGACCGCTGCAAGCGCTGCAAGCGCTGCAAGCACTGCCACCACCTCGACCGGCGCGCCCGCGGCGGTGCTGGCGGCGTTGGCCGCACCGCTGGACGCCGGCGAGGTGGCGCCCGGCAACTACCGACTGAGCTTCAAGCAACTGGGCCGCAACCAGCCCTTCAGCCTGCGGGGTACTGACGCCCGCTTCAACATCCCGTTCAGCGTGCGCGCTGACGAGGTGATCACCAAGGCCTCGCTCAAGCTGCGCTATGCCTATTCACCCGATCTGCTCAGCGAGCTGTCCAAGATCAATGTGCTGATCAACGGCGAGGTCGCCGCCAGTCTGGCGCTGCCCAAGGCGGGTGCCAGCGGCCCGGTGACCCAGGTCGTCGAGTTGCCGGCGCAACTGATCACCGAGTACAACCAGCTCACGCTGCAATTGATCGGCCACTACAGCACCGGCTGCGAGGACCCCCAACACAGCAGCCTGTGGGCCACCATCAGCCACCAGAGCGAGCTCCAGTTGGTCGCTGACGCTGCGCCCCAGGCCAACGACCTGGCGTTGCTGCCCGAGCCCTTCTTCGATGCCCGCGACGGCCGCAAGCTGAGCCTGCCGGTGGTGTTCGCGGGCGCGCCGGACAACGCCACGCTGGAGGCCGCCGGCACGCTGGCGTCCTGGTTCGGCCTGCGCGCCAAGGGCCGGGTGCTGAACTTCCCGGCCAGTGTCGACACGTTGCCGGCCAAGGGCCATGCAATCGTGCTGGTCGGTGCCAAGGGCGCGCCCGCCGGTCTGAAGCTGCCTGCTGCGGCCGGCCCGGCGCTGGCGATCGTCGCCAACCCGAACGACCCCAACGGCAGGCTGTTGCTGGTGCAAGGCCGCGACGGCGCCGAGTTAAAGCTCGCCGCTGCCACCTTGGCCACCGCCAGCAAGACCTTGGCGGGTGCCAGCATGGCGATCACCCAGCCTGCGACGCTGGCTGCGCGCCGGGCCTACGACGCGCCCAACTGGTTGCGGGCGGACCGGCCGGTCAAGTTGGCCGAACTGGGCAACCCGCAGGCGCTCAACGTCACGGGCTACGACCCCGGCGACATCGCCATCGCGTTGCGCCTGCCGCCCGACCTGTACCTGGCGCAGGACAAGGGCGTGCCGCTGGACTTGAAGTACCGCTACACGCCGCAGCCGACGTCGACGAACTCGTCGCTGAGCGTGCATGTCGACGCCAACCTGGTGAAGTCCTTCGCGTTGCTGCCGCTCGAGCGCCTGAGCGGTGCACCGCTGCTGGCCAAGCTGCAGGCCGACGAGACCCAGCCGATGCAAGGTGTTGCCCGCATCCCGCTCGGCCTGCTGCAGCCCAGGTCCAGGTTGGAGCTGCGTTACATGTACGACTACATCAAGCAGGGTGAGTGCCGTGATGTCATCGTCGACAACGTGCGCGGCGCGATCGACCCCTTGTCGACGCTGGACATCTCAGGCTATTCGCACCACATGGCGATGCCCAACCTGGCGGCCTATGGCAGCAGCGGTTATCCGTTCACGCGCCTGGCCGACTTGTCGCAGACCGCGGTGGTGCTGCCCGACCTGCCGCAAGCGCCTGAGCTGTCGGCCTACCTGAACCTGCTCGGCCGCCTGAGCGAGTCGACCGGCTACCCGGGCACCGCGGTCACGGTGGCGCGCAGCAGCCAGGTCGGCGATGTCGCCGACAAGGATTTGCTGGTGATTGCCACCGGCGCCGACCAGCCCCTGCTCAAGCGCTGGGCCGGTGCTTTGCCGGTAGGCCTGGACGACAGCCGCCGGCCCGGTCTGCTCGACATGGCCAGCAAGCTGCTGGGCTCGATTGCAGCGCTGCTGCCCGACATGATCCGGCCTGCCGCGGCGGCGACACCGCCTTTCAGCAACGCCGGGCTGAGTGCCTACGCCGCGGGTTTCGAGTCGCCGCTGCGCAGCGGTCGCAGCGTGGTGCTGTTCTGGGCTCAGGATCCGGCAGCGCTGCAAGGCGCGGTCGAGTCGCTGCTGGGTGCCGATGGCGAGACGCCCCGGATCGCCGGCAGCCTGGCCATTTTGCGCGGCACGAAGGTCGACACCTTGGCCGGCGAGCCGACCTATTACGTCAGCGACCTGGATTGGTTCAGCCGCGCCCGGATTTCGCTGTCCGGCAACATGGGCCAGCTGCTGCTGGTCACCGGCCTGGGCACCGCCCTGCTCGCCGGTCTGGTGCTGCGCTTGTTGCAGGCGCAGTTCAGAAAGCGCACTGCGCGATGAGCTTTTTGCACCGTCCCGGCATCGCGATACACCGCAGCGCTTGCGCGCTGGCGATCGGTGCGCTGCTGGGCACTTGCGTGCAAGCCCAGGTGCCCGTCTGCACCGCGGCCGACTGGCCGCTGTGGCGCGATTTCAAGCAGCACTTCGTCGCCACCGACGGCCGGGTGATGTCGGCGCGCACCGCATCGCGCGACAGCTATTCCGAGGCCCAGGCCTATGCGATGTTCTTCGCGTTGGTGGCCGACGACGCGCCGGCCTTCGACCGGCTGTGGCGTTGGAGCCTGCACAACCTGGCTGGCGGTGATCTGGCCCGGCGCTTGCCTGCCTGGCACTGGGGCCGCGCCGACGACGGCAGCTGGCGCGTGCTCGACGCCAACTCGGCCTCCGATGCCGACCTGTGGTTCGCCTATGCGCTGCTCGAGGCCGGTCGGCTGTGGCAACGCCCCGACCTCCAGCGCGACGGTCGCTTGTTGCTCAAGACCATCGTC
>JBILYN010000528.1:0-2937 GCA_044377715.1 Aquabacterium sp.
TGGGTGCGCCAGGCCTGAGATTGAAGCACTGCCGCCAGCGTATGGCCGCGCGTCGCTTGGGCCATCGTCGCATCGGGTTGGGTGGCCAAGTGGGTCCATGGCAGCAGGCCTGAGTCCATCGTTGATGTAGTTGCGGTGGTGAAGTTGGACGCTGCATAGAAGCGCGTGAAACAACTCGACCGTGCGGCAAGCGAGGCCAACCGAGGCATTGTTGCGGAGTTAGGGTTGCAGGCGTCCGCGTCAGCTGCAGTCAGCGTGTCCAGCACGATCAGGTACACCGCAGGTGCCGGCGCTGCTCGCAGCGTGGCATCAGGCTTTGGCGGGACGGGTAGTGAGGTCGGTGGATAGACCAGCAGCGCCCCCAGCGCGGCGGCCAGCAGCCCGAAGGCCAGCCCACGTGCCGCGAGCATTGCTGTCACTAACCGCCGCGTGGCATCGGTCAGGGACAGCCGCCGCACCGTCCAGGCCATCACGCCAAGCAGCCCCAACAACGCTATAACCTTGATCGACGGAGTGATGAAGAAATCGACTCCGACGACCGTCCGAGTCCAGTGCCACAAGGTGCGCGCGCCGTGCCAACCGACGACCCAGATCAGCGGCAGCAGCAGTACGGCCCAGCCGGTAAGTACAGCCTTGGTTGCGCTCACGCCTGCCAGCCGAATCAAGCCCGCTATGGACCGACTCAGAATTGCCAGCGCTGCCGCAGGCAACAGCCCAAGCCAGCCCAACAATCCCAGGTCCCGCATCACCTCGTGCAGTGGGGCGACGAACAACAAGCCGTCCAGAATCGGCAGCGCCGTCAACGGCACCCACAGCAGCGTGGTGCCCACGGCTGCCACACAGAACATCGACCAGAGCGTAGCCTTCATGGGCGTTTGCAACTCAAGCCCGCGTTGCTTGCCGATGGCCCCAGTCATTCGTCCTGCCGGCCCGTCAGCCGCCGCCACAGCCTGCGCAGTTGGTCAGCGATGAATCGCCTCAAGAACAACCAGGCGCCAACGATGGCCGCAAACAACGGGGCCAGCAGCTGAAAAAGCATGCCACTGGCGTTGGGGTCGATATAGGCCCAGGCGCCCGGTGGCAGCGTGGACAGCAGAGCAACAAGAACGATTTTCAGCAGCTTCATGTCCTTGTCCGATTCATTGATGCAGGCCTTTGGCCGGTTTAGCCCAAAAGGTGTTTCGGTTCGAAGCCATCATGGTTTGTCGGAAAATGATCCTGCGATTGTCGCAGCAGCGCCGGCGTGCCTGGCCGCCGCCCAAGCCAGGTGTTCGCGCAGCGCGGTGGCCAGTTGGACCGGGTCGAAATGCTCGCGGTAATGCTGTTGGCCAGCGCGGCCAAAGGCCTGTTTTTGCGCGTCGCTCATCGCGTGCAGGTGGCGCACGGCGTCGGCCAGTGCTTGGGGTTGGGCGGCAGCGCAGGCGATGCCCGCGCCGCAGGCTTGCACGAGGCGCGCACCTTCGCCGTCCAGCGCCGCGATGATCGGTTTGCCCGCCGCCAGGTAGCTTTGCACTTTGCTGGGGACGGTCAGCCGCATTGCAGGGTCGTCGACCAGGCTGACCAGCAGCGCCGAGGCCTGGGCCAGGATCGCCGGCATCTGCTGCGGGTCGAATCTGCCCGCCAACTGCACGTTGTGCAGCCCGCGCTGCGCCACCTGCTCAGCCAGCCAAGCGCCGCGCTGGCCGCTGCCCACCAGCACCAGCCGAAAATCCGGCAGGTCTTGCAGCAGCTCGGCAGCGTCCAGCACCGAGTCCAGCGCTTGGGCCATCCCCAGGTTGCCGGCAAACACCAGGTTGAAGCCCGGCTGCAGGCGCAGCGCCGGTGCTGCCGGGCCGACGGCAGGCTCCGGCGCGATCTTGCCGATGTCTTGCGCGGCCACCTCGCCCGGGTTGGGGTGGTAGCGCACCGGCGTCTGGCCCGCCAGCGGCAGCACGCGGTCGGTGAAGGCCTCAGACTGCACCAGCAGCAGGTCGCAGCGCTGGTAGATCCAGCGCACCACCCAAGACACGGCTAGCAGCAGCGCCGGGCTGCGCACATAACCGGTGACCACCAGGCTCTCGGGCCACAGGTCTTGCACCCAGGTGACCACGGCGCAGCGCTTGATTCGGCCGAGCGCGATGGCCCCGATCGCCTGCAGGATCGGTGAGGTGCCATAGACGAAGATCGCGTCGAATGGCTGGCCACGCAGCCGCCAGGCTCCGACCGTTGACGCCGCAGCGATGAACGACAGGTAGTTGATCACCAGGCGCAGCGCGCCACCGCGGCCGCGTGGCACCAGTGGCACGCGGTGGATCGTCAAGCCTTGGTGGACTTGCACGCCGGTGGACAGGGCCCGGTAGCCCTCGAACACCTGGCCGCCGGGGTAGTTGGGCTGGCCGGTCAGCACACTGACCTGGCAACCCGCACGCTGCAAGTCCAACACCACGTCGTTGATGCGCAGTGACTCGGGCCAGAAGTGCTGGCTCAGCACCAGCACCCTGGGGCCGGGTTGGGCGGTCGGGCAGGGTGAGGGAGGCATGGAGTGGATGGTTTGGCGGCGCCCGGCTGGGTGTGCTCAGTCCGGTCTCGAGTTTGCCATGGTGCAAACGGCAGGTCGGTTTGGCCTCTGCCGAGGGGCTGCCCCGCGCAGCGGTGACAATGGGGGCCGCAGAAAATTATCCGGGCAAAGAATTTCAATGACGACCGTTGCAGTGATCGGCTTGGGCTACGTGGGGTTGCCCTTGGTGGTGGCTTTCGGCAAGCAGATGCGAACCATAGGCTTCGACATCTCGCTGCCGAAGGTCGAGTCTTGTCAGCGCGGCATCGACCCGTCTCGCGAACTGCCCAATGAAGCGCTGCAAGCGGCCAGGCACGCGGTCTATACCGCCGACGCCAGCCTGCTGTCCGAGGCCGACATCATCATCGTCGCCGTGCCCACGCCGGTCGATCTGGCACACA
>JBILYN010000527.1:0-2937 GCA_044377715.1 Aquabacterium sp.
CTGGACTTGCGGCACCGTGTTTTCATGCTGGGTCGTCATCCCTTGTCGCGCATGCCCGAATTTTTTCGCGGCGCGGGTGCATTGCTGGTGTCGCTGAAGGCTGAGCCGATTTTTTCACTGACCATCCCCGGCAAGGTGCAGAGCTATCTGGCGGCTGGCCGCCCTTTGCTGGGCATGCTCGACGGGGAAGGTGCGCGTGTGATCGTGGAGGCCGGCGCGGGCTTGGTCTGCGCTGCCGGTGACGGCAAGGGCTTGGCAGATTGCGTGCTGTCTTTGGCCAGCTTAGGTGTCGACGAGCGGGACGCGATGGGCCGTCGCGCGCAGGCTTACGGCAAGGAGCAGTTCGACCGTTCCCGGATGGTGACTCGGTTGGAAACCTGGTTGCAAGAAACAGGGCGCAACGCGAGAAAGCTGTGACCAAGCCACGCGTTTTGATTCTTTGTCCCTATTTCCTGCCCGGAGAACAAGGTGGCGGATCGGTTCGTGCGGTCGTCAATCTGATCGAGCACCTGCGGGCAGATTTCGATTTTGTCGTCGGTGCTGGTGCGCATGACCTGAATTCACAACAACCTTACACGGTGCAGCAACAACAGCAGACCCGCGCGACGACGGGGCTGGATATCCGCTACCTGCCGCGTGGACTGCCTCTTTGGGGCGTGTTGCGGTCATTGCTCGCCGAGCCGTGGGACTTGATCTACTTCAACAGTTTCTTGTCACCGCGTTACACGGCTTTGCCGCTCCTGCTGAGGCGCTTTGGTCGGCGCCGCGAAGTGCCCGCGCTGCTGGCGCCACGCGGCGAGTTGATGCAGGGGTCTATGCAGCACCGATGGCTCAGGAAGCGGGGCTACCTGTTCCTGCTGCGTACAGCAGGCTTGCTAGACGGCTTGGTTTTTCATGCCACCAGTCAAGCGGAAGCTGCCGAAATGGCAGTGCTCGGCTTGCGCCCTGTGTTGCTGGCCGCGGATCTTCCGCCTCGGCCTGCGAATGAGTTGGTGCGGCTACAGTCGCCGCCGCCCGGACCGCTGCGCCTGGCTTTCGTGGCGCGCCTCGATCCCAACAAGAACCTGGGCTTTGCGTTGCGAACACTGGCGCTCGTCCGTGTGCCGCTGCAATTCGACATCATTGGACCTGTAGGCAGGGCTGAATACTGGCGTCACTGCCAGCAGTTGATCGCCGCGCTGCCGTCGCATGTGCAGGTGCGTTACCTTGGCGCAATGCCGCATGATCAGGTCATGTCAGCTTTGGGTCGCTGCGAGATGCTCTTCTTCCCAAGCCAGGCGGAGAACAACGGCTATGTGATTCTGGAGGCCTTGGTGGCGGGATGTGCGCTGTTGATCAGCGACCGTACGCCTTGGCGCGGTTTGGCGGATCTGGGTGTCGGACTGGACCTGCCGTTGGACCATGAGCAAGCTTTTGCCGCTGCGATTGACTCATTCGCTCGATTGCCAGAATCATTGCGGCTCGAGCAACGTCAGCGCGCCCAAGCCTATGGATTGAGCCGATTACAGGCTCGACAGGAGGTCGGTGCCATGCAGGCTTTGCTGCAGCAGGCCATTGCCATGGCCTAGCCAAACTCGTGCATGCGCCGGACGAGTTCCTCCCATTGTGGTGCAGCGTAGCCGGTAGCGGCACGAAACGCGTCGGCATTCAAGGATCGGTCGATCACGAGGTTGGTTTCGGGAACGATGGGGGTGTTGCGCCCATAGGCCTGTGCCACCAGCTTGAGCAACTCATACTTGCTGATCGCCGGGCCGGCCACATGGTAGGTGCCACGCAGTTTGGGATTCGGGATGACGAACTCTTGAATCACGCGCGCTAGCTCCACTGTGGGCAAGGCTGAGAAGATGGCCTTGCTGAATCCCGGCACGGGGCCGCTCTGTGCCAGGAACCAGCCCAACAGGCCGTGCGCTGCGTTCAACTCATGCCCGATGATCGACGTGCGCAGGGTGATGGCATTCTCATAGTCGACCTCGCCCATCAACTTGCTGCGGCTGTACAGATCGTTGGCGTCCGGTACGTCCACCTCGGTATAGGTGCCTCGATTGCCAGAAAAAACACAATCCGTACCAATGTGGATCAACCTGGCATTGAAGTTGGCGCAGATGCGCGCCAATCGATGGGGGAGCAGCGCGTTGATGGGGATCGCTGCGCGGGGGTCATCGGCGCCTGCCAGTTGCTTGACCACACCGACACAGTTGATCACGACGTCAGGCCGCACCCGCTGCAAAAGAGTCTTCAGGCCGGAGCTGTCTTGCAATTCGTGGCCACTGACAAATTGAGCCCGCTTCAGCTGCGACTGTAAATCCGACACACATGACAGTGCGCGTACCGAGCCGAACACCTCATGGTCTGAGTGCTGGTCAAACCATCGCAGCACGGTGTTGCCCAACATCCCGTTAGCGCCCAACACGAGCAGTCGTGATCTGATTTTCTCGTTCATCGTGGCATTGGCTGCGTTGCAGACTCAGGCAAAACGATCCTCAGCCTTGCTGTTCTGCGGGTAGCTTGTGCGTCAAAAATGCTGCGCCATCAGGGTGACTTTGCGAAGTCACCCGCAGGTGCTGCCTTCCTCACCTGACTGCACTCTTGATGCCGGCAATCCCGATACCCAGCTGGTAAAGAATCTGGGTCCAGTCTTTGGCGCTCTGGATGAACGTTGATTTATCGATTTCTTCGGGCACGAAGATGGTGTCGCCGGGTTCAGCAGGCAGCGAGCCGACCGAGCCGCGCTTGATGAACCAGCCGGAACTGTCCAGACTGCTGACCACGCCGCCATTGGCGCGGATCACAAAGATGCTGCCTTCATCGGCGCCGCGGGTCGGGCCACCGGATTGGCGCAGGTAGTCGGTCAGGACCTTGCCGCCAGTGTACAAATAGCTGCCTGAGTTGAACACGCTGCCGAACACGCCGACCACCGTGGGTTTGGGCGGTATGTAG
>JBILYN010000529.1:0-2929 GCA_044377715.1 Aquabacterium sp.
GGCAATTTTGCGATCGAGAGCGCCAGCAAGACGGTGACGCTGGCCGACGGCACGCTCAACGCCGATGGCACGGTCAAGAAGGCGGCCAGCCAGGTCGATGTCGACCTGCTGACGATCGGCGGCTCGGGCATCGACGCTTTTGCCGGTCTGAACGGCGGCACGGCTGACAAGCTCGGGCTGGAGCTGCTCGGTGCGAAATTCGGTCTGGCACTGATGACGGCCAAGACGGACGCGACGCGCAAGTGGACGAGCCTGCAGGCGACGGCTGCCAGCGTCGGTTTCGTCGGTCTGGGCAGCGACCTGACCGTCAGCGCCACGGACATCGCGGTCAACGTCAACCAGGCGGCCAAGGCCGGCGACGCGGTCGTCAACTACGCCAGCGGCGCGACCGCGCTGTCGGTCAACACCGGTGGCAGCAGCACGCTGGCGCTGACGCTGGACGGCGCCAAGGGCGAGCAGGTGCAGGCCAGCGGCAACCTCAAGCTCAACGTCTTTGGCTTCTTCCAGGTCGAGGGCAATTTTGCGATCGAGAGCGGCAGCAAGACGGTGACGCTGGCCGATGGCACGCTCAATGCCGACGGCACGGTCAAGAAGGCGGCCAGCCAGGTCGATGTCGACCTGCTGACGATAGGCGGGTCGGGCATCAAGGCCTTTGCGGGGATCAACGGCGGCAGCGCTGACCGACTGGGCCTGGCGCTGGACGGCGTCGAGTTCGGCTTGGCACTGATGACGTCCAAGGCTGATGCCAAGCGCAGTTGGACCAGCTTGCAGGCCAGCGCAGGCAGCGTGGCTTTCGTCGGGGTCAATGACTTGACCATCAGCGCGACCGGCATCGCGGTCAATGTCAACCAGGCGGGCAAGGCTGGTGACGCGGTCGTCAACTACGCCAGTGGTGCAACCGCGCTGGCGGTCAACACCGGCGCCGGCAGCACGCTGGCGCTGTCGCTGGACGGTGCCAAGGGCGAGTTGGTGCAAGCCACCGGCCACCTCAAGATCGACTTGTTCGGATTTATCCAGATCGAAGGCGCCCTGGCGATCGAAACCAGCAGCAGCACCGTGACGCTGGCCAAGGCCAGCGGCAAGGACACTGCTGAGGAGGTCAAGGTCGATGTGTTGACGGTCGGTGGATCGAAAATCAACGCATTTGTCGGTGTCAACGGTGGCACCGACGATGCGATCGGGCTGTCGCTCAACGACATCGACTTCGGTCTGGCGATGTTCACTTCGCAGGCCGACAAGTCCCGCCACTGGACGGCGTTGCACGCCAGCGCGGCCAGCGTCGGCTTTGTCGGGCTGAGCGACCTGCTGCCGACGGTGCGCAACCTGTCGGTCGATGTCAATCAAGCCAGCCTCGACAAAGACCAAGTCATCGACTTCGCTGGCACACACGCGTTCACGGTGGCCACGGGCACAGGATCTTCGATTGCGATCACCATGTCCGGCGCTGCCGGTGAACTGGTGCGCGCCGAGGGTGACCTGACGCTGCGCTTGTTCGACTTCGCCTACCTCAGCGGCCGCATCGGTTTCGAGAGCTACACCCCCAGCAGCGACCTGACGCTGGCTGACGGCAAGAAGGCCAAGGCCACATCGATGCTGGCGATCACCGGCCAGGGCATAGACGCTTTCGTAGGCTATGCCGATGGCGGCATCGACAGCAGCAAGACCTTCGAGCAGCAGCGCGACAACCTGTATGGCTTTGGCATCCAGAACCTGGATTTCGGCCTGTTGCTGACCAAGGCGGGCGGTCAGTCCTACACAGCGCTCAAGGCGCATGCCGACACCTTCGCGCTCTACGGCTTCGACCCTGGCGTGTTCGAGCTTTCGGCGACGGGTCTGTCGATTGAGATCAGCAAGGGCCCGTCGGGTGGCTCGACCATCGACTATGCCAAGTCCTTCGGCGCCAGCGGCTTGGCGCTGGGCTCGACCGGCAAGGTCTCGATGGATCTTGCTGGTGGCGAGCGCATTGGCGTGTTTGCCGAGAACGCGACGTTGGCGATCTCGGATTTCCTGTATTTCTCGGGCGCGATCGGCTTCCAGAAGGCCGATTACGGCGACACGTTCAAGAACAGCAAGGGCGCTACCGTTCTCGGCGCAAAGGGTTTCTCGATCGGCGGCAGCAACATCACCGCCTTCGTCGGTTACGCCGACGGCGGCATCGACCGCAGCAAGACGCTGACAGCGCAGGCCGACCACCTGTATGGCTTCGGAGTCGACAGCCTGGACTTCGCCTACCTCAGCGTCAAGGACAAGGCTGGGCGCGAATACAGCGCGCTCAAGGCCCATGTCGACAGCGTGGCCTTGTACGGTTTCAACCCGAACGACTTCGAGCTCTCGGCCAAGGATGTGACGATCGAGTACAACAGCGCGTCCGCCGGCGCTGCGCCCCTCGACTTCACCGGTAGCCGCAATTTGGCAGTGCCCACGGGCGGCACCCCTATCACGCTGGACTTCAAAGGCGACAGGCTGGGCGTGTACGCCGGCAACGCCACGCTGTCGATCTCCAGCTTCATGTACTTCTCGGGATCGATAGGTTTCGAGAAGGCCGATTACGGCGACACCTTGGTCAACAGCGCTGGATCCAAGGTTGTTGGCGCCACGGGCTTTTCGATCGGTGGCAGCAACATCACCGCCTTCGTCGGTTACGCCGACGGTGGCATAGACCGGACCAAGACGCTGGGTCAGCAGGCCGACCGCCTCTACGGCTTCGGCATCGATGACCTGGATTTCGGCTACCTCAGCGTCAAGGACAAGGCCGGCCGCTCTTACAGCTCGCTCAAGGCCAACGCCGCGTTGGTGGCGATCTACGGCTTCAACCCCGAAGACTTCCAGCTCTCGCTCAAAGACCTGACGGTCGAGTACAACAGCGCGTCCACCGGGGCCAATCCGCTGGACTTCAGCGGCAAGCACAACATGGCTGTGCCCACCGGTG
>JBILYN010000530.1:0-2912 GCA_044377715.1 Aquabacterium sp.
TGAAGACGAAGACCTCTAAATACGATGTATCGGAGCATCTGCGTACGCCCGAAGAGATGGCCGCCTATTTGGACGCATGGCTTGATGAAGCACCGGAAGACGCAGCTGGCATTGCCCGCGCCTTGGGCGACATTGCCCGAGCCAAAGGCATGTCTCAGGTAGCCAAGGACGCCGGCCTCAGCCGCGAGAGTCTCTATCGTGCGCTCAGCGCCGAAGGCAATCCAAGCTTCGCTACGGTTCTCAAGGTCGCCAAGGCACTTGGCGTAAGGCTCCACGCTAAGGCCGTGCCGAGCGGCGCCTAATGCCAAAGTTCAGGGGCAATGATGCGAAGCGTTATTTTCCCACTCGAACTTACGGTTGGCATCACTCGGGGTCCAGTTCGGTGTAGCTGCCTCTCGTGGCTTGGTCCACAGCCCCCACGTACTCGATGCACTGATTTCTGAATCTTCGGCCAGCTTGTCGTCCACAGTACGACGATTGCCAAGCTGCGACCGGTGAGGTTCTGTTGATATCTCAGGTTCTTGTCGGTGGTGAGAATGACTTCAAAGTCTCCTGCCTCGGCGGTTGCAATCAGTTCCCCATTCTTCAGGGTTGCCCAGCCGCGCTCGTAAGCTGTGGCGACTTCGTGCCCAAGCAACTCGCGGCGCAGTGGTGCCGGTGTCCCATGGTCAAACAACACCCTCACTTACGCAACCGCAAGCGAGCTCTTTGCCGCGTGTTCGAGCACTGCGCGTGCTTGATCCAGTGAGACACCGGGGAACCACTCGACAAACTGCTGCACGGAAGCGTCGTCTTCGAGATTCTCGAACAAGGCCGCGATTGGGACGCGAGTTCCCTTGAAGACCCAAGCACCACTTACCCGGGCAGGATCACGCTCGGCAGCCGGGCAGGAGGACCAATCGATCATGCTCAGATGGTAGCACCGAGGGCGCTTTTTGATGCCGGCGGCCGGCACACAAATAGGTGCAGCGGGTGGGTGGGAGCTGCGAAAACTTTTTCGCTCGCTCGGTTTCGACAGCAATGTTGTTGCGATCGCTTCCATCTATGGCGGCGCCAGGCCGTTGGAGCGCAATACATGAGTCTTTTCGGAGACATCTTCCATGGGATTTTTGGAGGCAGCGATGCGCCCCCGTCCGACCCAAACATAGGCTTGGCCGCACAGTCCAACGCTGCCATTGGCGGGCGGATGCAGACGCTGGTGGCCGGCGCGCCGGTCGTCGTACTGGCCGTCATGGCAGGCGGCTTACCCACCGCCGCGCGAGTCTTGCGTGAGAGGCGCCTGGTCGCGCGGCCGTGGATAAGCGCTTTTCAGGCCCTCACCCTGGCCATCTCGTCCCAGCGCGTGGTGTAGCGGGGCGAGCGCCGGTCCTGCCGGGTCGACCAACTGGGTGCTTCGGCGCCCTGACCGGCCAGCGCCGCGCTGGCGATTTGCACCGCGTCCCGGCCGAAGCGCCTGTTCAGGCTGTCCATCGCAGCCATCAGCGCTGACCGGTCGCGGTCCAGCGCCTGGGCTCGCGGCGACTCGGTCGTGGCGAAGAGATCGAGTTCGCCTTGTTGTTGCCCCGCCGCGTGCAGATCCATCAACACGACACCCGCCTTGGCGTAGTTGAACCCCGGCCGAAACAATCGGCGCACTGCGTCCACCGCTGCGCTGACCAGCAAGCGCGAGTCCGACGTTGGCCGCACCAAGGGCAGTGTTTGGCTCGCGCTGTGCTGGCGATCTTTGACACGGAACGTACTGGTCGTGAAAAAGACGTTGACCGCGCCGGCAGTGCCGCCTTGCTCGCGCAGTTTCTCGGCAGCGCGCGACGCGAATTCGCTGACAGCCTCGATCAGCCCACCGACCTCGGTCACGGCTTGGCCGAAAGACCGCGAGACCAGGATCTGCTGCTTGGCGGCCGGCAACTCCTCCAGGCTCAGGCAAGAGGTGCCGCGCAGTTCCAACACGGTCTTTTCCAGCAACACGCTGAACTGGCTGCGCAAGGCCGTGGCGTCGCAACGCACCAGGTCGAGCACTGTTCGAATCCCTGCGTCGACCAGTTTGGCGCCGATGCGCCGACCCACGCCCCAGACATTGCCGACCGCGGTGGCGGCCATCACCTGGCGGATCTGCTCGTCCGGCAGCGCACCGAAGTTGCAGACCTGGGCCAGCGCCGCAGGGTAGCTGCCCGGTGAGCGGTCGGCTGTCTTGGCCACATGGTTGGCCAGTTTGGCCAAGGTCTTGGTCGAGCCGAAGCCCACCGACGTGGGCAGGCCGGTCTCGCGCAGCACCGTGGCTCGAAGCTCGGTGCCGATGGCCACCAGATCACCGCGGACACCCTCGAAATCAAGGAACGACTCGTCGATGCTGTAGACCTGCTGGCGTGGCGCAAACCGGGCTTCGACCGCCATCATCCGGCTCGACATGTCGCCGTAGAGTTCAAAGTTTGCCGACACCGCCACCAGGCCCGCCGACCGCTCGAGGTGGCGTACCTCGAACCAGGGTTGCGCCATCTTGACGCCCAGCGCCTTGGCTTCGTTGCTGCGTGCGATGCAGGCGCCGTCGTTCGACGACAGCACCACCACCGGGCGTTTGTTGAGCCCGGGTTGGAACACCCGTTCGCAACTAACATACATGTTGTTGGCGTCGATCAGCGCGAACATGGCCTCAGCGCTTCGAGGTCTTGAGGGCTGTCACTGCGCAGGCCATCAGCCCAGCAGCGACTTGATCACAGTCGTCACCACGCCCCAGACCTCCAGAGCCACGCCGTCGCCAGGGCAGATGTCCGGGTGGCCCGCACTTGCGGCCTGCAGCTTGCTTTGGCCTGCCTGCTGCCAGAGGCGCCTGCAGGTGAGTTCTCCCTCGACGACCGCCACCACCACGTTGCCATGCGATGGCTGCAAAACCCTGTCGACCAGCAGCACGTCGCCAT
>JBILYN010000024.1:0-26989 GCA_044377715.1 Aquabacterium sp.
GCTGGCCGCCTGGAAACAGCCACCGAACACCGCAGAGCAGTTCATTGGGTCTCTTGAACGCTGCGGCTTGCCGGAAACCGCCGCGGCCCTGCGCGAGTTGTTCGCCGCAGGTTGAGGCCGTGCTGCGACGCGACGCCTTGCCGCCGACGCGCAACTTCAAGGTGCCGGCCGGGCGAATCATGCGGTGAGGGCCTCCGGCCCGGCCATGGCCGACACGTCCAGTTCGCCGGAGATCAGCTTGGGCAGAAGCAAGTCGCGTGTCGCGTGGACTTGCCCAGTGTCAGCTTTTCCTGCTTGCCGTTAAGGCGGTAGCGGAAGCGCCAGATCACACCGCCGGTGGGGAGCGCCTCGACATACAACCCTCGCTCGTCGGCCGGGGTGTGGGTCTTGTCCTTGGGCGCCTTCAGCGCGGTGTCGGTCGGTGCCATATTGTCCTCACTGTGTCCAAGTAAACCAGCGTTCCGAGTCCAACTTGCTGCTTGGACTTGACCTTGGACACACCAGCCATCGGCTGCCACTGTCCCTGCTTGAACATCGTAGGAAAAAACCTTCTGTGGTGCGGGCTTGCGATGCGAAATGAGATCTCTTTAGACCGTGTGAGAACTGCTTTTATTTCCCGATGCAGAAGTTGCCGAAGATCTCCCCGAGCAGATCGTCAGAGCTGAAAGCCCCGGTGATCTCGCTCAGTGCGTCGTGCGCCAAGCGCAGCTCTTCGGCGAACAGTTCCAGTGCGGTGTCGCCTGCGGCCGCTTGTTCGGCTGCGGACCTCAGGTGCGCCTCGGTTCGCTGCAGCGCCAGCAGGTGGCGCTTGCGGGCGATGAAGACACCTTCGGTGGCCGCCTGCCAGCCGGCGTGCGCCAGCAGCGCCTGGCGCAGGGTGTCCAGGCCGGCGCCGGTGCGGGCCGACAGCGTGATGCCACCGTCGGCATGGGTCGCGGCGGCATCGGCCTTGTTGTGCACGTGGACGATGTTGGTGCCGGCCGCGCCGCGGTCTGACAGGCGCTGGGCGATGGCGTCCTCTGCCGCCTCGTAGTCGGGCTGGCCGCGCCGCGTCAGGTCGTGCAGAAAGATCACTGCGTCGGCCTGTGCGATCGCTTCCCAGCTGCGGGCGATGCCGATGCGCTCGACCTCGTCCGCTGTCGCGCCCTCGGCGCGCAGGCCGGCGGTGTCGATCACGTGCAGCGGCACGCCCTCGATTTGTATCGTCTGGCTGACTTTATCGCGGGTGGTGCCTGGGATCGCGGTGACGATCGCCAGCTCGGCGCCGGCCAGCGCATTGAGCAGCGAGCTCTTGCCCACGTTGGGCTGCCCTGCCAGCACCACCTGCAGCCCCTCGCGCAGCAGCGCGCCCTGGCGCGCCCTGGCCATCACGCCCGCCAGCGTGGCGGTGATCGCGGCGAGCTGGCCGTGGGCGTCGGCCTGCTGCAGGAAGTCGATCTCTTCTTCGGGGAAATCGAGCGTCGCTTCGACCAGTGTGCGCAGCCGGACAATGCGCAGGCGCAACGCGTCGATCTGCTGTGAGAACTCACCCGACAGCGAACGCCCGGCCGAGCGCGCCGCAGCCTCGGTGCTGGCCTCGATCAGGTCGGCCACGGCCTCGGCCTGGGCCAGGTCGAGCTTGTCGTTGAGGAAGGCACGCTGCGTGAACTCGCCCGGCTCGGCCAGCCTCAGCCTGGCCAGCCGCGATCGGTCGCTGCCGGTCTCGACCTCGGCTGCGGCCTCCAGGCAGCGCGCCAGCAGCAACTGCAGCACCACCGGCCCGCCGTGGGCTTGCAGCTCGAAAACGTCCTCGCCGGTGTAAGAGTGCGGCGCCGGAAACCACAGCGCCAGCCCCTGGTCTATGGCCTGGCCGTCGGCCGCCTTGAATGGTCCGTAAGCAGCCTGGCGCGGCGCTGGCAGGCGGCCGCACAGCGCGACCAGCAGCGGCGCGATGCCGCGCCCCGAGACCCGCACGATGCCCACTGCGCCGCGCCCGGGGGCGGTGGCGATGGCGGCAATCGGGTCTTGGGGGTGGGGCACAGACACCCGGCGCATTGTCAGCGAACAGTGTCCGAGCCTGGCCTTCGGCCTGTCGCAGATGGTGCGGGGTGGAGCGCTGGGAGACTCGCGTGAGCCCCGTCAGAACACTCCAGGGCCGGTGCTGGTGGGCGCCGGGATTCCCCGCATTGATCGGTGACCTGAGCAAGGCTTGACGGGGGTCAGACTTGCTCAGGGACGCCGATCATCGGGGTTTGCGCCGGGCTTGCAAACCCCGGTTCAAGTGCCAGCCGCCGATGCCGTGCCAGCCGTCACGCACGCCGACCAGGCACTGGCTGGCGCCGCTGACTATGCGACGCTGACTATGCGCCGCTGACTATGCGACGCCGAGCTTCTTGTTGATGTACCACTGCTGGGCGATGCCCAGGATGTTGTTGGTCAGCCAGTACAGCACCAGGCCGGCGGGGAAGTAGAAGAACATCACCGAGAACACCAGCGGCATGATCCACATCATCTTGGCCTGGACCGGATCGGGCGGCGTCGGGTTCAGCCAGGTCTGGAACATCGTCGACGCTGTCATCAGCAGCGGCAGGATGAAGAACGGGTCCTTGGTCGACAGGTCATGGATCCAGCCTATCCAGGGCGCGTTGCGCATCTCGACGGTGGACAGCAGCACCCAATACAGCGCGATGAAGAACGGCATCTGCACGAAGATCGGCAGGCAACCGCCCAGCGGGTTGACCTTCTCTTCGCGGTAGATGCGCATCATCTCCTGCTGCATCTGCTGCGGCTTGTCCTTGTAGCGCTCGCGCATGTCCATCACCTTGGGGTTGATGGCCTTCATCTTGGCCATCGACTTGTAGGCGTGGGCGTTGAGCGCGTAGAAAGCGATCTTGAGCAGCACCACCAGCGCGACGATCGCCCAGCCCCAGTTGCCGATCAGCATGTGCAACTGATCGAGCAGCCAGTACAGCGGCTTGGACAGGATGGTCAGCCAGCCGTAGTCCTTGACCAGTTCCAGCCCCGGCGCCAGCGCTTCGAGCTTTTTCTCTTCCTGCGGGCCGGCGAACAGCGTGGACTGGTGGGTCTTGCTCGCGCCTGCGGCGACATCGCCCAGCGGCAGCACCATCGCGATCGAGTACAGGTTGTCGCTGACCTTGGCGGTGCGGAACTCGCGAATCACCTTCTCGGGGGCGAGCCAGGCACTGGCAAAGTAATGCTGGACCATCGCCACCCAGCCGGCGTCGCCGGTCTTGTCGTGCTCAGCCGATTTCTTTTCGATCTCCTGGAAATCTATCTTCTTGAACTTGCTCAGCTCGGTGTACATCGCCGGGCCGGTGAAGGTGGAGTAGAAGCTCGACTCGCCCTCAGGCGGGTTGCCGTCGCGGATGAGTTGTAGGTAGAGCTGGGGCGAGATCGTCGCGGCCGAGCCGTTGCGGAACTCGTGCTTGACCGCGACCGTGTATTCACCCCGCGTGAAGGTGTAGGTCTTGACCAGCTTGGCGCCGTCGACTTCGGGCGATTCGAAGCTGACGCTGAGCTCTTTGGCGCCGTCTTTGAGCGTGCGTTCACCCGGCAGCGCCTGCATCAGCGTCAGGTGGTTGGGCAGGCTGATGCCGGCCTGGGTGGTGATCAGCCCGGTCTGTGCCAGGTAGACCCGCTTGGCGCTCTGGTCGAACAGCAGCACATGCTGTTTGTCGTCGGCTGCGTCGGAGTACTTCAGCAACTCCAGCCGCACCAGGTCGCCGCCGCGGCTGTCGAGCGTGGCCTTGAACACGTCGGTGGTGACCGTGAGCTTCTCGCCTCCGGTCGCTGCAGCGGCCGTCGCCAGCGGTGGCTGCGCTGCAGCCGCAACGCCTGGCAGCGCGGCGGCTGCAGGCACTGCGCTGGTCGGCGTGGCACCGGCGCTGGCGGTGGGTTTAGCGGCCGAGGCCGCCACGGCCTGAGGCTTTGGAGTGAACATCGACGTGCCGCCGTTGTCCCTGTTCCAGGCATCCCACAGCAGGACAAGCGAGACGGAGAACAGCACCCAGAGGATAGTGCGGCGCATGTCGTTCATGGGCGGGTCTTCGAAGAAAACAAACGGGTGAACAAAGGCGGTGGTGCGTCGGGCACGGGGTCGCAACCGCCGTCACACCAGGGATGGCAGCGCAGGATGCGCTTCGTGGTCAGGTAGCTGCCGCTGGCCGCGCCGTGCTGGCGCAGCGCCTGCAAGGCATATGCCGAGCAAGTCGGCTCGAACCGGCAGGCATTGCCCAACCACGGCTTGAGGAAAAACCGGTAGGCCCGTACCGCTGCGATCAGGCCTCTGGCGGGCAGGCTGGGTGGTGTGGGCTCGATCATGGGCTCGGGCATGGGGCGGCGGCGCTCGCTCAGCGCCGAGTTGCTGCGCGCTGCAACAGCTGCGCGAGCTCGTCGTGCGCCGCGCTGCGCAGCGGGTCGGATGCGGGGCTGGTGAACTGCTTGCGGTCGAACGGCGCTTTGAGCCGCAGCACCCACAGGCCTGGCGCCAAACTGCTGGCCTGGGCCTGCATCACGTTGCGCATTTGCCGCTTGAGCAGGTTGCGCGTGACCGAGCGCTTGGCGTGCCGTTTGGGCACCACCAAGCCCAGCCAATGCCCATTTGGCGCCGGTTTTGGCAAGTCATCCACAAGCGGTGGGCAACTCGGTGCATCGCCTGTGGATAACTCATGTACAAGTGCTTTCTTGACCGGCTTGCGCGGCACGCTGGGGCAGGTCGCGACATGGTGTGCCGAGAAGTGCGCGCTGCGCGACCGCGGTGCGGTGGCCAGCACGGTCTGAAAATCCGCCGAGCGCAGGATGTGGCCGACCATGGCATCCGCAGCGGGTGAACCCGCTGCGATTGACTCTGGCGCACCGATCAAGCGCAACCGCAGTCAGACCGCGGTGAGCTGGGCGGGATTCAGACCTGCGACAAGCGCTTGCGGCCCTTGGCGCGGCGCGCGGCGATCACGGCGCGGCCGCCACGGGTCTTCATGCGCACGAGAAAGCCGTGCGTACGGGCGCGGCGGGTCTTGGAAGGCTGATAGGTGCGCTTCATGGTCTTTTCCTTGGGCTGATCCCCTTGCGCGCCAGCGGTTGCTGGCAATCACGACGGGCCACACTTGCTTGAATCGGCGTCCGCCTGGCTGCAATGCCGGGCTCGCCAAGTTTGGCCTGCGCGTCGGGGAAACCCACTATTAGAGCAAAAAGCCACGCGGTGGTCAAACAGCACTGTCGCGCTTAGCCCAATGCAGGGTCATTGACGCGAAAAACGAAACTGTGGATAACCTTCGTCAGGTCGGGTCGAGAGGCCTACAATGCGGTCGCTCCGAGAACAACTTGTCCACAATGAGCCCAGACATCTGGCAGCGTGGTTGCGATCAACTCGCCACCGAACTGCCTGAACAGCAATTCAACACCTGGATCCGCCCCCTGCCCGCCGCCGACATCGTCGACGACGGTGAATCGGGCGCGGTAGCGCAGGTGCGGGTGCCCAACCGCTTCAAGCTCGACTGGATTCGTTCCCAATATGCCCAGCGGATCGAGAAGATCCTGAGCGAACTCGCCGGCAAGCCCGTTCGACTCGAGCTGTCGCTGGCCAGCCGTGACCCCAACCCGGCAGCGGGGCCGCAGGCGGCCAATGGCCCGGTGCGGGCTGCTGCGCTGCTCAACGCCCACGGCCACGCCACCAGCGTGCGGCCCGCCTCGGCCGGGCCCGAGCTCGGCGCGGGTGGCCATCGGCTGCCGGCCGGCCCGGGTTACCACTTGCCACCGGCTGCCAACAGCCACAAGCTCAACACAGCGCTGACCTTCGACAACCTGGTGCCGGGCCGCGCCAACCAGATGGCGCGAACCGCTGCGCTGCACGTCGCGGGCGCGCCGGGCGTGATGTACAACCCGCTGTTCATCTACGGCGGTGTCGGCCTGGGCAAGACCCATCTGATCCACGCGGTGGGCAACGCCTTGCTGCGCGACAAACCCGACGCGCGGGTGCTGTACCTGCACGCCGAGCAGTTCATCAGCGACGTGGTCAAGAACTACCAGCGCAAGACTTTCGACGAGCTCAAGGCCAAGTACCACAACCTCGACCTGCTGCTGATCGACGATGTGCAGTTCTTCGCTGGCAAGGACCGCACCCAGGAGGAGTTCTTCAACGCCTTCGAAGCGCTGCTGGCCAAGCGCGCCCACATCATCATGACCAGCGACACCTACCCCAAGGGGTTGGTCGACATCGACGAGCGGCTGACCAGCCGCTTTGATGCCGGGCTGACGGTGGCGATCGAGCCGCCCGAGCTCGAGATGCGGGTGGCGATCCTGATCCGCAAGGCGCTGGCCGAGGGCACCGAGATGCCCGAGGACGTGGCTTTCTTCGTCGCCAAGAACGTCCGTGCCAACGTGCGCGAGCTCGAAGGCGCGCTGCGCAAGGTGCTGGCCTACAGCCGCTTCAGCCACAAGGACATCAACATCGGGCTGGCGCGCGAGGCGCTGAAAGACTTGCTGAGCATCCAGAACCGGCAGATCGGCGTCGAGAACATCCAGAAGACGGTGGCCGACTTCTACAAGATCAAGATCGCCGATATGTACAGCAAGAAGCGCCCGGCCAGCATCGCCAAGCCGCGCCAGATTGCGATGTACCTGGCCAAGGAGATGACGCAGAAGAGCCTGCCCGAGATCGGCGAGCTGTTCGGCGGGCGCGACCACACCACCGTGCTGCACGCGGTGCGCAAGATCGGTGGCGACCGCACCAAGGACAGCGAATTGAACCAGCAACTGCATGTGCTGGAACAAACCCTCAAGGGTTGAGTCCCATCCAGGCGGCCCTGCCAGACCTGCTGCCGCGAAGACAAGCGAAAATAGGCTGTTTCGCTTTAAAACCCCGAGCATTCGCCAAGATCCCGCCAACTGCCAGAACTACCCGTCCAAGGGGAAGAGATGATCGTCCTGAAAGCGCCGCAGCAAAAATTGCTCGAAACCCTGCAAAGCGTGGCAGGCATCGTGGAGCGGCGACACACCTTGCCGATCCTGGCCAATGTGCTGCTGCGCAAGACCGGTGGCGAGGTCGAGTTCACGACCAGCGACCTGGAGATTCAGGTCCGAACCCACGGCACGCTGGACGGCGACGAGGGCGATTTCGCCACCACCGTCGGCGCGCGCAAGCTGATTGACATCCTGCGAAGCCTGCCGGCCGATCAGGTGGTCACGCTCTCGGCAGCGGCCACCAAGCTCACGCTGACGGGTGGGAAAAGCCGTTTCACGCTGCAGACTCTGCCGGCCGAAGACTTCCCGCTGGTCAACGAATCGGCCGAATTCGGCCCGGTGTTCTCGGTGCCGCAGAAGACGCTCAAGACCCTGATCAACCAGGTGCACTTTGCGATGGCGGTGCACGACATCCGCTACTACCTCAACGGCATTCTGTTCGTCGCCGAGGGCAAGCAGCTCACGCTGGTGGCCACCGACGGCCACCGCCTGGGGCTGGCGCAGGCGCAGCTCGAGACCGACATCCCCAAGCAGGAGGTGATCCTGCCGCGCAAGACCGTGCTCGAACTGCAGCGCTTGCTCAAGGACGAAGACACCCCGATCGAGATGCGCTTTGCCGGCAACCAGGCACGCTTCAACTTCTCGGGGCTGGAGTTCGTCACCAAGCTGGTCGAAGGCAAGTTCCCAGACTACAACCGGGTGATCCCGAAGAACCACCAGAACGCCGTGATCCTGGGCCGCACCACCTTGCTGGCCAGCCTGCAGCGCGCGGCCATTCTGACGAGCGAGAAGTTCAAGGGCGTTCGCGTCAACATCGAACCCGGCCTGCTGCGCATCGCCAGCAGCAACGCCGAGCAGGAAGAAGCCAAGGAAGAGATCGAGATCGACTACGAAGGCGATTCGATCGAGGTCGGTTTCAACGTCACCTACCTGATGGACGCGCTGTCCAACATCGTCCAGGACATGGTCAAGATCGAGCTGCAAGATGGCAATGCCAGTGCGCTGATCACCGTGCCCGACCAGACCGGCTTCAAGTATGTGGTGATGCCGATGAGGATCTGATGCGCCCTGCGGGCGCAGTAGACCCTCATCGGCATCCTGCCGTGGCGCTTGCGCACCCCCTGCCCCCGCCAGGCGGGGGTTCTAGCCAGATTGTGATAGCGGCCGCTGCGCGGCCTTGAAGAGCACCCATGACCGACGCTACCCAGCCCCAAGACCCCAGCCACCCCGCCGGTGCAGCCCCGCAGGCCGCCCCAGGCACCGGCGTCACACAGCGCGAACTGCCGACCTCTGAGGGCTTTGTGGCCTCGACCGGCGCCGAAGCATCGGTCGCTTATGGCGAGAGCGACATCCAGATCCTGGAAGGCCTGGAAGCGGTGCGCAAGCGCCCTGGCATGTACATCGGTGACACCTCCGACGGCACCGGCCTGCACCACCTGGTGTTCGAAGTGGTCGACAACTCGATCGACGAATCACTGGCCGGGCATTGCGACGACATCATCGTCACGATCCACAGCGACAACAGCATCAGCGTGATCGACAACGGCCGCGGCATCCCCACCGGCGTCAAGATGGACGACAAGCACGAGCCCCGGCGCAGCGCTGCCGAGATCGCGCTGACCGAGCTGCACGCCGGCGGCAAGTTCAACCAGAACAGCTACAAGGTCTCGGGCGGGCTGCACGGCGTGGGCGTGTCCTGCGTCAACGCGCTGAGCAAGCAGCTGCGCCTGACCGTGCGCCGCGAGGGCCAGGTGCACTACATGGACTTCGTCAAGGGCATCCCGCAGAACGGGCTGATCGAGCTCCGGGACGGTGTCGAGACCCGGCCGATGCGCATCAGCGGCGAGACCGAGAAGCGCGGCACCGAGGTGCACTTCTCGCCCGACGAGAGCATCTTCACCCATGTCGACTTCCACTACGACGTGCTGGCAAAACGTCTTCGCGAGCTGAGCTTCCTGAACAACGGCGTTCGCATCCGCCTGGTCGACGAGCGCAACAACAAAGAGGACGACTTCGCCTTCGCCGGCGGCGTCAAGGGCTTTGTCGAGTTCATCAACAAGGGCAAGAAGGTCTTGAACCCGAACATCTTCCACGCCGCTGGCGACAAGGTCAGCGACCAGGGCACCAACGTCGGTGTCGAGGTGGCGATGCAGTGGAACGACGGCTACAACGAGAACGTGCTGTGTTTCACCAACAACATCCCGCAGCGTGACGGCGGCACCCACCTGACCGGCTTGCGCGCGGCGATGACCAGGGTGATTAACAAGTACATCGACGACAGCGAGCTGGCCAAGAAAGCCAAGGTCGAGATCGCCGGCGACGACATGCGCGAAGGCCTGGCCTGCATCGTCAGCATCAAGGTGCCTGAGCCCAAGTTCTCGAGCCAGACCAAGGACAAGCTGGTCTCGTCTGAGGTGCGCGGCCCGGTAGAAGAGATCGTCAGCAAGCTGCTGGCCGACTGGCTGCAAGAGCACCCGATCGACGCCAAGATCATCTGCGGCAAGATCGTCGAGGCGGCCCGCGCCCGCGAGGCCGCACGCAAGGCGCGCGAGATGACGCGCCGCAAAGGCGTGCTCGACGGCATGGGCCTGCCGGGCAAGCTGGCCGACTGCCAGGAGAAAGACCCGGCGCTGTGCGAGATCTACATCGTCGAGGGTGACTCGGCGGGCGGCAGCGCCAAGCAGGGCCGCGACCGCAAGTTCCAGGCGATCCTGCCGCTGCGCGGCAAGATCCTCAACGTCGAGAAAGCACGCTACGAAAAGCTGTTATCGAGTGACAGCATCGTCACGCTGATCACCGCGCTGGGCACCAGCATCGGCAACGACGACTTCAACGTCGACAAGTTGCGCTACCACCGCATCATCATCATGACCGACGCCGACGTCGACGGCGCGCACATCCGCACGCTGCTGCTGACGTTTTTCTACCGCCAGATGCCGGTGTTGGTCGAGCGTGGCCACATCTACATCGCGCAGCCGCCGCTCTACAAGGTCAAGGTCGGCAAGCACGAGCAGTACCTCAAGGACGGGTTGGAGCTCGACAACTTCCTGCTCAAGGTGGCGCTGGAGGGGGCGGCTGTGCTGCCCGACGGCGCGGCCCGGGCCGACGACTTACCCGGCAAGACCTTCAGACCCGCGCTGACCGGCCCCGAGCTCGAGGCGCTGGCCACCAAATACGTGCTGGCCACCCATGTGATGGACCGGCTGGGCAACTGGATGGACATCGACGGCCTGCGCGCGATCACCAACGGCCTGACGCTGGACCTCGACACGGCGAGCGCGGCGGAAGCCAGCGCGATCAAGCTGCAGGACGCGCTGGTCGACGCCACGGTGGAAGCGCAGTTCGACGTGCGCACCGACAAGCATTTGCTGCGCATCAGCCGCCGACTGCACGGCAACATCAAGAGCAGCGTGATCACGCAGGACTTTGTGCACGGCGCCGATTACGCCGCGCTCAGCGAAGCCGGCCAGACCTTCAAGGGTTTGCTCGGCGAAGGCGCGATCGTGCGCCGCGGCGAAGGCGAGCGCGCCAAAGAGCAGAAGGTGGTCGACTTCCGCGTCGCGATGGCCTGGCTGATTGCCCAAGCCGAGCACGCCGTGGGCCGCCAGCGCTACAAGGGCCTGGGCGAGATGAACCCGATGCAGCTGTGGGAAACGACGATGGACCCAACCGTGCGCCGGCTGCTGAAAGTGCAGATCGACGACGCGATCGAGGCCGACCGGGTGTTCACGATGCTGATGGGCGATGATGTTGAACCCCGCAGGAATTTCATCGAGAGCAATGCGTTGAGGGCGGCGAATATCGACGTGTGAGCTTGGTTCTTGCTGGACGTTAGATTTGGAATGTTCTTTGTATTATTTGGGTGCTGACCATGGTCTCCCCTGATGAGCGTGAAGAACTGGCTGCGCTTCGCGCCGAGAACGCGCGCCTGATCGGGCTGTTGGTGGCGAATGGCATCGCTTGGCGTACGCAGGCGACAGCGCCGGCCGTAGCCGATGCGGACCTTGAACCATCGCGCTTGTCGACCGCCGAGAAGGTTGCGCTCTTCAGGCGTTTGTTCCGTGGCCGCACGGATGTCTACCCGGTGCGTTGGGAGAGCAAGACCAGCGGCAAGTCGGGCTACGCGCCGGCCTGCGCCAACGAGTGGCGCGCCGGCGTCTGCGAGAAGCCCCGCATCAAGTGCGGTGATTGCGGCAATCGGTTGTTGATCCCTTTGATCGATGGCGTGATCTACAAGCACCTGGCGGGTGACCACACGGTGGGCGTCTACGCGTTGATGCCGGATGACACCTGTTATTTCCTGGCAGTCGATTTCGACGAGGCGGATTGGCGGGACGACGCACGGGCGTTCATGCAGTCCTGCCATGAACTGGGCGTGCCGGCCGCGCTGGAGGTGTCACGGTCCGGCAACGGCGCTCACATCTGGATCTTCTTTGCCGGCAGGGTCTCAGCACGGGATGCTCGGCGGCTGGGCACGGCCCTTATCAGCCACACCTGCGCCCGCACCCGGCAACTGAAACTGTCGTCCTACGATCGGCTGTTTCCCAACCAGGACACGATGCCCAAGGGCGGTTTTGGCAACCTGATCGCTTTGCCCTTGCAGAAGCGGCCACGCGAGACCGGCGGCAGTGTCTTCGTCGACGACACCCTGCAGGCCTACGCCGACCAGTGGGCCTTCCTGGCGAGCATCCCGCCGATGGCGCCGCACGACATCGAGCCGACCATCCTGCGCGCGACTGGAGGCGTGCATCCGTTGGATGTCACCTTTGCCGAAGAGGAGGACTTCGCTGAGCCCTGGAAGCGCGCGCCTGCAGCCAACGGGAAGTTGGTCGGCACCATGCCTGCAGCACTGACGGTGACGCTGTCGAACTTGGTCTTTTTCGAAAAAGCCCAGTTGCCGCAGGCGCTCGCCAACCGGCTGGTCCGGCTGGCCGCCTTCCAGAACCCGGAGTTCTACAAGGCGCAAGCAATGCGCATGTCGGTCTGGGACAAGCCGAGGGTCATCGGCTGCGCCGAGAATTATCCGCAGCACATCGCCCTGCCGCGGGGCTGCCTGGAAGCCGCGCAAGTCCTGCTGCGTGACAACGGCATCCGCTGCGACCTCGGTGACGAGCGCTTTGCCGGCGAGGCACTCGATGTCAACTTCTCGGGAACGCTGCGGCACGACCAAGCTGCCGCGGTGGCCGCCATGCTGCGGCACGATGCCGGCGTGCTGTGTGCGCCGACGGCCTTCGGCAAGACCGTCGCGGCCGCGGCCTTGATCGCGCGCCGAGGGGTAAACACCCTGGTGTTGGTGCACCGCACCGAACTGCTCAGGCAGTGGCAGGAGCGGCTGCAGGCCTTTCTGGACGTGGGCAAGAGCGTGGTCGGCACCATCGGCGGCGGCAAGCCGAAGCCCACCGGCAAGATCGACATCGCGGTGATGCAGTCGCTGTCGCGCCAGGGCGAGGTGGATGCGCTGGTCGAAAACTACGGCCAGGTGATCGTCGATGAGTGCCACCACGTCGGCGCCGTGTCTTTCGACGCCATCCTCAAGCGCGTGAAGGCGAAGTACGTGGTTGGCCTGACCGCCACACCCATTCGCCGTGACGGCCAGCAGCCCATCATCTTCATGCAGTGCGGCCAGATCCGCCACAAAGTGGCTAGTTCGGAGGGGGCTCCGCGCGACCTCGAGGTGCTGCCGCGCATGTCGTACCGGCAGATAACCGTCGCGCCTGATGCGGGCATCCAGGTGGTTTTTCGCCATCTGGCCAACGATGTCGACCGCACCAGCGCCATCGCGGCGGAGGTGGTGGACGCCTTCGCGCGGGGCCGAAAGATACTGGTTCTTACCGAGCGCACCGAGCATCTGGAGGCCATGGTGGCTGCATTGGTTGGGCGGATTCCGGCGCTGTTCGTGTTACACGGGCGCATGTCCAAGAAACAGCGCGCTGCGCTGATCGCCCAACTTGCGGATTTGCCGCCCAACGCACCCAGGGTGTTGTTGGCCACGGGCAAACTTGTGGGCGAAGGATTCGACCATCCGCCGCTCGACACCCTGGTGCTGGCCATGCCGATCTCGTGGAAGGGGACGCTGCAGCAATACGCCGGGCGGCTTCACCGTGAGCACGCCAGCAAGACTGACGTCCGGATCATCGATTTCGTCGATACAGGGCACCCTGCGCTGGTGCGCATGTGGGAGAAGCGCCAGCTTGGCTACCGGGCGATGGGCTACCGGGTGGCGATGACCGCGGTGGAATCGAACGGGGGCCAGTTGTCGCTGTCTGCCTGAGGTGTCAATCCGGCGGCGCGACAGCCAACCAAACTTGTGAAATCCTGTGGCTCGTCCAAGGGCTGCTCTGGCCAAGCGACCTTGTGCCACTTCAACTGCTGAATGTCCGCACTTGATCTATGCCCAGTTTTTCCGCGCTGCGCGATGTCGCGTCGGTTGGATCATGCGCCGATGCGGCCAGGCGCACGAACTCGTGCACGCAGGCAAGACTTCCCGTGGCGTGGCACTCTGCAAGTCCTTTCAGTGTCTGCGCGTCAGTGCAAATCAGGCGCCCTTCCTGTTCTGAAGACTGCGGTGAAGTTGTCGCTCGGAACAACGGCGAGACGACCCACCCGCGATTGACCTGACCGACAGCGCTGGCTTGGTGCGGCTCTAGACAGCGAGAGTCACGCTCATCGGGTTTGCGCCCGTGTGTGATTGGTACCTTGCTCTGCCTTGATACAAGAATGGCGCACCCTTGCCGGCCGCCAGTTTGGTGTCGCGCACGAACAGGTGGATGGCGATGCCCATGGCTTCGTGCCGAACGATCTCCTGCCCCCGCTTGCTTGCCGGTGTGGTCGCGTTCTGGCTCTGCCAGTGAAAAGTGTGCTCATCGATCCAGTGATCGTGGTATCGATGTTCCTGCACTTTGCCCTGTTTGTTCAAGGTCACTAGCAAGACATGCACCTTCTTTTCGTTGAGCACCACATGGCCGACGTTCCAACTGCCCGGGTTGAAAGTCTCCCCGAACAGCGCTGGGATGTCTTCCTGCGCGAATGACTGGCCGACACTCAGGTCGAGCGGTTCGACGGTGGTCTTGAGGCGGGCCAAGGTCCGCATCTCATCGTTGGCTGGCAGGTCCGCGTAGTCGGGGTTGTTGGCCTTGAGGATGTACCTGCCGTCCCTACCCTTCGTGACGACGCGCAGCAGGTACTGGTTGTCGCCACCAGATTCGTCCTGGCGCTCAATGGCCATCACGGTGCCGGTGATCGAACCTGCCTTGCTGGGGCTGACGAGTTCGAGCAAGAGGTAGTCGCCGTCCCGGATCGGGTGCTTCCCGCCGTCCATGGAATTTCCCGATGCTCGCGCGATGAAGTGGCGCGTGGGATCGAGTTGGCCGTAGCTCGCCGGTAGCGCGCGGTGTTCCTCGGCGTCGGTACGTCCAGCCCTGAAGTGGCCGCAAGCGATCTTGAGGTTGGGAAAATACGCGACTTCGCGCTCGGCCCTGGGCCTGGGGGTGAAGGGGATGACGTTCGAAGGGGCCGCGGTTGCCTGGCGGCGGACTTCGTAGGTCGCCAGGCAGTAATCGACCAATTCCTGAAGCATCGCTTGCAGGGATTCCTTGTCCTCTTCAGGCGGGGCCGTGGTGAAGTGGAAGCGGCCATCGTCGACGCGGAACAGCGCGGCAGCTTTATCGGCACGATTGCCACCCACCCAGGCCTTGACCGGGTTGTCCAGCCAGTACCGCTGCCACCCTTCGGCGCGCCCATCGGACAACTGGCTGATGTGCTCGGGCAGGTCACCGAGCAGGCTCTGCCTGCGGTGGATGACCTGCCAGGATCGTTCCGACAGATCGGCGACCGTGGGCGCCTTGGCGAGTCCATCCAGTTCGAACAGCGCCTCCAGGAGGATCATCTTGTAGCTCTTGGTCATTTGCGCGACCTCGACCTCCCTTAAAAGGCCGGCGGCGGCGCGCAAGTTGCGACCCTCGGCGTCGTCTAGGTCGGCCATGGCGGCCACCAGCGCGAACCAACTGCCGTGTTGCTGGCGCATCGCCTGCACGCTCGCACCCGATCGATAGAACTCCGCCAGGGTGGGCCGGCGGCCAAGGCTGGAGCGCAGGGCCTCGTAGTCCTTCTGCGTGCCCGCGCTGTCCAGCGACTTCAGGAAGTCGATGATTTTCAAGTCGTAGTTGACATAGCACCCGTCCGGCAGGTCGAGCCGCCCCTGCTCGGTCCTTCGGGCGAAAGCAGCGAGGGCCTTGTAGGTGGCGCCCACACCAAATAGCGCCTGGGGCTTCTGCAAGAAGCTCTGGTGGTTGCCGATGAAGTCCAGCACCACCAGGTGAGTCTTCTCATCGGTGCGACGCAGACCGCGGCCAAGTTGCTGCAGGAACAGGATCTTCGATTCGGTGGGCCGCAGCATCATCACCGTGTCGATGCTTGGCAGGTCGACACCTTCGCTGAACAGGTCGACGGAGAAGATGACGCTCAACCCTCCGTCGCGCAAGCGTTCCAGTGCCTCGCTACGACCGAGTGCCGATCCCGAATACACCGCAGCCGAGGTGATGCCGGCCTTTTCGAACTGTGCCGCCATGTATTCGGCGTGGATCACCGAAACGCAAAACGCCAGGGTCCGCTTCTGCGCCTTGGCGCGCCATTCCTTGACCGCGTGCCTTGCCCGCGCCAGTGTCGCCAGCTTGTTCGAGAGTTGCTCTGGGTCGAAGCGGCCGTTCCGCCAAGGCACCTCGTGGTAGTCGACCGACTCGTCGAGGATGCCGTGGTAGTGAAACGGCGCCAGCAGCTTCGCCTGGATGCCTTCGAAGAGGTTGCGTGTGAAGACCAGGTTGTCGTCGCACAGGGACAGGATGTCTGACTGGTCCGTGCGGTCTGGCGTGGCGGTGAGCCCGAGCATGAACGCGGGTGCGAAATGTCCAAGTAGCCGTCGGTAGGTCGCGGCAGCCGCATGGTGAAACTCGTCGATCACGACATAGTCGAAATGCTGGGGCGCGAATCGCTCCAAGTGTTGCGCCCGCGCCAGAGTCTGCACGGCGGCGCAAAGCACGTCGACCTCGGCATCGTGACTCTGCCCCATGTAGAGGCTGACGCGTGCCTTGGGCCGGATGCGGATGAAGGTCTGCGCCGCCTGACTCAGGATTTCCTCGCGATGGGCCACGAAGAGGATCCGACGGGCACCCATGCGCGTCGCATCGAAGGCCGCGAGCCATGTTTTGCCCAGGCCGGTGGCGAGCACTACGAGCCCGCGACGGAATCCCGCCTCCCTGGTGTCGGCCAGCGCGTCGAGGGCTTCCACTTGAACGGACGTGGGTTCTGGCGGCGGTTCTTGCTCCTGACTGCCCGGCGCGATCGCACGCGGCGGTGGCACGCGTCGAAGTTCGTAGCTCTCGATCCAGCGGTCGCTGAGCGGGACAGTGCGTGGGTGTGCGAAGAGTTCACCGAACCGCAACTGGGCTTCGAAGAAGCCGGAGTCACCAGGGTAGGCGACGCGGTAGTTCCACTCCAAGCCGTCTTGCAAGGCCTGTCGGCTGATGTTGCTGGAGCCGATGAAGGCCGTACCCTCGACCAGTTCATTCGCAGCCGATCTTGCGAAGACGTAAGCCTTGAGGTGAAAGCTGGTGCCTTGCGTGGCGTAGACCCTGACTTCACCGCCTTGGTCCTGTAGCAACAGGAGCAGACGCAGCGCTTCAGGGTCTGTCACGTCCAGGTAGTCGCTGGTGAGCACGCGAACACGACGACGGGTACCGCCGGTATGGCTGAGCGGCAGCAGGGCAGCCAACAGATCGGGCATCAGCAGCCGTATGCCCGTGGTCTTGATGAACGCGACAGCGATGTCGATCTCGGTTGCCCGGGCCATCGCCTGCGAAAGGTGCGGCAGGAACGGATCGTCGCCGCCGGTGACCAGTTTGCGGGCGGGCGCCGGTGAGCGCACCACCAGGGCGTTGATCCACCGTTCGCAGCGATCAGGCCGTTGGTCTGCCGTGATCCAGGTCTCGATCGACGCGACCTCCGGCAGGCTGTCTAGCCATAGGCGCAGGGTGGCATCGTCGGTATCTGTGAAGTCTCGATCACCGCCGGTGCGCTCGCCGGTGCCCAGTTTGAAACTCATGTAGAGGCAACCACCCGCGCGCAAGGCCCGCCAAAGACCCCGGAGGGCCGACGCCATTTCGGCGGCGGGGACATGGAGCAGGCTGGCGCAACACCAAATGCCGTCATACGTATCGACTTCCGTGACCTCGGAGAAGGTGCGCGCTGCCACTTCAAAGCCGCAGTGTGCGCTAGCCAGCCGTGCCAGTTCAGCGGACGCATCGAAGGCGCTGACGTCATGGCCTCTGTCAGCAAACGCCTTTGCATCGCGACCTGACCCGCAGCCGGCGTCCAGAACCTGGGCCCTGGTCGGAAGTTTGGACAAGAACGCCTCATATAGCGGCGACACATTGACGCTGACTGTCGATTCGAAGAAGCTGGCGGCGTTCTGGCTGTAGTACTCGGCGTTCTTGTTCATCCCTGGGTTTCCCAAGTCCCGTCGAGATCGACGACGTCGACGCGCCCCAGACTACCAGGTAGCGAGGCGGTCGGAGCGCCGTGTGCTCCGCCTAGGCTCCTTGGCTTGGCCGGCAGCCCGCGTTGGCCACTGGCGGGCTGCCGCTGCAGTGCGTGTTCGATGCGCGGGCGGTACTCGGCCTGCGCCGGCGCCAGCGCGGGCTGCGGGGTCATCGGCTGGCACCCATCGCGGTCAAGACTGATCTGCCCTTGTGGCTTGTCGCGCTCAGTGTGGACAGCCAAAGGCAAGCCAGGATCGTCGGGCAGGTCGAACTCGACGATCTTCGCTCAGCCGGTCGCTGGTATCGCGCCTGGGCCTTGTGTCCGGCTTCAGTGGTAGTCCTCTTCGCGTTGATGGCGCAGCGCCAGCACGACGACGGCGCTTGGGCTCGCGATTTCGTAGAGCGCGACGTAGCCGCTGGCGCCAAACGGGATGATGAGTTCTCGCCTTGTCGGGCTGGCGCCGGCCTTTCGAAAGCTGTACGGGCTCACCGCCAATTGCATCAGCGCTGTCGAACGGACGGCCTCGATGGCGGCTTGGGCCACATCGAGGTCTTCCAGCGTCTCTGCCTTGTCGAGCAAGAAGTCAAACAGGCGCGCCAAGTCGTCGTCGGCTGCCGCACTGAAGCGAACGTCGAAGGTCATCCGCCCAATTGCTTGCGCTTGGCGTCCAGTTTGGCCTGCAGCCTGTCCAGGACTTCATCGGCGGAGACGGACTCGCCTGTGGCCAGGTGGTGCTCCCAGGCGGCTTGGCCGCGCTCGTGGAAACGCGTTTGCACGCGTCGGAATGCCACGGCGCTGCGCACAGTGGCCTCGACGAATCCGGAGAGGGTTTCGCCCTCCAGCAGCACGGCCTCGAGCTCGGCGCGCAACGCCGGCTCGACACGGACTTGGGGGATGACTGCGGACTTCATGCATCTCAGTGTATTGCGTTTGCGTTACGCGCGTCAACATGGACGCTCTTCAGGTTGGCAGGGGCTACAACGCAAGTGGCGCGGAGCGGACTTTGTTCGTGAAGTTCGGCGAGGGTGAGGCCCGACGCGGCATGCCAATGGGCTGGCATACCACCCGGCTTCGATCGGCAGGGCCATTTTCCCAGCGGCAGGAGAGAGGTGCAAAGGCCACCTGGACCGGGTCAAAGCCCTGACTTGCCTGGCTTGGCGTTTGCGGGACAATCTGCGCCGCGACGAACTACCGGCCGACTGGCCGACCGGTCTTTTGCCGTCAAAGGCGAGCTGGTATTTCCGATCGACTGTTTGAAGTGAGAACTTGCCCGCCATGCACCCCCGTGTCGTCGCCGTCACGCCGCTTGAACACCCTCTGTTGTTGCTGACGCTGAGCAACGGCGAGCTCCACCGCCTGGATCTGACACCCTGCCTGGCCTACCCAGTCTTCGAGCGGCTGCGTGAACCCGGCTTCTTCGCGCTGGTGCAGGCCGATCACGGCACCGTGAGTTGGCCGGGCGGCATCGATCTCGATCCGGATTCGGTTTACCTGGAGAGGGTGTCTTTCGCGCAGCCGGCGGTGGTGTGAACCGGGGGTCATCAAGCAAGTCGGCCGACAAGCGCAGTGCCACGGCCTCGGCGCGCATCAAGCTCGCGCACCGAGCGGCGGCCCACGACAGTTGGTTCCGAGAGCAGGTCCGGGCATCCATCGACGACCCGCGGCCCAGTCTTGACGACGACGAAGTGCACCGGCGGTTCGCGGCCAAGCGAGCGGCGCTCGCTGCACAGAGCGTCAGGCAACCGGCCAGCAAGGTGGCGAGGAAGGCCGTGGCGTGAGGGCGCCGCGCTGGCGGCCGATGGCGCTCGTCGATCGCGAGGCGATCATGGTCTACATCGCGCAGGACAACCCGGTGGCGGCGATCGACCTGGACCTCGCGTTCGAGGCCAAGGCGGAGAGCGCCCGCCAGCGCCCCACCCTGTACAAGCCCGGCCGCGTGAAGGGCACGCGCGAGATCGTGGTGCGGCCCAACTACGTGATGGTCTACCGTGGATTCCTGATGCGGTCGAGGTGCTGCGCGTGCTGCGCGCGGCCCAGCAGTGGCCATGACCGGCGGAGCCCGGCCGCGCGCGGCTGCCGATCGAGGAGACTGAACCATGGCCGAGGGAGACCCCGTCGATCACCTGGGCGGCGCGCACCAGGCGCATCCGGAGCAGGTCACGCGGCAAGACCTGTATGCCCAGGTCTGGAAGGCGCCGATGCTGCGCGTCGCCGAAAGGCATGGCGTCTCGTCGAGCTTCCTGGCGCGGGTCTGTGCGGTCATGAACATCCCGCGCCCGGCCCGGGGCCACTGGGCCAAGCTCGAGTTCGGCAAGGCGGACCCGCCGCCACCCTTGCCCGAGGCTGGTGCGGGGGACAAGTTGGTCTGGAACTGCGGCCGAGAAGCGGACATCGTCGCGCCTGCGCCGCTGAAGCCGCCTTCGGTTCGGCCGCCAAAGCTGCGCAGGCCAGTTGTTGCCCTGCCGTCGAAGCGGCACCCGCTGATCGTCGGGGCGCGCGAGCATTTCGCCAAGGGCCGCGTCAACGATGCCGGTTTGCCCAAACCCGCCAAGAAGTTGCTGGTTGACCTAGTGGTGTCCGGGACGTCCCTCGGTGCGGCGCTCGACACAGCGAACCAACTGTTCACGCAACTCGAGCACGCGGGCCATCGGGTCATGCTCGCGCCCACGGACCGGCACTACCGCCGCTGCGCGTTCGACGTGCGCGAGCTGCCTCGTCAGGGTTATGACCATGCCAAGCTGTGGTCTCCCTGGCGGCCCACGGTGGTCTACGTCGGCACGGTCGCCATTGGTTTGACCCTGTTCGAGACGACCGAGGTGGTGCCGGTCCGGTACGTCAACGGCAAGTACATCCCCGTCGCCGACTTGCCAGGCGAGCGCAAGCGGCATTCATCAGCCTCTTCGTGGACCACGACGAAGGATCTCGCCAGCGGGCGCGTCTGTCTTCAGGCGTTCAGCCCGTACGCGCTTGCCCCCTGGAGCCGCCAATGGCGGGAGACCAGCGGCAAGAAGCTGACGAATCAGGCGGCCGGAATCGTTGCCGAACTCGGCGACGCGGCGGTCGAAATCGCGAGGCTCGTCGAAGAAGGCGAGCGGCAGGCCGAGATCCGACAACTCGCCTGGGAGGCTGAACGACGCCGGCAGGCCGAGGAAGCCGAGCGGGCGCGCCAGGTTCGTGTTCGGAAGGAGTCACTCGCGGAATTGCTGGCGGTGATTTCGTCGTGGGGCGAAATGAAGCGTATGCAGGCGTTCTTCGAAGAAGCCGACATCGAAGCCGAGCGCTTAGAACCGGGCAACCGTGAACTGGCCAGGGAGCGGATCCGGCTGGCCCGCGCGCTGATCGGCGATCGGCAGGCGCTTGAAGCATTGCTGGCTTGGAGGAGCCCGGACGAACGGTAATTGGGCCTCTTGTGTGCAGACTGCTTGTTGCGCCGTGCCACTGATCGCCAAGCTGGGCCGCTGATGACATCGGCGGCGCCGATCACTTCCGCCACCTCGTGGCATACCTCCACCCGCGCCTCGCAGCGAAGCCTATCTGCGCCTGCGCACGCTGCTTGGCGAGCTGGAACAGGTCGACTGGTGTCACTTCCGTCGCCTCGTTGTCGGTCGCGCCATGCCTCCGGAGATGACCACGAGGCCCGACGGCCCCGCTCATTTGTGGTCGCAATCCCACGCCAAAACTTGATAAAACTTGATTTCGTTCGCCGGGCGGCCGATAATTCGAAGTCTATGCAGAAAGTTATCCGTAGCGAGAAGATCAAGCATGCGCTGCAGGCTCGTGGGTGGACGCAGAAGGATCTGGCGACTGAACTGGACGTGACGGGTCAAGCCGTGACGAACTGGATGAAGGGCGCCGACTTTCCTCGGCCGGACAAGCTGCTCAAGTTGGCCACCACGTTGAAGTTGAGCTTCGCTGATCTCGTTCTCAGCTCGGCGAAGGATCAGCCGGTCATTGCGTTTCGGAAGAAGGCCGGCGCTAAGACGACTGATGCGTACGTCCTCAAGGCGATCGCTATGGGCTCACTGCTGAAGCCCCTGGTACCCTTTCTCCCGGCGTTGCGTTCGCTTCGCGTGCAGATTCCATCGCCGACGACTCAGTACGACGCGCTGCACGCCATTGCGGGAGAGATACGAAGCCGCCTTGGGCTAGGTGGCGAGGCGGTCTTGTCCTACGAACACCTGATCGGAGAGTTCGGGTCCAACGGTGCAGTCATCGTGCCGGTGCTCTGGGGTGAAAAGCAGAATCACAAGAACGCGCTCCACATCCTTCTCCCCCAGGAGCACGTTACGTTCATATTCTTGAACCTCGACACGAGGCTGGAAGACTTCAAGTTCTGGATGGCTCACGAGCTGGCTCATGTCTACACGCCGGATCTGGCGGGTACGGATGAAGGCGAGGATTTTGCTGACGCCTTGGCTGGCGCGTTGCTCTTTCCTAAGTCCCTCGCTGGTGTTGCTTATCCTCAGGTAATCCGGCAGAGCAGCGCGGCAAGCGAGATCAGTGAGCTTCAGCGGCACGCGAGTGCCCATAGCATTTCGTTGTTCAGCGT
Source organism: Aquabacterium sp. (assembly GCA_044377715.1). Lineage (GTDB taxonomy): Bacteria > Pseudomonadota > Gammaproteobacteria > Burkholderiales > Burkholderiaceae_C > Pseudaquabacterium. Next base: position 22,040 of record JBILYN010000024.1, read on the forward strand.
GTTCTGCGAGATCAACCGCTATGCCAAGGCGCACGGCCTGTCAGCATTGCGGATAAAGGACACCGACATCCATGCGGTCCGCCACAGTCAGCGAGGCAAGCTGGTCAGCGAAATCTTGTTTGCGCCTACGCCGCCCGAGCCTGCGGCCTATGTCGCTGCGGCACAGAACGTGTTCCGCAGTGCCTTCTTCACTGCGCTACAGCGGATGGTCAAGGGCAAAGGCACGGGCGCGGGCTATGTCCAGCAGATTATGGACATCCCCATGCAAGACGCGGTAGCGCTTCACGGGGAACTCAGCCGTTGACGCTGGTCCTGCTCGACACGAATGCCTATCTACGACTGGCAAAACGAGTCCGGCCAGCGATAGGGATCAAGTTCGGCCAGAAGGGCTATGTGCTCACGATTCACAAGTCGGTCGAGGATGAAGTCCATCGCAGCGCCCGACTCCGAGCGACTTATCCGTGGTTCGACGGCCAGGATTTCGCAAGCGAGCGTCTGGCCAAGCAGATTCGCCTCAGCGCAGTAGAGAAAACTGAAGTCCAGGCGGCCCAAAGCGTGCTGCACGGGTGGGTCCTGGCGGATCCCGAGAGCTACACCTCCGGCGGCCGATCGCCGCCTGGAGCGACGGATTGCTGGCTTCTGGCACTCGGCCAAGTCAAGCCGGCCATCGTCGTCACCGACGACCTGGGCATGCATGCGCTGGCCAAGGACTTCGGCATCGCCGTCTGGCACGGCTTCGAGCTATTGGACAAGCTACGGTCGGCCAAGGTGGTTGATGCGCCCTTGGTCAGAGAAATCTACGATGCACTCGATGCCAACGGCGACCTCCCGAAGTCGTGGCAGGAGGCTAAGCACACAGTCTTCGTGAGGTTCTTCGGACCGAAGGCGCGCTGAAGGTCTAAAGAAGCGATCCGATGTGCGAATCAATGCCTGCGTCCACACGCAGGTCCAGCGCGAAATGCTGCAGCGTTTCCCGGGCGAGGCGATGGCTCTGTTTGGGGCATTCCTGGAACTCGACCGAGTGGTGTTCGAGCGGGTCGATGACGATGGCGGCTACGTCGGCGGGGCGTTTGAACTCGCATGCAGGCTGTGGTTGACTGCCGCGGCGGCGGCCGGTTTGTCCGCGGCCGAGATCGCTGGCCGGGCATCGGCAATGCTGTCCGCGGACAACTACGGCGCACGCGCAGCGCTCGAGAAAGGCCTCGTGCGTTGAGGCGTGAACCCGCGGCTTCTTCGCGCTGGTGCAGGCCGATCACGGCACCGTGAGTTCCGGGCAACCGGCCAGCAAGGTGGCGAGCAAGGCCGTGGCCTGAGGGCGCTGACGCGAGGCTCGTTCTATGGGTGCTTGACTTGTACGGACAATCCGCGTGCAAATTGGGTTGGATTGAACTATCCGCTCGCATTTTCCGAACCTCAAGAGGCAGCGATGTTGACCGACACTCCCGAAGCCCCCGACAGGACACGCGGCGCCCGTCTCGAGGCGCGCATCAGCCAGGAACAGAAGGCGATGCTGCAGCACGCGGCGGCACTGTCTGGCCGTACCGTCAGCGAGTTTGTCGTGGCCAGCGCGCAAGAAGCGGCCGCCAAGGTCATTCAGGAACACGAAACCATGCGCCTGTCTCGCGCCGAGCAGATCGCTCTTGTCACCGCCTTGCTCGCGCCACCCAAGCCTGGCGCGCGGCTGCGCCAGGCCGCCGCCAGATACCGCGCACGCATCGGAATTTGATCGACCGTGACCCCGTCGGCCTACCGTATCGAGCCCCTTCAGCGGCAGCACGGCTGCAAGAGCTTCAGATGCGGCAGCGCTGAACTTGATCGTTACCTGGCGCAAAAAGCCCGGCAGGATGCCGAGAAGCATGTCGCGGCCTCGTTTGTACTGGTCGATTCAATGGACGCTACTTATACGGGTTACTACACCTTGTCAGCGGCCGTGCTCAATGCCGATGAACTGCCGCCGGATCTGGCCAAGAAATTGCCTCGCTACCGGCAACTTCTCGTGACGCTGCTCGGCCGGCTGGCCGTCGACCAGCGGCTGAGGGCATGGGGGATGAGTGAATTCATGCTGCTCGACGCCTTGCACCGCAGTCCGGAAGCGGCCGCAGGCATCGCCGCGATGGCGGTGGTCGGCTATGCCAAGGATGAATCCGCCGCCAGCTTCTACCGGCATTTCAGTTTCGCATCACTGCAGAAAAAACCGGCCAGACTCTTTCTGCCGATGATGAGTGTGGCCTTGCTGTTTGCGTAAGCTGCCCAAATGCCCGTGGACCCGCGCGCCTGGCATGGGCTGACATCGGCGGGTCGCGCAAGGGGGTCGTCAAGATCGGCTGTCGCTGGCCCGATCGGCAATGCAGAGCGTCGACTTCAGGGGCGACAGCGCGCCAACAACCCCTCGCTATAGTCCTGGCTTCGCCTGTGCGCTACTGCTTATTCGCCTGCCATGCCTCTGCCCCTGCCCGACTGCGCCCGCAAAGCCGCTCACCTGCGTTCGATCACGGTGCGCGCTTATGCCCGAACCGACGGGCTGTGGGACGTCGAAGGCCAGCTCACCGATGTTTGGCCCGAGCCGGTGCCCAGGGCCGACGGCATGCTGGCTGCCGGCGAACCTATGCATTCGATGTGGTTGCGCCTGACGGTGGACCGCAGCGCGACCATCGTCGCGGTGCAGGCTGCAACCGACGCCGGCCCTTACGACAGCGCTTGCGGGGCGATCGCGCCGGACTACGGCCAACTCGTCGGCGTGGCCGTCGCGCGCGGCTACCGCGACACGATCCGCCGTCTGTTCGGCCGCACCGCCGGCTGCACCCACATCAACGAGCTGGCCGGCGTGATGGGCAGCGCGGTGCTGCAGGCGCTGTGGGATGAAGTGCCCCGCGATCCCGATCAAAAGCCTTTCAGCGTCGACGGTTGCCACGCGTTGAAGTCCTCAGGCCCGCAGGTCGCGAAGTTCTTCCCGCGCTGGTACCGGCCCGAGCCCGCAGGCAGCTGAAGCCCTTGTCGCAGGACAGCCGCCGGCCCTGTCCGTATCATGTCTGTTCGATGGCCCGATCGACCGACCCCACGCGGGCATGTCGATGAGGGCGTGGACCAACCCTTGACGCGAAGCCAATGGACATGACGCTCCCGATCCGAATCGACGAGGCCACGGGCCTGAAGCTGTTCAACACCCGCGCCGCCAAGGCCACCGAGAAGATCGCCGGCAAGGGTTATTCGGCGGTGTCAGACGAATCGCTGAAGGTGCTGCCGGCGGCCACGCCGTCCGCTGTCTTCGACGCCGATGAGCAGGCCCGCTACCGCGAATTCAAGGAGTCGCGCCGCGGCGCCGCCGACTACATGGCGATGGAAGGCGAGTTCGCCCGCTATCTGGAGGATGTCTATTCGGCGCCACCGGTGGCGCGCGAGGCCTTGAACGACGAGTGCGAGATCCTGGTGATCGGCGCCGGTTTCGCTGCGCTTCTGCTGTGGCACAAGCTGCGCGCCGCTGGTTTCAAGGATGTGCGCTTCTGCGAGAAAGGCGGTGACGTCGGCGGCACCTGGTACTGGAACCGCTACCCCGGCATCGCTTGCGATGTCGAGGCCTACAGCTACCTGCCGCTGCTCGAAGAGATGGGTTACATCCCGACGATGAAGTTCGCGTCGGGCTTCGAGATCCTCGAGTACTGCCAGGCCATGGCCCAGCGCTTTGGCTTCTATGACCATTGCCTGTTCCACACCACGGTCGAGAAGACGAGCTGGGACGAATCGAGCGCGACCTGGACGGTGGCGACCGACCGGGGTGACAGCATGCGTGCGCGCTATGTCGTGCTGGCCAACGGCATCCTGACGACGCCCAAGCTGGCCCGCATCGAGGGCATGGAGACCTTCAAGGGCCAGTCATTCCACACCTCGCGCTGGGACTACAAGGTCGAACTCGAAGGCAAGCGGGTGGGCATCATCGGCACCGGCGCGACCGCCGTGCAGGCGATCCCAGAGCTGGCCAAGATCGTCAAGCAGTTGGTCGTGTTCCAGCGCACGCCGTCGACCATCGATGTGCGTGACCAGCGCGCGACGACGTCCGATGAGATCGAAGCCTGGTCCAAGCAACCGGGTTGGGCGCTGGCCAGACGCGACCGGCTGGCGCAGATTTCGTCCGGCCGGACCGCGCTGCAGGGCAATGACGACTATCTTTCGGGCAAGGTCGCCGACTTCAAGCAGCGCAAGCAGCATGAGCGAGCGCTGACGCCGCAGGAGATGATCCAGAAGCAACTCGACACCAACTTCAGGATCATGGAGCAGATTCGCGCCCGGGTCGATGCGATCGTCAAGGACCCGAAGACGGCTGCGGCGCTCAAGCCCTACTACCCCTATGGCTGCAAGCGGCCCACTTTCCACGACGAGTTCCTGCCTTCGTTCAACCTGCCCCAGGTGACGCTGGTCGACACCGCGCCGCTGGGCGTGGCACGGATCAACGAGCAGGGCGTCGTGCATGCAGGCCAGACCTACCCCTTGGATGTGCTGGTCTACGCGACCGGGTTCCAGTGGATGGCGACGTCGACCTTCAACATGATCTCCGGTCGCGGCGGCGTCACGCTGCGTGAGAAGTGGCGTACCGAAGGCGTCAAGACCTTTCTGGGCCTGCACAGCGAGGGGTTTCCCAACCTGTTCATCATGTCAGGGCCGCAGGGCGGTGGCGGGCAGTTCAACTTCACGCTCGGCCTCGAGTCGCACACCGACTATGTCGTCTGGATGCTCAAGACGATGCGCGATCGCGGCGCTCGCCTCGTCGACATCCGCAAGCAGCCCGAGGTCGATTACGCCGCGCATTGCGCCGAGGTGGACTTGATGAGCCGCGCGTTGCGCGATTGCCTGTCGTATTACAACGGCGAGGGCGATGCCGCGCCTGGCAGCCTGGCCTACTACGGCGGGCCCCAGCAGTGGCACTCGCTGCGGGTGGCGGCCCAGGCATCGCTAGAG
>JBILYN010000191.1:0-8784 GCA_044377715.1 Aquabacterium sp.
ATGAGCAGGCTCAGGGCGACAAACCCCAGCATCACCACGCCGAATGCGGCCGACAACAAGTGCGTCGCGCTGGCTTCGCGGTACATCGGCTGGTGGCGCTGCAGCGCGTCGACGACGACCAGGAACAGCAGGTTGACGACGCAGGCACCGAGCGCGTTGCCCACGGCCAGGTTGGGTGCATCGACGAAGGCCACCGCGCTGATGCCCGAGGCCAGCTCGGGCAGCGAGGTCACGGTGGCCAGCAAGGCCAGGCCGACCCAGCCGCGGCCCCAGCCGTAGGCGCCGGCGAGGGCGTCGGCGCTGTGGCTGAGCAGGTAGCCCGCCCGCGCGATCAGTACGGCGCAGGCCGTGAACTGGATGAGCAGCCAGGCAAGGCTCATGGCCGAGCCCGAGGCATCCTGCGCGCCCACAGCTTGCGCGCTTCTTCCAACCACAGGACCAGGCTGGCCAGCCCCAGCAGCGGCAGCAGCGACTCCGGCGGCAGCGGCACGGTGTGGAACAGCGCGTTCATCGGCGGTGCGTACAGCACCAGCGCCTGCAGCAGCACCGACAGCGTGAGACCACCCAGCAGCCAGCGGTTGCGCACGATGCGCAAGCCCAGCGCCGAGGCGCTGGCCGACTGGCAGTTGAGCACGTTGAACCACTGGCACATGGCCAGCACGGTGAAGGTCTCGGTGCGCACGATCTCCAGCGCCGCGCCCTCGCCCAGCCGCCACGCGAACCAGCCGAAGGTCACGGCAGCGATCAACGGTGTCATCAGCGCCACGCGCTTGAGCATCTCGGCGCCGAGCAGGCGGTCGTCGCGTGGCACCGGCGCACGGCGCATCTCGTCGCCGTCGGCCGGGTCCATCACCAGGTTCACCGTCACCGTGCCCTCGGTGACGATGTTGATCCACAGGATCTGCACCGCCACCAGCGGCAGCGGGAAGCCGCCCACCAGCGCCAGTAGCAGCACCAGCACCTCGGCCATCGAGGTGGCGAACAGGTACAGGATCACCTTCTTCAGGTTGGCGTAGACGACGCGGCCCTGCTGCACGGCGCCGACGATGGTGGCGAAGTTGTCGTCGGTGATGACGATCTTGCCCGCGCTCTTGGCGACTTCGGTGCCGGTGATGCCCATCGCCACGCCGACATCGGCGCGTGCCAGCGCCGGTGCGTCGTTGACGCCGTCGCCGGTCATCGCCACCACCTCGCCGCGCGCCTGCAGCGCCTCGACGATGCGCAGCTTCTGCGCCGGTTGCACGCGGGCGAAGACCGCGATGCCCGGCAGCGCGTCGCGCAGGTCGGCCTCGCCCATGCGTTCGAGCTCGGGGCCGTCCACGGCGCGATCGCCGTCGCGCGCGATGCCGAGTTCGCGCGCAATGGCCAGGCCGGTGAGCTTGTGGTCGCCCGTGACCATGATCGGGCGGATGCCGGCGACCCGGCACTCGGCGACCGAGAGCTTGACCTCTTCGCGTGGCGGGTCAATCTCGCCGACCAGGCCGAGCAGGCGCGCGTGGCCTGCGAGGGCATCGAAGCCTGCGGTGGCATCGAGCGCATCGTCGTCCACGGTGGCGAAGGCCAGCACGCGCAGCGCCTGCGTGGCCATGCCCTCTGCGGCATCGCGTGCCGCCTGCTGTGCCGCACCGCCTTCGGACACGCACAGCCGCAGCACGGCCTCGGGCGCGCCCTTGATCCACACGCGGCGCGCTGCGCTGTCCATGCGGTGCCGGGTGGCCATCAGCTTGGTGTCGCTGTCGAAGGGCAGTTCGGCTTCGCGTGGTGCGTCCCGGCGCAGGGCCTCGATCGTGAGACCGGCCTTGCACGCCAGCACCAGCAGCGCACCTTCGGTCGGATCGCCCAGCACCGACCAGCCGGCGCGTTCATCCTGCGGCGGCAGCAACTGCGCGTCGTTGCACAGCGCAGCAGCCATGCACAGTTCGCGCACGGCCGGGTCAGCGCCCACGGCAGGCCTTCCGCCCTCAACGAGGTCGCCTTCGGGGACGTAGCCGATGCCGCCGACGGCGATCTTGCGTCCGCCGGGCAGCCACAGCGTCACGGCCGTCATCTCGTTGCGAGTGAGGGTGCCGGTCTTGTCGCTGCAGATGACTGTGGTGGAACCGAGCGTCTCCACCGCCGACAGGCGCCGGATGATCGCGCCGCGATCGGCCATGCGCTGCATGCCGACGGCCAGCGCGATCGTCATCGCCACCGGCAGGCCCTCGGGCACCATCGAGACCATCTGGCTGATGGCCACCATCAGCACCTCGGACAGCGGCAACTCGCGCCACAGGCCCAGCAGCACCACCAGCACGAAAAGGCCCAGGGCTGCGGCCACGAGGGCTCGGCCGAACTGCTCCAGCCGTATCTCCAACGGCGTCTTGGGCTCTTCGGCCCCTTCGGTGAGGCCGGCGATGCGGCCTACCTCGGTGTGGGTGCCGGTGGCGACGACGACAGCACGCGCCCGGCCGGCGGTGACGTGGGTGCCCGAATACACCATGCAGTGGCGGTCGGCCAGGCCAGTGGCATCGGGCACCGCCGCCACCGACTTCGACACCGGCACCGATTCGCCCGTGAGCGCGGCCTCGGCGACCTGCAACTGGGCCTCTTCGATCAAGCGCGCATCGGCGGCCACCGCATCGCCCGCGGCCAGCAGCACGGTGTCGCCGGGCACCAACTCGCGCGCCTCGACGACGAGCTCGCCGCCGTCGCGTTGCACGCGCACACGCAGTGCAGACAGCCGCCGCAGCGCCGCCATCGAACGCTCTGCCCGGCCTTCCTGGAAGCTGCCGATCAGCGAGTTGACCAGCACCACGGCCAGGATGACCCCGGCATCGCCGTGATGCCCCAAGGCCACGGCGAGCACCGCGGCGACGAACAGGATGTAGATCAATGGGCTCTTGAACTGGCGCGTGAAGGTCCGCCACAGAGGTTTTGTCGGATGCTCGGGAATTGCGTTAGGACCGTGACGTGCCTGGGCTCGCACCACCGCGCCCGCATCAAGGCCCCTCTGCGGGTCGAGCTCGAAATGGCGCAGCAACTGATCGACCGGCAGCGCGTGCCAGTCGGGGTCGATGTCTTCGGTCTGTCGGTCCGTCACTCAGTGGTTCTCCGGGTATGGACGAGACAGAGGGTCGTGTCCTTGCGAGAGGCGGGGTTCAGCCACCGCGCACGACCAGCGTGTCGCAGTCCAGCGTGTGCAGGAGGTTCTCTGCCGTGCTGCCGAGCAGTGCCCTTGCAAGCCCGCTGCGACCCTGTGAACCCAGCACGACCAGATCGACATCGGCACTGGCCACGTAGTCAGGGAGCAAGGTTTCCGGGGTGCCCCGCTCCAGCACGCGATGCAGCGTGGCCTCGACGGACGCCAGGAGGGCGGCCTCGGCCAGGTGCGATGCGCACTCCTGCGTCACTGCGGCACGCCAAGAGTCATTGGCCACAGGCCCGCTGGTCAGCGCCGATCCGGGCGGGATGTAGGCGTGGAAGAGTGTCAGCCGAGCGCCCTCGAACCAGTGCGCGGCCAGCTGCAGGGCCTGCAGGGCGGGCGTGGAGAAGTCCGTGGCGACCACCACATGGCGGTAGGCGCTGCGCGCGCGGCGCCGAACGTTTAGGACGGGTACGCGTGAGCGCCGCACCAGGGTGTCGACCGTGCTGCCCAGCTGGATGCGATCCATCCGTGCATCCTTGGCGATGCCCAGCACGACCAGGTCCGCGCGGTCGTCGGTCGCGCCCTGCAGCACGGCATCGGCCGTCGAGCCGATCACGACCCTTGATGTCGCGGCTATACCTTCCGCAGCCAGGTCGGCGCGCAGCGCCCGTTCCAGCGTCTGTGACCAGGACTCCGGTCGGCGCCACGACGGCGCGCCGCTCAAGAGGCGGTCGTGCGCAGCCACTTCAGCAGCATGCACGACATGCGCGACGGTCAGCTCGCTGTGCCAGGCTCGCGCGAGCAACGCCGCCCGGGCCAGTGCGCGGTCGCACCGTGCGCTCAGATCGCTGGCCATGAACATGCGTTGGGGCCGTGTGGTCTCGGTCATCATCGTCTCCTCGTTGAGCGGGATTGGTCTCGGCAGGTCAAGTGGGGCGTGACTCGTCATCCATGGCGGGCGCAGCCATTGCGGTCCGAGCAGGGCGTCTCCTTCTCGGAGCGGCTCCGAGCCGCGTTGCCACCCACACAAGAAGGACAGGCCAGCGTGGTGCCTGGTTCCGGGGGTGACATTGACGAGAATCAATGGTTGCAGTGGGCCCGCGCAAGCGTGTTTCTGTCGAGGAGAGTGCTCTCCTATGGCAGGGACCGCAATCGCAGATTTCTTCGATGTTTAGGGTCTGAATATTCGAGCAATCGAGACCTGGTGCCGGAACTACAGTCGGCTTGCCGAGAAGAGGTGAGCCATGGCTGCCATTCGCGATCTGGTCGTTCATGTCAATGACGAGGTGGTGTCGCGCCACGCGTTCGAGCTGACGACTTGTCTGGCAGCCGACCTGGGCGCCAGGTTGACGGCTGTGCTGGTCGCGGCGCCCATCAGTGCCGGCGTGGGCCTCAGCGCGGAGGCGGCGTCGCTGGCGCAGCAGCTTGCGCAGGCGCAGCGCGCAACGCTGCAGGGCCTCGGTGATCGCCTTGCGGCGGGTGCACGGCAGCGTCACGACCTCGCCGTCGACTTGCGATACGCCGATGGCGACCCGGTTGAAGTGCTCCAGTCCTATGCGCGCTCATCGGATCTGCTGATCACGTCGCAACGCGATCCGGCCCGCGACGGCGGGCTGTCGACCGGCCAGTCAGCGCGGCTGCTCGTCGGCTCCGCCTGTCCCGTGCTGACCGTGCCCTATGTCGGGGTTCCGACCGAAGGGGCCGTGTCTGGCGAGGAGGGACCGCTGCGCCGCGCACTCGTGGCGTGGGCCGACACCCGGGAGAGTGCGCGCGCCGTGCGCGATGCGTTGCCGCTGCTGGCGCGTGCCTCCCACGTCGAGTTGGTCAGCTTTGCGAAGGACACCCGGGGCGACGGGTCATCGCACCGTGCTTCGCTCGAGCGGGTGGCGGCCTACCTTGCACGGCACGGCGTGCAGGCTCTTCCCACCCTGCTGAGCCAGGCCGAGGCTTCGACCGGCGAGCGCATGCGGCGCGGCGGCGTTCCCGACGTGGCCGTGGCCGAAGCGCTGCTGTCCCACGCCGCAGACATGCATGCCGACTTCATCGTGATGGGCGGTTATGGCCACTCACGCCTGTGGGAACTGGTTCTGGGTGGTGTCACCCGCACGATGCTTGAGACGATGACCGTTCCGGTGTTGATGTCGCACTGAGCACTGCCCGCCAGCGTGTCGGACCATGCGTCATGCCGCCTTTCAACGCGCGCCCGCGCGGGACGTCTTTGCGCGCGCCGTGGGTTGGAACAACTCGCCTCGGGCAGCGCGGGTGATGGCGAGCACGCAGGCATGGGTGATGCGCCGCTCGACCGAGATGGCATAGAAATGTTCCTCGACCCCGTCGATCGTGCCCACGTGCTGCACCTGGTGTCGTGACTCGATCTCGTCGCCCAGTACCTCCGGCGCCAGCAGAAAGCCCACACCCTGGCGGCCGAACTCCTGCGCCAGGGCGCTGTCGTCGAACTCGGCGACGATGCGAGGCCGCAAGCGCTGGGACTTGAACCAGGCGCGCAGTTGCTGTCCGACGGCGGAGTCCTCGCCGGGCATCAGCAGCGGTGCGCCGTCCAGGCAGTCGGGGAAGGGCCTGCGCGAGCGGGCCTTCAAGGTACGCGACGCGAAGACGCCGACGCGTGAACTCCCGAGGAGGTGACTGAAGGCTTTCACGCTCACCGTGGACGGCAGCGGCGCGTCTGCGATCACCAGGTCCAGCGTGTGCACGGCGAGTTCGGCCAGCAGGCGATCGAGCCGCCACTCCCGGCAAACCATGCGTACCGGTTGCTCGATCGTCAGCGCCGGTTCCACCAACCGGTAGGCGATCGACTTGGGCACGGCGTCCGCCACGCCGATGCGGAACTCCAGTGTCCTTCCGACCCGGCGCTCTTCCCGCACCGCCGCTTCCAGTTCCGATCCGAGGGAGAAGATCTCCTTCGCGTAGTTCAAGGCCAGCTGCCCGGTCTCGGTCAGCTCCAGGCGACGGCCGACCTTCTCGAACAAGGGGCCACCGAGGCGGTCGCCGAGCAGTTGTATCTGCCCGCTGATGGTCTGCGGGGTCAGGTGCAGTTGTCGGCTGGCTGCCGCCACGCTGCCGGCCTCTGCCACCTGCAGGAAGTAGTGAAGGTGCTTGTAGTTCATCGCTGGCATCAGATTTATTCGAGTGACTGGACTCGATTAATCGAGTTTACGTGCGCACGTGAGAGGCCTAGAGTGACATAGATCGTTCATAGCGGAGCACCAGAAGAGGACACATCGTGGACATCCGGTTCCAGAGTGCAACGGCCCCAGCCGAAGCCGAACTTGCAGCGTATGCACTCAGGTGTCTGCGGCTGCAGCATCACAGCGACCGCGCCGGTCGCCTCGCGCAAGAGCAGTTGTGGCAGGCCGGCAGCCCGCAGGCCCCTCAGACCGAGCCGGTGGCAACATGAAAATCCTGATCCCCGTCGACGGCAGCGACCACTCCGACGCGGCGCTGGACTTCGTGGCCTCGCGTTCTACCCTCATCGGGCAGGAACCCGAGGTCCACCTGCTCAACGTCCAGCCGACGCTGTCGGTGCGCGTAATCCGTGCCATCGGTCGGGAAGAGGCGAAGGCCTACCAACGCGCCCAGGCCGACGACGTGCTGCGTCCAGCCATGGCGAGGCTGAAGCAAGCGGGCATCGCGGCGAAGGCCAGCTACGTCCTGGGCAGTCGCTCGGATGCCATCGGGGCCGTGGCTGTGCGCGGCGGCACCGACCTGATCGTCATGGGTTCTCGCGGCCGTTCGGGGCTCAAGGGGCTGCTGTTCGGCTCCATGACGAATGCCGTTCTCGCCGGCTGCACCAAGCCGCTGCTCATCCTGCGCAGCGCCAAGGCGCCCCAGCGGGACTCGCTGTCGGTGGGGATCGCCTTGGACGGCAGCCGCTACGGTCAGGCAGCCGTCCGTTGGGCGATCAAGCACCGCGATCTCCTCGGTGCGGAGCCGCGCATCGAGTTGATCCACGTCATCGACAGCGAGCGGACCGCGGCGCCACCCATCAAAGGCCTGGCCTACCGCGCGATACCTGTCTACGGAATTGCCGTGGACGACCATGCGCTCGCGCCACAGTTCGCCAAAGTCATGGCCGCCGCCCTGAAGCTCTTCGCCAAGGCGGGCATGAAAGCCACGGCCGCTCCGCTGCTGGGCGCCCATGCCGGTGATGCCATCGCCGACTACGCGCGCAGGCGCCAGTTGGACGTCCTGGTCATGGGCTCCCACGGCCAGGGGGCGTTCAAGTCCCTCGTGCTGGGGTCGGTCGCCATGCGGGTGGCCGCCCGCAGCGACAAGCCGCTGCTGCTGATCCGCGACCCGCGGCATGCAGGCCGGAACTGATGCCGATGCACGGGCCAGCTTGGTGCGAAGACGACTGCCGTTTCCAGGAGCCGAAATGAAAGTGCTGATCCCCGTCGACGGCAGCGCCACGAGCAATGCCTCGCTCGACTTCATTGCCTCCCGGGCCGCCTGCCTAGGCGCTCGGCCCGAACTGCGGCTGCTCAATGTCCAGTTCCCCATCCCGCCGCGTGCCGCGCGCGCTGCAGGACGCGAACTAGTGCGCAGCTATCACCAGACCGAGGCCAAGGCGGTGCTCGACCCGGCGCAGAAGTGTCTGGCTGCTGCAGGGCTCAAGTCCAAGGCGCAGTACGTCGTTGGCAGCCCCGCCGAGGTCGTCAGCCGCACGGCGACGCAGGGCCATGCCGACCTGGTGGTGATGGGCTCGCGTGGGCAGACGGCGCTCAAGGGTTTGCTGTTCGGTTCGGTCACTCAGGCGGTGTTGGCCGCCAGCACGGCGCCCCTGCTGGTGCTGCGCGATGGACCGCCGCCGCGCGCCGCGTCCCTCCGCGTGGTGGTTGCCGTCGATGGCAGCCGCCATGGGCTGGCGGCCGTGCGGGCGGCGCTGGCGCTGCAGGCGGTGTTCGGTCCTGCGCCGCAGTTCCGGCTCATGCACGTGGTGGACGGGCAGGCTGATGGGGTCGACCTCGACGCGGCCACCGCCCCGGCGCTCGCGCTGTTCGCCAAAGCCAAGGTCGAGGCTGAGTTGGTGCGGCTCGAGGGGCGCAACGCCGGCGACGTGATCGTGGAGTATCTGGCAGCGCACCCGGCGGATCTGCTGGTGATGGGCTCGCACGGGCGTGGTGCGTTCAAGGCCGTGCTGCTGGGCTCGGTGGCGACGCGCGTGGCGGCGCGCTGCAAGCTGCCGCTTCTGATTGCCCGGCCCCGCAGTCGGGGTTCGCCGGCGAAGCGCAAGGATGGCGCAACGGCCGCTGCACCGCGCGGGCGTGCCTCGGCCGACGTTACCCCGCAGTAGGCGTGGTGCATGCTGGTGGAGTCGGTCGCCTCGAGCAGCGAGGTTGGGTGAGACCTAACGGCAGCGTCCGAGTCGCGTTCGTTGATCGATATCAACGCCCGCTCGATACCCGCTTCATGCGATGGAACCCGAGCCGCTGCCGAGGCTCATTAAGGGAGCCACTGGAATCGGCCGCGGGGGTTGGTCTTTTCGCTGTGGCCACTTGGCACGAGGAGGGGAGACGATGACGCATTCTGTGCCGGCACCTGACGAAGCCTTGGCTCACGCACTGGCGATGATCGTGGCTGCCAACGGACGAATCGACGTGCGAGAACTGAGCGCGCTCGACGAACTCCATGCGTTCCGGCGT
>JBILYN010000531.1:0-2899 GCA_044377715.1 Aquabacterium sp.
GCGGCCGAGAAGGCGTTTGCCCGCGCCGCGCGGTCGAACAACCCCGATTTTCTGCTGTCGCTGGCCGGCCGGGTCTACGCCCACAACTACTGGCAAGAAGCCATCGAGGTGCTGAAAAAAGCGCTGTCAATCCGCCCGGACAGCGTGGCCACGCTGTTGGCGCTGGCCAGGATCGAGTCCGAGGTCTATGCGTTGGCCGATTGCCGCGCCACGCTGGCCAGGCTGCGGGCGGTCGACCCCGGCAACGCCGATGCGAGGCTGCTCGAAGCCGGGCTGCAGGGCCGGATGGGCGACGCTGCGGGCCACCTCGCGACCTTGCAATCGGCATACGCGGCGGGCGGCGACCCGCTGTCGAGGTTGGCGTCCAGCATCGCGATGACCTCGCTGTACCAGGACGAGCTGCCTGCGGCCGAGGTCGCCGCGCTGCACCGCCGTCTTTGCGCGCCGATCGAGGCCGCCGTGCAGCGCAAGACCGATTTCGCCAACGCCAAGCTGGCCCAACGGCGGCTGCGGCTGGGCCTGGTCACCGGCGACCTGCACCGCCAGCACCCGGTCAACATCTTCATGCTGCCGGTGCTGCTGCGGCTGGACCATGCCGGCTTCGAGGTCTGTGTCTACCACACCGGGACGATGCACGACGAGTACACCCGCCAGGCCCAGGGCTGCGCCGACCGCTGGGTCGAGGCCGCTGCGCTGGACGACAGCGCGCTGCAGCGGGCCATCGTCGCCGACGGCGTCGACCTGCTGGTCGACCTGGGCGGCCACACGTCGACCCACCGGCTGGGCGTGTTCGCGCTGCGCGCGGCGCCGGTGCAAGCGACTTTCCTGGGCTACCCGCACTCGACCGGTTTGTCGGCGATCGACTGGCTGATCGGCGACGCAGTGGTCAGCCCGGCCGAGCACGGCCACTTGTTCAGCGAGGGCATCGCCCAGCTGCCGGGCAGCGTGTTCTGCTGGGCGCCGGTCGACGCCTACCCGCTGCCCTCGCCGCGCGAGCCCGGCGCTGCGCTGCGCCTGGGTTCTTTCAACAACGCGATGAAGCTGACGCCGCGAACGATCGCGCTGTGGTCGCGGGTGCTGCACGCCTTGCCTGGCGCTGAGCTGCTGCTCAAAGCGCCTTCGCTGAAAGACGCCGAGGTGCAAGCCCGTTTTGCCGCACTGTTCGCGGCCCAGGGCATCAGCGCCGATCGCCTGGTCTTCAGGGGCCCGAGCGGCTTGGCCGACATGATGCAGGAGTACCGCGACATCGACATCGCGCTCGACCCCACGCCTTACAACGGCGGCACCACCAGCTTGCAGGCGCTGTGGATGGGGGTGCCGGTGGTGGCGTTGGCGGGCACCAATTTCGTCTCGCGCATGGGCGCGAGCTTCCTGCACACACTGGGCCGGCCGGATTGGGTGGCCGAGGACGATGATCGTTATGTTGACGCGGCGGTCAAGCTGGCACGAGACCTCGCAGGCTTGCGCGCCGGCCGGCCTGCGCTGCGCGCGTGCATGGCCGGATCTGCGCTGTGCGATGTCGACGCTTATGTGCAGGCCTTCCAGGCGCTGCTGCGGCGCATGTGGGTGCAGCACTGCGCGGGTGGCGGTGGGCGGCTGCTGGGCAGCGCCCGGCGCGGCCAGGCTGCAATCCCGAGTGATGTTCGTGGCGCGACCAAGCGCACCAGTTAAACCTTCAAAATATCTTGTATGCAAACCACCGACCTGAGCAGCCCATCTTTCGAGATCACTACGTCGCGCCAGATGCTGGCCTGGATGGCTGAGCAAAAGCTGTCGATGGCGCTGACCACATACCAGATCGGCAAGCTGTTCATGCTGGGCTTGAAGCCCAATGGCGAGTTGTCGGTGTTCGAGCGAACCTTCAACCGCTGCATGGGGCTGTGCCCGACGCCGAACGGCTTTTACATGAGCAGCTTGCACCAGGTCTGGCGCTTCGAGAACATGTTCACGCAGGGCGAGCAGCAGGAAGGCCACGACCGGCTCTATGTGCCGCAGGTCGGCAACACCACCGGCGACTGCGACATCCACGACATGGCGGTCGACGCCGACGGCAAACTGGTCTTCGTCAACACGCTGTTCGGCTGTTTGGCCAACTTGAGCGAGACGCACAGCTTCAAGCCGCTGTGGCGACCGCCGTTTGCCAGCAAGCTCGCGGCCGAGGACCGTTGCCACCTGAATGGGCTGGCGATGCGCGACGGCCGTGCGGCTTATGTCACCGCGGTCAGCCAGTCGGATGTGGTTGATGGCTGGCGCGACCACCGCGCCGGCGGCGGCATCGTGATCGACGTGCAGCGCAACGAGATCGTCGCGGGCGGGCTGTCAATGCCGCATTCGCCGCGCTGGCACCAGGGCAAGCTGTGGCTGTGCAACTCAGGCACCGGCGAGTTCGGCCATTTGGAGCTCGAGACCGGCCGCTTCGTGCCGGTGACGTTTTGCGCCGGCTACATGCGCGGGCTGTATTTCCACGGCGACTTCGCGCTGGTGGGCACGTCCAAACCGCGCCACAACAAGACCTTCACGGGCCTGCCGCTGGACGAGGCGCTGAAGTCGCGCCAGGCCGAGGCGCGCTGCGGCGTGCAGGTGATCGACCTGCGCACCGGCGATGCGGTGCACTGGCTGCGCATCGAGGGCCTGGTCGACGAGCTCTACGACGTGATCACGCTGCCCGGCGTGCGCAGCCCGATGGCGCTGGGTTTCAAGACCGACGAGATCCGCCGGGTGATCAGCATCGAGGCCTGAGCGGCGCGAGGCGCCCGCCGCAGCGGGCCAGGACGCGGGCCCACCCCACTACACTCTGGCCGATGCGGCTCACCCACGAACAAGCCCGGACCATTGTTGCGGCCACCGCCGAGCTGGCGGGCGCTGGTGCGCAGGTCAGATTGTTCGGGTCGCGTTTGCA
>JBILYN010000532.1:0-2891 GCA_044377715.1 Aquabacterium sp.
CGCGGTTTCGGCGTTCGCGGTGTCGAGTTCGGCCTCGCGCTGTTCAACCCCAAGGACACGGCTCACGCCGGCAGCACCTGGGTCGCTGCCACCGCGACGGTCGACGCGATCGACGCGATGGTCGGCCTGCCCAGCGACATCCGCTTCGATGTTCATTCCCTCGGCGTCGACATCAACCTGGTCACCTACGACAGCGGTTTTGTCTACCAGGGCCCCAGCTTGTCCGCGCCGACGGTGTCGCTGCCGCCCACGCTGGACCCTGGTGTTGATGGCTTCCAATTCGGCAACGCTGCTTTCGGCAGCGGCGTCGAACCGCTGCTCGTGCAGTTCGACCTCGACGCCAGCAAAGGCACGCTGACGGTCAAGGGCACCGACTCACTGGTCACCCGGATGGGCGGCGCCTTCAGCCCGATCCGCAGCTTCGCGCTGGCCGGTGTGTTCCAGGTCGGCGACACCTTGACGCTGGGCCTGGGTTCAAGCGTCTTCAGCCACCAGGTGACGGCTGCTGACCTGACGGGCTCGAATGGCGCGCTGGCCAATATCGCCGCGGCGGTCCGCGCCAAAATCAACGCCGGCGACGCCTATGCCGCCAGCGGCAGCGGCGCGCTGATCGTCGTCGGCCTGTCTTCGGGTGCGACCGACCTGACGAACCTGCCGCTGAGCCTGTCAGACACCGCAGCCCTCGGCGGCATGGTGGTCTTGACCGCCGTCCAGCCCGAAACCGATTCGTCGACCGACGGCTTGTCGACCGGCATCACCCAGCTGCGCATCAGCGGCAAGGCGCTGGCGGTCAGTGCTTACCTGGCCTCAGGCCAGGCCCTGGGCTACAGCGGAACGCTGGGCCAGGCGATGACGATCAACGCCACCAATGCACAGGGCAGCGTGCAGACCCAGCTGATGATCGGCGATGACTCGTTCAGGACCGGCAGCTACAGCGGCGGCGTGGCACCGGCGATCCTGGGTCTGAGCGGCGGTTTCAAGATGACGCCTGGTGCGCCCTTGAACCTGAAGTTCGATGTCGCGTCGTTCAACACGCTGGGCTGGCGCAACGACAGCGACGTGCTGACCTTGACGCTGGCAATGCCGGCCAGCAGCAGCACGCCATTGGGCGCGCTGACCGCCTCCGCAGGCACCGGCGTGACGCTGAGCGGTACCCCACAGGCCCTCAGCCTGACCGGCACCGCGCAGGCGTTGTCCGCCTACCTGATGTCCACCGGCAAGCTGTATTACACCGGCGCCGTCACCACGCTAGACGCCAAGCTGGCCAGCAGCACCGGCGCGGTGGCGAAGGTCCAGATCGCGCTGATGGCCGACGCGGTGATCGACTTCAGCGACCGCGTGGTCGGCGACGCGACGGTGGTGCATTCGGTTCAGGTCACGACCGGCACCGACCGCACGCTGACGCTGGGCTTCGATGGCAGCCGCGGCCGCATGCTGCGCGCATCCGGCGGCGTCGACATCGATGTCGCGGGCTTCTTCCACGCCGGCGGCACGCTGGCGATCGAGAAATCCAGCTCGGCGATAACGCTGGCCAATGGCCAGACCGTGCAGGCTGACCTGATCACCGTCGGCGGCACCAATCTGAACGCTTTTGTCGGTGTCAACGGCCCTTACCGCAGCGACACCAATGGCGACGGCTTGATCGACCTGAACGATACGGTCAACAACAGCGCGCTCGGGCTCAGCGCGGTCGGCGCCGAGTTCGGCCTGGTGCTCGGTTTCGAGCGCGTGCAGCTGGGTGCACCGGCGCGCAACTGGGTCTCACTGCAGGCCAAGGCTGCCGAGGTGGCGCTGGTCGGCGTCAACGGCGTCACCGCCAGCGCACACGACATCGCCGTCGACATCAACCTGGTCAGCGGCGTCAGTGCGGGCACGAAGGCCAGCCAGGTGCTGGACCTGAACAAGTTCAAGGTCTACACCGGTTACCGAACCAGCACTGACTTGACGATCGATAGCAAGAAAGGTGAGCTGGTCCGCGCCGCCGGAGCTTTCGACCTGTCGGTCGCTGGTTTCGTCGAGGCCCACGGCAACCTGGGATTCGAGAAGTCGACCACCAGCGTCACCTTGGCCAATGGCCAGTCCGTGGTCGTCGACGCGCTGACGCTGGGCGGCAGCGGGCTGAACGCTTTTGCCGGCGTCGGTGGGCCTTATTTCGTCGACACGAATGGCGATGGGCGTATCAACAACCTGGATGCGGGCGCGGTCAACCCCAACGCGGTTGGCTTCGTGCTGGCCGACGCCAGCTTTGCGTTGGCATTGCTGAGCCCTAGCGACGACCCGCTCAATGCAGGCAAGTACAGCGGCGTGACCTGGCTGGGCTTGCAGGCCAGCGCGGCCACAGTCGGATTTGTCGGCAGCAACGCGCTGCAGATGACGGTCAACACCCTGTCGATAGGCGTCAACCAGGTCTTCGGGCTGAGCCCAGGCGCGAACGCGGCGACGCAGGTGGTTGATTTCAGGCTCCATCCGATGGCAGTGATCACCGGTAGCACCAGCCCGGCGATCAGCCTGAACATGGACGGGCGCCAGGGCGAACTGGTTCGCGCCAGCGCCGATGTCAACGTGACGGTGAGCGACTACGTCCACTTCGCGGGTTCGCTGGCTTTCGAGAAGTCGACCCAGATGCTGACGCTAGACGATGGCACCGAGATCTCGAACGACGTGCTCAAGGTCGGCGGCAAGGTCGACTATGTGTTTGCCGGCCTCCACGGCACGCTGGTCGACAGCAACAACGACGGCAAGCCCGATGGGGTGGCACAGGGCGCCATCGGCATGGAGCTCAAAGGCGTGGACTTCGGTCTGATGATCGCCACCGAGCGCGACACCCGGGTCGTCGTCAAGACCGTGGCTGGCGCGCTGGCCTGGCGCGACGTTGCGGTGTCTGGGCCGTT
>JBILYN010000534.1:0-2884 GCA_044377715.1 Aquabacterium sp.
GCTGTCCTCGCCCCGACCCTTGTTCTGGCCTATCTGCCGTGACAGGCTGTTGCGCCTTGCTTGCAACTCCTCGGTGCGGGTCTGCAAGGTCTTGCGCTCGGCCTCGAGTGCCGAGAACCGCCCCACATCGAGAAACGGCTGAGGTGTCTTGCGGGCATTGAGCCTGGCCACCACGCCTGGCAGGTCGCGGCGCAGTTGGGTGATGTCGAGCATGGCGTGGGTCCTGGGAAAGTCGAATCTTGAACGTGATGGCTTGGCGCAAACGGCACGACCAGCGGGCAGCAGTCGCCGCCGGCAGTGAAGAACTCAGGATCGCGATGCGGCATCCTGGCTCATGGATTTGTCGCCCAAACCCATCGGCAGCGGAAAGTGCACCGTCTCCTCGACCCCGGCCAGGCGCCGCACACTCAAAGCCCCCAGCGCCCGCAGCCGCGCAATGACTTGCTGGACCAGGATATCGGGCGCCGACGCGCCGGCCGTCAGGCCGACACGGGGGCGGCCGTCGAACCACGCCGGCTCCAAGTCATCAGCCGCATCGACCATGTAGGCAGGCGTGCCCAGGCGGTCGGCGAGCTCACGCAAGCGGTTGCTGTTGCTACTGCTCGGACTGCCGACGACGATCACCACATCGACCTGCGGCGCCATCAGCTTGACCGCATCCTGGCGGTTCTGGGTGGCATAGCAGATGTCTTGGTGCTTGGGCTGGCGCACCTGCGGAAACAGGCGTTTGACCTCGGCCAAGATCTCGGCGGCGTCGTCAACGCTGAGCGTGGTCTGGGTCACCACCGCCAGCAAGTCGCCGCGCGGCTTGACCGACGCGACATCGGCCACGTCCTCGACCAGATAGATGCCCTCTGAGAGCTGGCCCATCGTGCCCTCGACTTCGGGGTGCCCCTTGTGGCCGATCATGATGAACTCGTAGCCCTCGCGTGCGAGCTTGGCCACCGCGACATGGACTTTGCTGACCAGCGGGCAGGTGGCATCGAAGACCTGGAATCCGCGCGCAGCCGCCTCGCCACGCACCGCCTGGCTGACACCGTGGGCGCTGAAAATCAAGGTCGCGCCAGGCGGCACATCGGCCAAATCCTCGATGAAGATGGCGCCTTTGAGCTTCAGATCGTTGACGACATAGGTGTTGTGGACGATCTCATGGCGGACGTAGATCGGTGCGCCAAAGCGAGTCAACGCGCGCTCGACGATCTCGATCGCCCGGTCCACACCGGCGCAAAATCCACGCGGCTCGGCCAGCAAGACCTCGGTGATCGACGATGTCGGCACTAAAGCCATCACAGAACCCCGATCACATGCACCTCAAAACTCAGCGCTTGCCCTGCCAGCGGGTGGTTGAAGTCGAACAGCAACCAGCCCTCACCGCTGTCGCGCACCACGCCGGCATAGCTGCCACCACCATCAGGCGTCGGGAACTGCACCACATCGCCGACCTGGTACTCGGCGTCGGGGTCGCCGAGCTCGGCCAACAGCTTGCGCTTGACACGTTGCAGCAGCTCGGGGTTGCGGGCACCGAAGGCCTCGCCAGCGGCGAGCGAGAAAGTCTGCCGCGTGCCCTCGACCAGTCCGATCAGGCGTTGCTCCATCGCCGGCGCCAATTGCCCGCTGCCCAACGACAGCGTCGCCGGCTTGTCGGCAAAAGTGTTGATCACATCCGCGCCGTCGGGGCCTGCGAGCCGGTAATGCAGGGTCAGGAACGACCCCTCCTGGATGGTGATCACGCTGATGGGGGAGATGATGAGGGGAAGCGGAGCCCGAACCGGGCGCATAGACTGAACACCATTCTACGAGCCCCGGCCTACAGCCTGAACACCGCCCGAACCCCGCCCGAACGCCGCACCACCACCACAAGCCATGTCGATCAAGCAACTCCCGGCGGATGCCAGGCCGCGTGAAAAACTGTTGCAGCACGGCGCCGCCAGCCTGTCAGACCCTGAACTGCTGGCATTGCTGCTGCGCACCGGCTTCAAGGGTCAAGGCGTGCTGCAGATGGCCGGCCATGTGCTGGAGCGCTTCGGCGGATTTGCTGAACTGCTGCATGCGCAGGCCGCTGACTTGAAATCGATCAAGGGTCTGGGCCCCGCCAAGCAGGCCGAACTGGCGGCGGTGATCGAGATGGCGCGTCGTGCGCTGGCCCAGCAGCTCAGCGCAGCGCCGGTTTTCGACTCACCGCGGGCCGTCAAGGACTACCTGCAACTCCATCTGGGCAACTTGCCGCACGAGGTGTTCGCAGTGCTGTTTCTGGACGCCCAGCATCGCTTGATCAAGCTCGACCAGATGTTCACCGGCACGCTGGGCCAGACCAGCGTCTACCCGCGCGAGGTGGTCAAACTGGCACTGACGCGCAATGCCGGTGCGGTGATCCTGGCGCACAACCACCCATCAGGCGTGGCCGAGCCGTCGCGCGCCGACGAGTTCCTGACCCAGTCGCTCAAGAATGCACTCGCGCTGGTCGATGTCCGGGTACTCGACCACTTGGTGATCGGGCAAGGCCAGGTGGTGTCGTTTGCCGAGCGGGGCTTGTTGTGAGGATCGGCAGCTTCGCCGAACTCGGTGTGCTGCGCGAAGCCCTGCACCAGGCGCGGCGCGACGCTGCGGCGCGCGAGGCGAATGAGCGCGCAGCCCAGGAACTCGCCGCCGCCATCGCGCGCAGCCAACCCGCGCCCCAAGGCCTGTTTGCGCGCAGCGTGGGCAGTGTCTATCCGCTGCCCGACCGCCAGCAGGCCCAGATCGAGCTGCCCCGACCGCTGCCGCATCCGCGCCAGCGCGAGCTCGACGAGCAGGCAGCGTTGGCCGAATCGATGTCGGACGAGGTCAACCTGGAGTCATTGTTGCTGACCGACGATGGCCTGAGTTTTCGCCGGCCGGGGATAGG
>JBILYN010000533.1:0-2884 GCA_044377715.1 Aquabacterium sp.
CTTCTGCTCGACCCAGGCCTGGTCGTTCTTCTTGTAG
Organism: Aquabacterium sp.; assembly: GCA_044377715.1. Classification (GTDB taxonomy): domain Bacteria; phylum Pseudomonadota; class Gammaproteobacteria; order Burkholderiales; family Burkholderiaceae_C; genus Pseudaquabacterium. The sequence goes on from JBILYN010000533.1 coordinate 38, forward strand.
GCCCGCGAGCGTGTCTGCACCAGGCCATGCCCCTTGCAGTAGTCGAAGACGCTCTGGCTCATGAAGGTGCTGTCGTTGTCTGAGTCCACGCCGAGCATCGCGAAAGGCAGCTCGGCGGCCACCTTGTCGAACGCTTCGATCACCAGCATCTGCTCGCGAACCCGCATGGCCACGCACTCGGTCCAACCGCTGGCGATGCCGGTCAGCGTGAGGGTGTGGACGAAATCACCGTCCGTCTTGCTGCCGCCGCAGTGCTCGACCATGTCGATCTCGAAGAACCCGGGCGGCGGGTCGAGCCAGTCGGCGAAGGTGCGCACCGGGATGCAGCGGCGGATCGCCGAGCCAACGCCCTTGCGCCGCTTGCGCTGTCCGTCGATGTGCGCCCGCGTGGACGCCAGCACGCGATCGATGGTCGCCGCGCTGATCTGCAAGATCTTTGTCCTGATGGCAGGGTCCAGGTCGAGATGGCCATGACGCGCCATGGCATCGACCAGCATCGGGATCAACGGCTTCAGGCGCTTGCCGCACACCCGATCGCCGGCTTCCAATAATACCGTCAGCGCCTGGGCTATCGCCTCGTCGTACAAGCGGTTGCGCTGGCGCACTTCGGTTGCCGGACTGAACTCCCCGCGCAGTACGCGGATGGCGTGCTTGCGGTGGTAGCAGGTCAAGGCCACGAACTCGTCGAGGATCTTGATCCGGTCGCTGAACGCCGCGCTGCGATATCGCAGCCGCAGTGCCTCGACCAACTCCTTGCGTGTCGTCATGCTGATTTGCCTCGTCACGTTGCGCTGCCCCCGTCGGACAATCCGACGGGTAACAACTTACGTGAGGCAACAGGTCAGCACGGGTAGCAATTCTGATGAGTCAATGCGCGGCCAGGACAGTTGACGCCGGTCACGGCCTGCCGCTTCAATCTTTGGCGTCACTGCGGCCCAGTTCGCGCCGCAGGATCTCCAACGCCTTGCGCTTCTCCGGCATGTAGTCGTGGCCGTCATAGTGGCGGGCCTGCACACCGGTCAGACCATGCGACTGCAAGTGGCCACGCACATCGCGGTTGACGCCGTTGGCCGCCAGCAAGGTTTCCACGCCGGAGCGAATGCGCTTGAGCTGAAACTCAGCAATCGACGTCCCCAGGATGGTTTGGGCCCAACCGGCCAGTGTCCTGACGCTGATAGGCTTCTTGCCTGAGGTTGTAGAGATGGCGTAGTCACCGGCAACCTTGAATGCAGCAAGCGCGCTGGCTGCCTCAGCGGTGAGCGGGATCTGGTGCGGACGAGGCCCCTGCCCTGGCCGGCCCTTGCCGTCGAATATCGTGATGGACTCCTGGGCTACATCCCGCCATCTCAAACGCACGAGTTGCTCGATCCGTTGCCCACCGGTCAGCAGGTGCAGGCGCAAGGCAGCCCCCTCGATCCCCGGCGCTGGTTCAATCAGTTTCCAGTAAATACGCAGCTCCTCGCTCGGCAGTGGGCGCTTGTCCGGTCTGTCGAACTGCGGTGAACGCTTGGTCTGACCGGCGGGATTGAAGACGATTCCAAATGCCTTGAACGCGACAGGAATCGACGCCGTGGTGCGAACGTCGAGGGCGCATTGGTAGGCGGCCCGGAGGTAAGACCGCAGTTTGTTGGCAGTTCGGCCCTTGCCAGCTTCGATCAAGCGGCGGAGCATGTCGAGCACCTGATCTGGCGTCAAGTCGACCGCAGGCGCCTCGGCCACCTTTGGCCAGGCTTCCACCACATGCAATTGGAACAGGCCGCTGGCGTCCGCATGGCTGCGTCGCTCCTGCGTCTTCAGGTGCTCGACGTAGGTGTCGAGAAGCTTTTGCAACGTGTGGGTCGACTTCTCGATCTCGACCGCCTTCTTCGCGACCAACTGCCTTCGCTGCGCTTCCTTGGCTTCCCGAAGGCCACCTGCGGGAGCGTTTTCGGCATGGGTGTCGGCAAGCGCCCTGCACTTCTCCAGCGCCGCGGCAATGCCATAACCCTTGGTTGTCGGCTGCAGCTTTTTCGGCGGCGCCGATGCATCGTAGAGGCCGATCGGCTCCCGATTCGTTTTCCCGCCGAGGGAGTAGCGCCAGTAGAGCTGGACGGCCCCATTGGCAAGCCTTCTCGCCTGCAGTGCACCGCCGCGGTCCAACCGGCTGTGCAGGGTCACGAAGCCTGCACCCTGCAGCGAGCGGATCACTTCGCCAGTGCTTGATTTCGCATCAGATGCCATAGTCCGTAAGTCTCCTGGTGCCAGTCTGGTGCCAGTTTTGGCCGCGATGGTGTTGGACGCCTCGGGACGACTATGAACGTAACCTGTTGTTTTGTAAAGGCTTCTAGAAAATCAGGGCGTACCGCACTGTCCCGGGAAAACCCGTTCCCCACGGACTATTAATCCGTAGGTCCCAGGTTCGAGCCCTGGTCGAGGAGCCATATAAAACAAGGACTTAGCAGCGATAGCAGCTAGGTCCTGTGTCTTTGTAGGGCCCCGTGTCCTGTTCGTGTCCGAAAATTCGTCGCGCCGTGGCCGTCGTCGCCAATCCACTGCCGCTCGCGTCCGGAAACTGCGTCCTGTTGGAAGTTGGCATCGAAAGTCACTTCGAGCCGGCCAGATCGCCTAACGGCCAACCGCGGACAGACCTCACGACTGCTTGCCCAGGGCATCGACCGGGTCGCGCCCGCAGACACCCACTCGTCCAGGTCATGAAACGGGTGGCCAGCGAGGCCGTGCGGCGAGCCGCCAAGGCGTCAAGGTGCCTGCAGGAGCCGTCGCCGAGGTTGACTTCCGGCACAGGGACCCTGGGAGCCGCTTCAGGCGGCTGCGAAAACCGCACCCAAGCGTCGCGGAGCCTGTGGTGCT
>JBILYN010000025.1:0-26539 GCA_044377715.1 Aquabacterium sp.
TGTGAATACCTCGGCAAGAAGTACGGCGGCTGGTACTCGGCCTGCCAGACCTATTTGCGCCCGGACGGCAAGAAGTGGATCGGCGTGCCGCTGGGGGCGGCCGGTGGGACGATGGTCTATCGCCAGAGCCAGCTGAAGGCGGCCGGTTTCGACGCCTTCCCGAAGGACATGGATGGCTTCCTGAAGATGCTCAAGGCGCTGCATGCCAAGGGCACGCCGGCCGGCTTCGCGCTGGGCAATGCCACCGGCGACAGCCTGTGGACCAACTGGCTGATCTGGGCCTTCGGCGGCAAACTGGTCGATGCCAACAACAAGGTCGTGATCGACAGCCCCGAGACGATCAAGGCGCTGGAGTACGCCAAGGAGATGTACGCCGCCTTCATCCCGGGCACGCTGTCCTGGCTTGACCCGAACAACAACAAGGCTTTCCTCGACGGCCAGGTCAGCGTCACGAACAACGGCATCTCGATCTACTACGCCGCCAAGAACTCGACCGACCCGAAGGTTCGCGACCTGGCGTCTGACATCAACCATGCGGCCTTCCCGATCGGCCCGGTCGGCGTGCCGACCGAGGCGAATCTGTTCTTCAACCAGATGGTCATGAAGTACAGCAAGTACCCGAACGCCGCCAAGGAGTTCCTGCGCTTCATGATGGAGCAGGAGCAGTACGATGCCTGGTTGATGGGCTGTGGCGGCTACATCGCCCATCCGCTCGCGGCCTATGAGAAGAACGCGATCTGGACCGTGGATCCCAAGCACACGCCTTACCGCGATGCGCTGAAGAACATGCGTCCGTCAGGCTACGCCGGCAAGCTGGGTTACGCATCGGCAGGCGCAGGTGCTGACTTCATCATCCCCAACATGGTGGCTGAAGCTGCCAGCGGCGCCAAGACGCCCAAGGAAGCGGCTGAACGTGCGCAAAAGCGCGCTGAGCGCTACTACAAAGTCTGATCGACAAGGCCTGATATTGCGGACTTGCCGCCGCCGCGTCCGAACCTCATGCCTGCGGCGTGCGTTCGACCCGGCGGCGGACCGCAACGCTTCAATGCCACCGTTGGTGGTTGATTTTCTTGGGCTTCCATGAACCTGCTTGAAAAGTTCCAGAACAACCGCAACGCGCTCGGCTGGGCTTTCATGCTGCCTGCGACGGTGCTGCTGCTGCTGTTCCTGACCTACCCGCTCGGCCTGGGCACTTGGCTGGGTTTCACTGACGCCAAGATCGGCCGTGCTGGCGAATGGATCGGGCTGGAGAATTTCAGCTTTCTCGTCACCGACAGCGTCACCCAGTTGGCGCTGTTCAACACGCTGTTCTACACCACGGTGGCCAGTGCTTTGAAGTTCGCACTTGGCCTGTGGCTGGCGCTGCTGCTGAACAAGAACCTGCCGTTCCAGAGCTTTTTTCGCGCGGTCGTTCTCTTGCCCTGGATCGTGCCGACGGCGCTGTCGGCGATCGCCTTCTGGTGGATTTATGACGCGCAGTTCTCGGTCATCAGCTGGGCGCTGCTCAAACTGGGTTGGATAGACAAGTACATCGACTTTCTCGGCAACCCCTGGAATGCCCGAGTCTCGACCATCGTCGCCAATGTCTGGCGTGGTATTCCGTTTGTCGCGATCTCGCTGCTGGCCGGCCTGCAGACGATCTCGCCCTCGTATTACGAAGCCTCGGCGATCGACGGTGCGACGCCTTGGCAGCAGTTCCGCCACATCACGCTGCCGCTGCTCACCCCCATCATCGCGGTCGTGATGACGTTTTCGGTGCTGTTCACCTTCACCGACTTCCAGCTGATCTACGTGCTCACGCGCGGCGGTCCGCTCAACGCCACCCACTTGATGGCCACGCTGGCTTTCCAGCGAGCGATCTCGGGCGGCGCGCTGGCCGAAGGCGCGGCGATCGCCACGCTGATGGTGCCTTTCTTGCTGGCGGCGATCATGTTCAGCTACTTCGGCCTGCAGCGCCGGGCTTGGCAGCAAGGCAGCGACAAATGAGCGATAAGAACGACGACTCCAAAGGCATGGACTTCCTGCAGTCGATGCCGCGGCGCTGGGTCACGGTCTACATCCCGATGTTCATCTTCGTGATCGTGCTGTTGTTCCCGTTCTACTGGATGACGATCACGGCGTTCAAGCCCGACAACGAACTGTTGTCGCGCGACGGCAATCCGTTCTGGGTCGTTGCGCCGACGCTGGCGCACTTCGAGAAGCTGCTGTTCCGCACCGAGTATCCGGCCTGGCTGTGGAATACGGTGATCGTCTCGGTGACCTCGACCGCGCTGTCTTTGGTCGCGTCCATCTTCGCGGCCTATGCGATCGAACGGTTGCGCTTCCAGGGCGCGAAGACGGCGGGTGGCGCGATCTTCCTGGCCTATCTGGTGCCGCCGTCCATCCTGTTCATCCCGCTCGCGGCGATTGTCGTCAACCTCGGCCTGTTCGACACCCGGATGGCGCTGATCCTGACCTACCCGACCTTTTTGATCCCGTTCTCGACCTGGCTGCTGATGGGCTATTTCCGCTCGATCCCCTACGAGTTGGAAGAGTGCGCGCTGATCGATGGCGCGAACCGCTGGCAAATCCTCGTCAAGATCGTGCTGCCACTGGCCGTGCCTGGGCTGATTTCGGCCGGCATCTTTGCGTTCACGCTGAGCTGGAACGAGTTCATCTATGCGCTGACTTTTGTCTCGTCGAGCGAGAACAAGACTGTGCCTGTCGGTGTCGTCACCGAGTTGGTCGAGGGCGATGTCTACCACTGGGGGCCGTTGATGGCCGGGGCCTTGCTCGGCTCGCTGCCGGTGGCTTTTGTGTACTCGTTCTTCGTCGAGTACTACGTCTCGGGGATGACTGGCTCGGTCAAGGAGTGAGCCCTGCCAGGCCGGTGGCCTGGCCAGCGATGCTCACTCGGGTTCGATCTTGGCGTCGCGAACCACTTTGGCCCAGCGCGGCGTCTCGGACTTGATCAGCGCGGCAAACTGCTCGGGAGTGCCGCCGGCGATCTCGTTGCCTTGCGCGAGCATGTTCTCGCGCAGCCCGGCGTCCTGCAAAGCCTTGTTGCCGGCGGCGTTGAGCACCCGCACGATCTCGGCCGGCAAGCCTTTGGGGCCCACCAGGCCTTGCCAGTTCAGCACCTCGACGCCGTTGAAACCGGCCTCGCCCATCGTCGGCAGGTCGGGAAACAGCGGCGAGCGCGCTTTGCTGGTGATCGCCAGCGGCCGCAGCCTGCCGCTTTTGATCGACGGTATGGCCGCATACATCTGCTCGAACATCATGTCGAACTGGCCGCCCATCAGGTCGGTGGCCGCTGCGCCGCCGCTCTTGTAGGGCACATGGATCATGTCGATGCCCGCGACATGCTCGAACAGCGCGCCGCTGAGGTGGTGGGTGCCGCCGACACCGCCCGAGCCATAGCTGAGCTTGCCGGGTGCGGCCTTGGCTGCGGCAGCCACGTCCTTGACGGTCTTGAACGGCGAATCGCTGCGCACCATCAGGATCAACGGCCCACGCTCGATCAGCAGGATAGGCACCAGGTCGTTGATCGAGTCGAAGCTCAGCTTCTTGAACAACGCCTGATTGACGGCCAGCGGTGCGAAGTTGCCCATGCCCACGGTGTAGCCGTCGGGCTTGGCGCGGGCGATCGCGTCGGTGCCGATGTTGCCACCGCCTCCCGCCTTGTTGTCGACGATCACGTTCTGGCCCAGGATGGCTTGCATCAGCTTGGCCATCTGGCGCGAACGGTTGTCGGCGCCGCCGCCGGCGGCGTAAGGGCAGATCCAGGTGATCAGCTTGGCTGGATATTTTTCCTGGGCGCTGCCCAGTCCGGGGAGCAGCAGCGCGCTGCCAGCAGCGCTGATCAAGGTGCGACGCAACATGTTTTGGAGTCCTTTGGTGTTTGAAGCGTGATTGATGATGGACGCGCGCCGTCTAGAACCGGCTGCGCGCCTTGCGTTTGTCGAACTCGGCGATCTGTGCCTTGAGCAGCAGCAGCATCACCCTGGCGTTGGCTTCGGTCAGGCTGAGCACGGTGTGCGGCTCGCCCGCGTCGTCGCTGTCTTGGGCCCTGGATTGCGGCGCGACGATCGCGTCGATGCGCACGTTGATCAGGCCATGACCGTTACTCATGGACTTGACCTTCTGGATCTCGATGTTGTAGGTCTTCATGCTGCTCTCGGGCAATCAATCGGCTTGGAGGATAAATTCGCGCAGCCGCGCGAAAGCCGCTTCGGGCTGGTCGCGCCAGGTGCCATGGCCGGCGTCGGCAATGCGCGCGAGCTGCATCCATCGCGCCGGCAGCGCGGCGGCGATGTCTAGCGAGTCGGCCATCGGGCAGACCGGGTCTTGCTCGCCTGCCAGCACCAGCACCGGGCAGGCGGCGGCGGCCAACCCGGGCAGCAGGTTCATCGTTTGCTGCTCGCCGCTGGCCGACGTGAACAAGATGTCCTCGTTGAACAGTGTTCTGCCGCGCGCCTGCGGGTCGGCTGCCGGCTTGGTGTTGTACAGCGGCGAGCACAGCCGGTTGTATTCGGCCCAGCTCGCGGCCGCTGGCGCGGACCAAAAAGCCTGAGCCGCTGCTCTTGCGGCCGGGCCGCCCAGTTGTTCGAACATCGCCAGTTTGCGATCGATCGCCATGTGCGGTGAGGTGCTCGACAGGATCACTTTGGCCGCGTGCTGCGGGTGGCGCGCGATGTAGCGCTGGGCGACGAAGCCGCCGAAGCTCTGGCCGAGCACGATGGGTTTGACCACCCCCAGCGCGTCGCACAGCCGCACCAGGTCGTCGGCGAAGTTGTCCAGCGTCCACTGCTCGGGCGGGCAGCGGCTGCTGCGGCCATGGCCGCGGTGGTCGTAGTAGACGATCTGGGCGATGTCGGCGAGCTGCGAAAACACCGGCTTGAAGCCCGAGTGGTCATAGCCCGGGCCGCCGTGCAGCAGCACCAGCGTGGGCTTGTCCCTCATCACCGGCCCGGCGGCCACCAGCCCTGGCCCTTCGATGTCGACGAAGAGCTGGATATCGGGGGCGATGGTCAGGTGCATGGCAGGGTTCCGGGCAATCTTGCGGAGGTCGAGTCAGGGTTCTAACACGCTAGGCCGCCCTCGGCGCGTTGTCATGGCTGATACCGACAGACGCGGCGCATCGCGCGGTGCACAGTGCTGCAACGGCGTTGAAACCAAGGCCGATCCAGACTCCGAGGAGAAAATCCCATGAACCAACCCGCAGCCATCGGCTTCATCGGCCTGGGCGTGATGGGCGCGCCGATGGCCGGCCATCTGGCCCGCGCCGGCCACCCGCTGACCCTGCTCGACGCCAACGCCGAGATCGCGCGAGACCTGGCCGCGACGCTGGGCGCGAAAGCCGTCGCCACCCCGGCCGAGGTCGCCGCGCGCAGCGACATCGTGATCACGATGTTGCCCAACGGCAGCGTCGTGCAGCAGGTTGCGCTCGGCGAGCAAGGGCTGCTGCAAGGCCTGCGGCCGGGTGCGCTGCTGCTAGACACCTCGTCCTCCGAGCCCTGGTTGACCCAGGCCACCGGCGCCGCGCTGGCCGCGGTGGGGGTGACGATGGTCGATGCGCCGGTCTCGGGTGCAGCCTGGGGCGCCGCCGAGGCCAATCTGGTGTTCATGGTCGGCGGCGACGCTGCCGACCTGGCGCGGGTGCGGCCGCTGCTCGATCTGATGGGCCGCGCGGTGTTCCACCTCGGCGGGCTGGGTGCGGGCCACGCGATGAAGTGCCTGAACAACCTGATCACCGCGATGACCTTCAGCGCCACCGCCGAGGGCCTGGTGATTGGCAAGCGCTATGGGCTGGACCCGGCGGCAATGGTCGAGGTGCTCAACGAGTCGACCGGCATGTCCTGGATCAGCCAGAACCACATCGCCCAGCGCGTGCTCAGCCGCAGCTTTGACGACCCTTTCAAGCTCGAGCTGATGCTCAAGGACGTGGCGATCGCCAACACGCTGGCGCGCGAGACTGGCAGCTCGGTGCCGATCGCAGGCCTGGGCCAGCAACTGTGGCAGGCGGCTGCGCGCGCTGCCGGCCCGGGTGCCAGCGTCAGCGAGCTGGTGCGCTGGGTCGAGCAGCAGAACGACGCACCGCTGAACCCTGGCGCCGAGCCGCGCCGCCACTGAAGGAGCCGAAATGCCCAGCCCCGAACAACTGCTCGCAGATTTCGTCTGCCGGCTGCAGCCTGAGGACATCCCGAAGCGGGCTGTGACCATCCTGCGCCAGATGCTGCTGGCCGATGTCGGCACCGCGCTGGCCGGCGTGGCCGAGGACGGCATCGCGCCGCTGCGCCAGCTGCTCACCGAGCGCGGCGGCGCGGCCCAGGCCCGCACGCTGTACTTCGGCGATCGTCTGCCGGCGGCGGCTGCCGCACAGTTCAACGCGACGCTGTGCCGCGCGCTCGACTACTGCGATGCGATGGCACCGGGGCCGCACATCGGCTCGGCCTTGATCCCCGCAGCGCTGGCCGCTGCTGAGCTGGTCGGCGGCTGCAGCGGCGCGCTGTTCCTGACCGCGCTGGTGGCCGGGGCCGAGCTGGCCAGCCGCTTCAACCTCAGCGAGACACAGTACGACGGCTTCGACCCCACCGGCATCTGCGTCGTGTTCGGTGCCACCGCGGCGGCCTCGCGCATCCTGCAGCTCACGCCCGCGCAGACGCTGCAGGCGCTGGCGCTGGCCTTCAACCGCTGCGGCGGCAGCTTCCAGAGCCATGTCGACGGCTCGCTGGGCGTTCGCATCGTGCAGGGCTGGGTTGCGCAGGCGGCCGTCGAATGCGCGCAAATGGCCGCGCTGGGCATCACCGGGCCGCACCAGTTCCTGGCCGGCCACTACGGCTATGCCCATCTCTACGGCCGTGGCACGCTCGATGTGCAGGCCTTGGTGGCCGGGCTGGGCAGCGAGTGGCGGCTCGAACGCATGATGTTCAAGAAATTCCCCAGCTGCGGCGTCACGCAGGGTGTGACCGAGCTGGCGCTGCGGCTGGCCGCGCGCCACGGGCTGGTTGCCGCTGACTTGGCCAGCGCCGAGGTCAGGCTGCCGCCTTATGCGCATCGCCTGGTCGGCCATGCGTTCCAGATCGGCACCAACCCGCGGGTCGATGCCCAGTTCAACGCCGGCTACTGCGTCGCCAATGTGCTGCTGCGCGGCAGTTCGCAGCTGGCGCATTTCTCGCCAGCCCAGGTCGCCGAGCCCGCGCTGCGGCTGCTGATCGATCGCATCCGCGTCGTCGCCGACCCGGCGCTGGACGCGCGCGGTCACACCGCCGTCGACCTGAGCATCACCACGACCGACGGCCGGGTGCTGCACGACGGCCTCGACATCGCGCCTGGTTTTCCCGGTGCCGGTCTGAGCGAGGCCCAGCACCTGGCGCGCTTTGACGACTGCTTGGCTTATGCATCGCTGGCCGCTGCCTCGCTCGGGCTGCGTCCGGTGGCGCCGGCCCAGGTGCAGGGTTTTCTGGACGGACTTCAGGGACTGGTCGGACTGGCCGATGTGCGCGAGCTGCTGCCGCTGCTGCTGGCGCCGGCCTGATCGGCGATGATGCGAAGCAAACCTGAGTGAGACAAAGCATGCCCTTCATCCCGTCGATCCTGCCGCCAGCCCAATCCACCTCGCAGTCCTGGTGCTTCGCTTTTGTCGGCAACCAGTTGCTGCTGCCCGAGGACGAGGGGCTGGAGCTGCAGCCGCTGGTCGCCGCTGCGATGATGGCCGAGGCCAGCGCTTCGCATTACCTGGGCACGCTCGCGGCGATCGACTGTTGGGCGCTGCTGATGCCAGCGGTGCCTGCGGGTTGGCGTGCGGTGCCGCTGCGCACAGCGATGATGCGCTTCGACGCGGCGAGGGGTGCGCTGGCCGGGCGCGCTGCGCAGCTGCTGGAGTGGGATCGCAGCCACCGCTTCTGCGGCGTCTGCGGCACGCCCACAGGGCTGCAAGCCGGCGAGCGCGCCCGCGTCTGCCCGGCCTGCAAGCACAGCGCCTATCCGCGGCTGAGCCCGGCGATGATGGCGCTGGTGTGGCGGCCGGGCGAGTTGCTGCTGGCGCGGTCGCCGCATTACGCCAAGGGCATGTACAGCGCGCTGGCGGGTTTTGTCGAAGCCGGCGAGTCACTCGAGGACTGCGTGCACCGCGAGGTCGCCGAGGAGGTCGGCCTGCAGATCCAGGGCCTGCGCTATTACGGTAGTCAAAGCTGGCCTTTCCCGAACAGTCTGATGGTGGCCTATACCGCAGAGTACGTGTCGGGTGAAATCGTGCCACAGCCCGGTGAGATCGAGGATGCGCAGTGGTTTGCGATCGACGCGCTGCCCAACATCCCGCCGAGATTTTCAATCTCCGGCCACTTGATTCGCGACACGATGGACGCGATGCGGGCCGGCAACTTCAGGAGCACCAGATGAGCCGAGATGTCTATGTCACCGGGGTCGGCATGATTGCGTTCACCAAGCCTGGGGCCAACGAGCCCTATCCGCAGATGGCCGCCAAAGCCACGCGCGCTGCGCTGGCCGACGCCGGCATCGGCTACGAGCTGGTGCAGCAAGCCTATGTGGGCTATGTCTACGGTGACTCCACCGCAGGGCAGCGCGCGGTCTACGAGGTCGGCATGACCGGCATCCCGATCGTCAATGTCAACAACAACTGCTCCACAGGGTCGACCGCGCTGTTCCTGGCGCGCCAGGCGGTGGCGAGCGGCGCTGCCGACTGCGTGCTGGCGCTGGGTTTCGAGCAGATGAGCCCGGGCGCTCTCGGCGCGATCTTCAAGGACAGACCCAGCCCGTTTGAGCGTTTCGACGACGCCACCGACGCGCTGGTCGATGCCGACCTGCCGCTGGCGCTGCGCTATTTCGGCGGTGCCGGCCTGGCACACATGAACGAATTCGGCACCCGGGTCGAGACCTTCGCGAAGATTCGCGCCAAGGCCAGCCGGCACGCGGCGAACAACCCGCTGGCCTTGTTCCGCACCGTGGTCACCGAAGAAGAGGTGATGGCCTCGACAGCGATCTGGCCCGGTGTGATGACCCGGTTGATGGCCTGCCCGCCGACCTGCGGGTCGGCCGCGGCGATCGTCTGCTCGGCCGATTTTGCTCAGCGCCACGGCCTGGACCGCAGCGTGCGCATCCGGGCGCAGGCGATGACCACAGACGGTGCGGCCACCTTCGGCGCCCACGACATGCGCGAGGTGGTGGGCTTCAGCATGGCGCAGGCGGCAGCCCAGCAGGTCTATGCCGCGTCCGGCGTCGGACCGCAGGACCTGGACGTGGTCGAACTGCACGACTGCTTCGCGCAAAACGAGTTGCTGAGCTACGAGGCGCTGGGCCTGTGCCCGCGAGGCGGTGCCGAGAAGTTCGTCTGCGACGGCGACAACAGCTACGGCGGCCAGGTCGTCACCAACCCGTCGGGCGGCTTGCTGAGCAAGGGCCACCCACTCGGCGCCACTGGCCTGGCGCAATGCACCGAACTGGTCCAGCAACTGCGCGGCACCGCGGACAAGCGTCAGGTCGCAGGCGCGCGACTCGCGCTGCAGCACAACCTGGGGCTGGGCGGCGCCTGCGTCGTCACGCTGTACGAACGCGTCTGACCGTACCCGTTTGACGGCGGGCTCGTCTCTGGCACTGAACCTCAAGGAGAACTCCCCATGACCCAGAAACTCGACGCCAAGGTCGCGCTGATCACCGGATCGGGCCGCGGCATCGGCCGCGCCATCGCGCTCAAGCTGGCCAGCGAAGGCGCGCGCATCGTCGTCAACGACCTCGACGCCGAACCAGCGCAAGAAACCGTGCAAGCGATCCGCGACGCCGGCGGGCAGGCCGTGGCCTGTGTCGGCAGCGTCGCGGCACCAGACTTTGCCGATCGATTCATCGCCACCGCGATCGACGCTTACCAGGGCCTGGACATCATCGTCAACAACGCCGGCTACACCTGGGACAACGTGATCCAGAAGATGAGCGACGAGCAGTGGGTGGCGATGCTCGACGTGCACCTGACGGCGCCGTTCCGCATCCTGCGCGCTGCGCAGCCGGTGATCCGACGCTTGAGCAAGGCCGATGCTGACGGCGGCCATCGCGTGGTGCGCAAGGTGGTCAACATCTCGTCGGTGGCCGGGCTGTTCGGCAACGCCGGCCAGGCTAACTACGCCACCGCCAAAGCCGGCATCGTCGGCATGACGCAGACGCTGGCCAAGGAATGGGGGCGGATGAACGTGACGGTCAACTGCGTTGCTTTCGGCTTCATCCAGACCCGGCTGACCACCAGCGCGGCGCAGCATTCGACCGCCCACATCGACGGCCGTGACATCAAGGTCGGCATCAACCCGGACCTGCTCGCGGCGATGGAGCGCAGCATTCCGCTGGGCCGTGGCGGCACACCCGACGAGGCTGCGGGCGCGGTCTACCTGTTGTGCATCCCGGAGTCAGACTATGTCAGCGGCCATACCTTGATGTGCACCGGCGGGCTGACCGGCATCTGAACGCCGCCGCAGGTCTGCAATCCGCTCACGCCGGCCGGGTGCGCCCAGGCGCGTCTGTCACGAGCCATTCGAGTTCAGGCTGCGTGCCTCGGGTATCGGCGTGAAAGCTCAGCCCCAGCCGGTGGTTGTGGGCCGCCAGCGCGCCTTCGATCAAGCCGTTCCAACTTGACGCCAGCGCGTTGTCGGCGTCGGCGATGCCCTCCATGAATTTCCAACCGCTTTGGTGCACGCGAAGTCCGCTGCTGTGGGCCTGCACTTCGCAGCGGTCGCCCTGGGCCTGGGCCAGCGCGGCGATGAACTGCGCAAAACTGGCCGCCGATCGATCGGCAGCCAGCCCCAGGCTGGCGGCGATCTGGTGGTAATACTGCATGCCGATCATGCGGCCGGTCAGCCGAAGCAACTGGCAGGCCTGGTCTGGGCCCCATAGTTGCAGCGCGGTCGGGTAGGCCGTGCGGACATATTCCATCGCGTAGTTTCGGTGCGCTTTTGACAGCCGCTCCTGCGGCCAGGTGCTGATCGGCAGGATAGGTGCGGCGCTGGGGTCGAAGTCTGGCGCGTCCTCATGGGGCGCGAAACGCAGCCGCTCGTGGGCTTCGAGCACGTGGTCGTATTCCAGGTAATAGCCCTCCAGCCCGGATTGCCCGTCGGTGGTCTGTTTGGTGCACACAAATCCGAGTCTGGGGTTGCCCAGCGACAGCCCGTTCTGGGCATGCCAGCCCGCCAGCATCGACCTCGACACCGACGACGGAATGCCGCACAGCGCCGTGCCGGCCCAGATCCAGCGCGGTGCGGCATAGCGAATCCAGGCCTTGCGGTCCGATTCGTACATGTACTCGACCGCCACGCCGCCGATGTGGTTGGACAGGTAGTGGTACTGCGCCGCTGCCACCGCATGCGGCAGCTTGTCTAGCCCGAGTTTTTGCAAACCGGGCAAGAAGCGCTCGCGCCGTTGCCGGCTGAACACCTCGTAGACCAATTCGTCGGCACGCGCCGCGCCGAGTCGCGTGACGGTCGACAGGACGATGCCGGTGAAGTAGGCGTGGTACCAATCGGCGACAGCGCCGAAGGCCTTCGCCGCGTCGACCGGGCTTGTCTGCGCATGGTTCATGTCTTGTGGTTTCGATGGAGTCGGCGCCTGGGCCGGTTGAGCGGGTTGTGGTGATGGTAATGGGGATTTTTCGCACCCAGGCTCACCCCGCGAGCCACTCGCCAACGATGATGACCCGTCAGGGCCACCCGACCAACGCCGCTGCGCCGGTTGCTTGTACGCTGCCGGCGACAAGGTGAAGCGGATGTGCCGGTGCAGGTCGGCACCCATGACCGCCTGCGCCTAGGCCGGCATCGAACCCAGGAACAAGGAACCCTTCGCATGGCCATCAAGAAGTCCGACCTCTACGCCTCGCTCTGGGCCTCGTGCGACGAACTGCGCGGCGGCATGGATGCCAGCCAGTACAAGGACTATGTCCTGTTCATGCTGTTCATCAAGTACATCTCCGACAAGTACGGCAACAGCGACGACTTCGCCCCGCCGGTGGTCATCCCGCCGGGCGCGGGCTTCAAGGACATGGTGGCGCTGAAGGGCAAGTTTGATATCGGCGACAAGATCAACACCCAGGTCATCCAGCCGCTGATCGACGCCAACAGCCGCCTGGCGCGCAGCGACTTCCCCGACTTCAACGACCCCAACAAGCTGGGCGAGGGCTCGGCGATGGTCGAGTGCCTGACCAACCTGGTCGGCATCTTCCAGAAGCCCGAACTCGACTTCTCGCAAAACCGTGCCGAGAACGACGACATCCTGGGTGACGCCTACGAGTACCTGATGCGCCACTTCGCCACCGAAAGCGGCAAGAGCAAGGGAGTTCTACACGCCTTCCGAGGTCAGCCGCATCATCGCCAAGGTGATCGGCATCGCGCCGCAGAACGCCCGCGCGTCGACCACCGCCTACGACCTGACCTGCGGCTCAGGCTCGCTGCTGCTGAAGGTGGCCGCGCAAGCCGGCACGCACATCACGCTGGAAGGCCAGGAGATGGACGTGACCACCGCCGGCCCGGCGCGCATGAACATGACCCTGCATGACTTTCCGACGGCCAGCATCATGACCGGCAACACGCTGTCCGACCCCAAGTTCAAGGACGCGGACAAGGCTGGCAATGAGCAATTGCGCACCTACGACTACGTGGTCGCCAACCCGCCGTTCTCGGTCAAGACCTGGAGCACCGGCCTGACCCCGGCGAACGACCCCTACCAGCGCTTCGCCTGGGGCGAACCGCCCGCCAGGAAGGGCGACTACGCCTTCCGGCTGCATATCATCCGGTCCATGAAGGGCGCCGGCAAGGGCGCCTGCATCCTGCCGCACGGCGTGCTGTACCGGGGCAATGCCGAAGCCGTGATCCGCAAGCAGCTGGTTCGATCGGGCACGCTGAAAGGGATCATCGGCCTGCCCACCAACCTGTTCTACGGCACCGGCATCCCCGCTTGCATCCTGGTGCTGGACAAGGAGCACACTGCCGCCCGGGCTAACCGTGATGAGGGCAGCCGCGGCGTGTTCATGATCGACGCCAGCAAGGGCTTCATCAAGGACGGCAACAAGAACCGCCTGCGCGAGCAAGACCTGCACCGCATCGTCGACACCTTCACCCGCCAGGTGGACGTGCCACGCTACGCCCGCTTGGTGCCACTGGCCGAGATCGCCGACGCCAAGAACGACTTCAACCTCAACCTGCCGCGCTACATCGACAGCAGCGAGCCCGAGGACTTGCAGGACATCACCGGCCACATGCGCGGCGGCATCCCCGAGCGCGACCTGGACGACCCGCTAAGCCCGCTCGCGGCCTACTGGCAGGTGCTGCCCGGCGTGCGCAGCGGCTTCTTCGAGTCGGCCGGGCACGCCGGCTACGTCCGCCTCACGCTTCCGGCGCCAGAGCTGAAGCCCGCCATCCTCGGCCATGCCGAGTTCACCGCCTTCAACCAGGCGGCGACCCGGCGCTTCACCGACTGGCGTGCGGCTGTCACACCCCGCCTGACTGCTTTCGGCCCCGGCGACCACCCCAAGCTGCTGATCGAGACCATCACAGAAGAACTGCTGGCGGCCTTCGACCAGGCACCGCTGCTCGACGCCTACGACCTTTACCAGCACCTGATGGACTTCGCCGCCGAGACGATGCAGGACGACGCCTATCTGATCGCTCTAGAGGGCTGGGTGGCCAAGACCAGCCGCATCCTGGAGACTGACAAGAAGTGCAAGACCAAGGACCGCGGCTGGACTTGCGACCTGACGCCGAAGCCCTTGATCGTCGCCCGCTACTTCGCCAAAGAGCAGGCCGCCATCGAATCGCGACAGGCCGAACTGGACGCCGCATCGGCCAGCCAGGCCGAGTTGGAGGAAGAGCAAGGGGACGACGACGGCGTGTTTGCCGGCTTCGATGACGGCATCAACGCATCTACCGTGAAGAGCCGCATCCGGGAGATTGGCACCGTGCCCGACGACCCCAACGAGCTGAAGATCCTGCAGCAATGGTTCGATCTAGGCACTCAAATCAGTGCGCTGAAAAAGAAGGTCAAGGATGCCGATGCCGCGCTCGACAAGCTGGCTTTCGACAAGTACCCCAAGCTGACCGAAGCCGATGTCAAGTCGCTGGTGGTGGACGACAAGTGGATGGCCCGGCTGGCGGCCAGCGTGCAGGGTGAACTCGACCGCGTCTCGCAAACGCTGACCGGCCGCATCCGCGAACTGGCTGAACGCTATGCCACGCTGCTGCCGCAGCTCACCGATGAAGTGGCAGTCTTGGCAGCTCGGGTGGCGCAACACATCGAGCGAATGGGGGCGACATGGAGCTGACACACAGCGATGGCTACCGGTTGCTGCTGGAGCAGATCTCCGACGTGTATACCCAGGGCCGGGTCCGAGCGGTGCAGGCCGTCAATGCGCAGCTGATCGAGGCCTACTGGCAGGTCGGGCGCCATATTGTCGAATTCGAGCAGGCCGGCAGCATGCGGGCCGAATACGGCAAGGCGCTGATCAGCACGCTGGCGGCCGACCTCGGCCTGCGGCACGGCAGGGGCTTCAGCCGCAGCAATCTGGTCTACATGCGGCTGCTATACCAGCGGTACCCAATGAGTCAGAAGCCTTCTCACCAATTGAGCTGGTCGCACTACGTCGAGTTGCTCAAGCTGGACGACGAACTGGAACGTGGCTTCTACGAGAAGCAGGCCATCGCCGAGCGCTGGTCGGTGCCCGAGCTCAAGCAGCGTGTCGCTCAAGAACGTGTTCGGGCCGTCTTGTCTGCCAACGCCACCATGGTCTGGCTGTACTGGGACATCGGCCAAGCCATTCTGGCCAAGCAGCAGATGCAAGGCTGGGGCGCGCGCGTCATTGACCGGCTTTCGCATGACCTGAAGACGACCTTCCCGGCGATGAGCGGCTTTTCTCCGCGCAACCTGAAATACATGCGCTTGTTTGCCAGTGCCTGGCCCGACCGCATCGTTGTGCAACGCACCGTTGCACAACTGCCCTGGCGCAGCAATCTATGGGTGTCGCCAACTGGGCGCAACAAATCCAGCGCACCCTGCCCGAAGAATTCAAGTCCAGCCTGCCCAGCGTGGAAGACATCGACTCCGAGCTGCAAGCTGATTTTGGCGCAGGGGTCGACCATGCCGGTTGATCGTTTTGACGCGGTGGTGCGGCAGTCGCTGGTGCAGCTTGGCGGTGAGGTGGCGGCTCTGGCGGTTTGCGTGGGCGAGCACCTGAGGAAAATGGGGTTCCAGGCATGAGCAAGAAAACTACGATCGAGGTGATGGGTGCTGCCATCACGGTTCTGTCTCAGGGCCAGACCGACTACATCTCTCTCACCGACATGCTCAAGGCGAAAGACGGTGAGTTTTTCATCTCTGACTGGCTGCGAAATCGCAACACGGTCGAGTTTCTTGGCATCTGGGAATCGATTTTTAACCCGGCTTTTAATTCCGGCGAATTCGCCGGAATTAAAAGCATGGCGGGCCTGAACAGCTACAAGCTCAGCGTCAAGGAATGGGTGGAGAAGACCGGTGCCATCGGTCTTCGCGCATCGGCTGGCCGCTATGGCGGCACCTACGCCCACCCCGACATCGCTTTCGAGTTCGGCATGTGGATCAGCCCCGAATTCAAGCTCTACCTGGTCAAAGAATTCCGCCGGCTCAAAGACGACGAAAGCCGCCGCCTGTCACTGGCCTGGAACCTCAACCGCACGCTTTCCAAGCTCAACTACCGCATCCATACCGATGCCATACGCGAGCACCTGATCCCGCCGCAGGTGACGCCCGCCCAAGCCGCCTTCACCTACGCCAGCGAGGCCGACCTGCTCAATGTCGCCCTGTTCGGCCAAACCGCCCGGCAGTGGCGTGATGCCAACCCCGGCCTGGACGGCAATATGCGCGATGACGCCAGCATCGAGCAGCTGCTGGTGCTGGCCAACATCGAGGCCATGAACGCCGAGTTCATCCACATGAGCCTGTCGCAGGGCGAGCGCTTGCAGCGCCTGAACCAGATCGCCATTCGTCAGGTTCGCACCTTGACGTCTGACTCGGTGCGGGCACTGCGCGCAGCCCCCGGCGACAAGGGTGCGCCATGAGCGGGGTTGCGGCGGGGTTCAAGCTGACGGCGGCCGAGATCAAGGCGCTGGTGATCGACGACAAGTGGATGGCGCGGCTGGCGGCCAGGCCGGGCCGCCCACTACGTGGCCAAAACGACCGGCGATCGACCGACCCAAGCATGAGATCGATCGGCAAAAAATCAACCGTCAATCGACCGGCGTTTTTTGAAAATCGACCGATGAGCACCGCCCTCGAAGCCCGCTTTGCCAAGACCCGCGCCCTCAAGCAAGCGATGATGCAAGAACTGCTGACCGGCAAGACGAGGCTGGTGTGAGTCGGACATTGACGCGACATCAGGCCAATGGAGCGGAGGCATGACCGAGACAGAATTGCTCCAGGTGCTGGCCCGTGGCGAAGACAGCCGGCACCAGTTCAAGCGTGACGCCACCAATGCCGACAGCGTGGCGGCCGAACTGGCGGCCTTTGCCAACAGTGGCGGCGGCCAAATCTTCCTGGGGGTGGCGGACGATGGCGCTGTCACCGGCCTTGACGCTGCTGCCGTGCGGCGGCTCAACCAGCTCGTCAGCAACGCAGCGAGCCAGCATGTGCGCCCGCCCGTGCACCCGCTGACAGATAACGTGCAAACGGCCCAGGGCTTGGTGATCGTGCTCACCGTATCCGACGGCCTGGCCAAGCCTTATATAGACCACCACGGTCGCATCTGGGTCAAGCAAGGTGCGGACAAGCGCCATGTCACGGCGCGCGAAGAAATGCAGCGCATGTTCCAGCGCGCCGGCCTGGTCTATGCCGACGTGGTGCCGGTGGCCGGTACGTCGGCAGCGGACATCGACGAGAAGGCTTTTCAAGCCTATTTCGCCCGTCGCTACGGCCCAGGCAGCGAAATGGCCGATCAGCCGCTGGCGCAATTGCTGCAGAACCTGGGCCTGGGTGATGGGCATGAGCTGACTCTGGCCGGGTTGATGCTGTTTGGTCGGCATCCGCAGCGCTGGCGCCCGGCGTTCGCGGTGAAGGCGGTGGCTTTTCCCGGCAACGGCCTGGCCGACACCCGTTATCTGGACAGCGAAGACATCGCAGGCAACTTGCTGGAGCAGTTCAGGCGCAGTTTCGCTTTCATCCGCCGCAACCTGCACCACGTGCAGCGCGGGCGAGGCTTCAATACGCTGGGCGAGTTGGAGATTCCCGAGGCCGCACTGGAGGAATTGTTGGTCAATGCGCTGATTCACCGCGACTACTTCACCAGCGCCTCGATCCGCATCATGGTGTTTGCCGATCGTGTGGAGATAGCCAGCCCAGGACATCTGCCCGACAGCCTGAGCGTAGAAGCTATCCGGCAGGGCCGCACCAACCGCCGCAATCCAACGTTGACGGAACATGCCGCCCAGCTCCTGCCGTATCGCGGCTTGGGCAGCGGCATTCCACGCGCGCTGCGGGAATGGCCGCAGATCGAGCTGCTCGATGACGCCGCAGGCAATCAGTTCAGTGCGGTGGCGCGGCGGCCTGCGGCGGAATGGCGCACGCCAGGCGACCCAGTCGCCGACCCAGTCACCGACCCAGTCACCGACCCAGTCGATCAACTGCTTCAGCTGCTGGTCGCAGGAGCACTGCCGCCATCAGCGCTGATGGCGGGCCTGGGCCTGAAGCACCGTCACACCTTCCGCACCAACTACTTGCGGCCGGCGCTGGAGCGCCAGTGGATCGCCCCGACTCTGCCCGACAAGCCCAACAGCCGCCTGCAACGCTACCGTCTGACACCTGCGGGCCAAGCCATGATGCAAGAACTGCTCACCGGCAAGACGAGGCTGACATGAACGAGCAACAGAGCGTCGAGTGGAGGAATGCGGGTCAGTTGCCGTCCGAGGGGTCGTTGGCGCGCTTGATGGCCAAGCATCCATCGCAACCGGCCAACCCGGACATTGCCAGGGCCTTGTTCCTGGCCGGCAAGATCGAATCCTGGGGCCGCGGCATCGACCTGATCCGCAACGCCTGCATGGCCGCTGCTTGCCCGGCACCGCGCTTCGACTGCGACAGCACGGGGTTCTGGGTCGAGTTTCCGTTCGCGGCGCTGACCGAAGGCGACGGAACTTCGGTGAAAACTTCGGTGAAAACTTCGGTGAAAACACCGTTAGCGATGCTGAGCCTGTTGGCTGCCACGCCGGCTATGACGCTGGCCGAGGTCGCTGCCGAAATTGGCAAGACCTCGCGTGCGGTCGAGCTGGCCGCAGCCAAGCTGGTCAAGGAAGGCCGCCTGAAATATGTAGGCCCGCAAAAGGGTGGCCACTGGGAGGTGCTGACATGAGTGCCAAGGCCGATCGCGACATGCGCACGATGTCGGCTGCGACCGCCAGCCCAGACAGCGCAGCAGGCCTGGTCGCCGAATTGCGCAAGCTGATCGACGGCGCGCGACAACGCGCCGCGGCTGCCGTGAATGCAGAGCTCAGCCTCTTGTACTGGCAGGTGGGCCTGCGCATCCACCGAGAAGTGCTGGGTAGTGAGCGGGCGGGCTATGGCGAGCAGATCATCGCCACACTGGGGCTGCAGTTGACTTCAGCGTACGGGCGCGGCTGGAGCGCACGCCATCTGCGCCTGTGCATCCGCTTCGCCCAAGCCTACCCCGAGCCAACGATTGTGCACACGCTGTGTGCCAAATTGAGCTGGTCGCACCTGCGCTTGATTGCCGCGGTGGACGAGCCGCTGAAGCGCGACTTCTACGCCGAGTTGTGCCAGTTGGAACGTTGGAGCGTGCGCCAGCTGCAGGAACGCATGCAGTCGCTACTGTTCGAGCGCAGCGCGCTGTCGCGCCAGCCCGAGGCCACCATCCGCTACGAACTGCAGGCTCTGCGGCAGGAAGCACCGCCCAACCCGGTGGTGCTGCTGAAGGACCCCTACCTGCTCGACTTTCTGGGCCTGAACGACCGCTACCTGGAACGCGACTTAGAAGATGCCATCCTGCGTGATATCGAGCAGTTCTTGCTTGAGCTGGGCGCCGGCTTCACCTTCATGGCGCGGCAGAAGCGGCTGCAGATCGACAACGACGACTTCTACATCGACCTGTTGCTCTACAACCGCAAGCTCAGGCGGCTGGTGGCGGTGGAGTTGAAGATCGGCGACTTCCGCCCCGAGTACAAGGGCCAGATGGAGCTGTACCTGCGTTGGCTGGCCAAGCACGAGCAAGAGGCGGACGAGAACCCCCCTCTGGGCATCATCCTGTGCACTGGCAAGAAGCAGGAGCAGATCGAGCTGCTGGAACTTGACAAGAGCGGCATCCACGTGGCTGAGTACCTGACCGTGCTGCCGCCGCGCGAGGCCTTGCAGGCCAAGCTGCAGCTGGCGATGGCAGCCGCCCGGCAGCGCTTGGGGCAAGACCATCGAGACCCCGACCCACAGCCTGAGGACTTGCCGTGACCCAGACGCCGCGTGCGGAAAGAGCGACCCAGAACCGGGTCATCGCCCGCTTCACCGACCCGGCGCAGGCGGACTGCCTGGGCTACCGCTACCTCGGTGAGTGGCACCAGCGAGAAAACAACCGCGGCATCGAGACAGCACTGCTGCGCGACAACTTGGCCGCCCGGAGCTACTCGGCCGCCCACATCGGCGCCGCGCTGCAGAAGCTGGAAACCGCTGCCGATTCGACCGGCATCACCCTGTACCAGGCCAACCTTCGAACATACCAACTGCTGCGCTACGGCGTGCCAGTGCAGATCGCCGCCGGGCAGTCGCACGAGACGGTGCACCTGGTCGACTGGACGAACCCGGAGAACAACGATTTCGCGCTGGCCGAGTAAGTGACGCTCAAGGGCGGCGAGCTTGGCTCGCACCAGCGACGGCCCGACATCGTGCTGTACCTGAACGGCCTGGCGATCGCGGTGGTTGAGTTGAAGCGCAGCTCGGTCGAGCTGGCCGACGGCGTGCGCCAGCTCATCACCAACCAGGAAGAGATCTTCAACAAAGGCTTCTTCAGCACGGTGCAATTGCTGCTGGCCGGCAGCGATTCGCAAGGGCTGCGCTACGGCACCACCGGCACACCCGAGCAGTTCTTTGTCGCGTGGAAGGATGAGAACCCTGCCGGGGCAGGTATCAGCGCCGGCGCGCTGCTGGACCGGCCGCTGGCGCAGTTGTGCAACAAGGCGCGGCTGCTGGACCTGATCCGCAACTTCATCATCTTCGACGGCGGCCACAAGAAAGTGCCGCGGCCGCACCAGTTCTTCGGCGTCAAGGCGGCGCAGGAGCGCATCGCCCACCGCGAGGGCGGCGTGATTTGGCATACCCAGGGCAGCGGCAAGAGCATCCTGATGGTGCTGATCGCCAAGTGGCTGCTGGAGCACGACCCGGACGCGCGCATCCTGGTCATCACCGACCGCGACGAGCTCGACAAGCAGATCGAGGGCGTGATGCGCAACGCCAGGGTGATAGGCCCCGACTCGCCGTCGCCGCGCATCACCTCGCGCGCCGACTTCGTCGAGAAACTGGGCGCGTCAACGCCTCGGCTGCTGTGCGCGCTGATCCACAAGTTCAACATCTCTGACTTGAACGGCTCGCCACCGCCGGTGCGGGGTCGCTTTTACGTGTTTGTCGACGAATGCCACCGCACCCAAGGCGGCGACATGAACCGGCAGATGAAACGCTGGCTGGAGGGGTCCGTGTTCATTGGCTTCACCGGCACGCCACTGCTGCGCCGCGACAAGCAGATGACACGCGATGTGTTTGGCACCTACATCCACACCTACAAGTTTCACCAGGCGGTGGCCGACAAGGTGGTGCTGGACTTGAAATACGAGGCGCGCGATGTGCCGCAGCGCCTGCTGACACCGGAGGCGATTGACGCCTGGTTCGAGCACAAGACCAAGAACCTCAACAACTTCCAGAAGTCGATCCTGCGCCACCGTTGGGCGACGATGGAGCAGTTGATGAGCGCCGGCGAGCGCAAGCAGCGCATCATCGCCAGCATCATCGAGGACTTCAGTCTCAAGCCCAGGCTCAACAACGACCGCGGCACGGCGATCCTGGTGGCGGCGTCGATCTACGACGCCTGCCACTACTACCGGCTGCTACAGAACACGGGCTTCGGAGCCTTTTGCGGGATCATCACCTCGTACGAGCCGAACCACAACGCGATCTCGCGCGAGCCGGCCGACAGCGACGAGCGCTACAAGTTCGACACCTACACGCTGCATGTGCTGAAAAACGGGCAGCCGACCAAGCAGTACGAGGACGAGACCAAACGCCGCTTCATCGAGGAGCCGACCAAGCTGAAGCTGCTGATCGTCGTGAGCAAGCTGCTCACCGGATTCGACGCCCCGAGCTGCACCTACATCTACCTCGACAACGAGTTGCGCGACCACAACCTGTTCCAGGCGATCTGCCGCACCAACCGGCTCGATGGTGCCGACAAGGACTACGGCCATGTTGTCGACTTCAAGGAGTTGTTTGGCGACGTGCAGCAGGCGATCGCGGTGTACAGCTCGGACGAGCTCGACATCGATGGGAGCGGTGGCGGTGGCGCCGACGACATCGTCCCGCTGAAAAACTGGCTGGAAGAAGGCAAGACCCAGCTCGACGACGCGCGACAGGCGCTGCATTACCTGTGCGACCCGGTGCCGCTGCCGGGCGAGATGGAGCAGTTCTTGCGCTACTTCTGCGGTGACGCTGCCGATGCGAACGCACTCAACGACACCGAGGCGCTGCGCGTGTCGTTCTACAAGGCGGTGGCTGGCTTTGCCCGGGCCTACGCGGAAATTGCGCAGGAGCTGACCGAGGCTGGCTACACCGATGCCGAGGTGGCGAAGTTGCAGCAGGAGCTGGCCAACTACACCGAAATCCGCGCGGCGATGAAAAAGCACGCGGGCGAGGAGTTGGACGTCAAGCCTTACGAGGCCGACATGCGCCATTTGATCAACACCTACATCCAGGCCGATGCGGCGGCTGACCTGGGAGCGCTGGGCGCGATGTCGCTGACCGAACTGATCATCGAGACCGGCATCCACGACGCCATAGCCAAGAATCTGAACGAGAAGGGCAAGCTGTCGAACAAGGCGATCGCCGAGGGGATCATCAACAACATCCGCAAGACGATCATCCGAGACCAACTCACCGACCCGAAGTTCTACGAGCAGATGTCCAGGCTGCTCGATGACCTGATCGCCCAGAGCCGGGCGGACACGGCGGCCTATGAGGAGTTCCTCCGCAAGGCTGAGGCCTTGGTCAAGCAACTGGGCCGCCAGCAACCTGACGCGGGGCTGCCTGCCGCACTGCGCGGCATGCCCGAGGCCACCGTGCTGTACAACAACCTCGACGCCCTGCCAGCGAAGACGTTTAGATACCCGACCGCAGACGATGACAAAGCGGCGCTGGCACTGAAAATCGATTGGGTGGTGCGTGAACGTGCGCCTGCCGACTGGCGAGGCGACCCGACACGCGAGGCGGAGGTGGTCAATGCGATCTTCCCGATGCTCGACCGTGACCGCGACGCCACCCGGGCGCTGTTCGACATCATCAAGATGCAGCCGGGTTACTGATGGAAGTGGCGATGAGCGAGGCAGCGGCGCAGACCCTTCGGTTCGGCGACATCGTCGTCGTCGTGACGCGCAAGGATGTCAAGCATGTTCACCTCTCGGTGCACCCGCCTCATGGCAGGGTGACGCTGGTCGCCCCGCAGCAGACCCGCCTGGAGGTGGCTCGCGCTTACGCGATTTCCAGGCTGGGATGGATCCGGGATCAGCAGGCCAAGCTGCAGGTTCAGGCTCGCGAGGCACCACGCCAGTTCGTCGCTCGCGAGAGCCACTACCTTTGGGGCCGCCGGTATTTGCTGGACGTCAAGGAGCGCGATGCCAAGCCGATGGTGGCGCTGGACCACCGGCGGATCACGCTGCACATCAGACCGGGCAGCGACCCTGACATGCGCCAGGTGCTGATGGATGAGTGGCACCGATCGCTGCTGCATGCCGTGGTGCCGACCATGATCGGCCAGTGGGAGGCCAGACTGAAGGTCAAGGTGGCGGCCTACTTCCTGCAGCGGATGAAGACCAAATGGGGCGGCTGCAACCCACAAGCCGGCAACATCCGCCTCAATACCGAGCTGGTGAAAAAGCCCAAGGACTTGCTGGAGTACGTGCTCGTCCACGAGATGGCGCACCTGTTGGCGCCCCATCACCGGGGGAGCTTCGTCGCGGTGATGGATGCCCATTACCCGACCTGGCGCGAAGCCCGCGCCGAGCTGAATGCGTTGCCCTTGGGGGCTTGGGGCTGAAAGCCGTCAGCCGTGCAGGCTGTTCGCGCCCTTGGTGGCGAGCGCGCTGCGAGCTGGCAGTCTCAGGACTTTGGCTTCAGTCCACAGGCGCTCAGCCCGCTGCGATCTCTGCCGCCAGCGCCTCGTCGACCAGCCGGCGAAAGCGCATCAGTGCGGCGTCCATCGCCAGCGGCAGCATCGTCGACCCTGGGCTGCGCGCGACCATCGCGGCTTGCGCGCTGATCATGTCGCGGTCTTCGTTGAAGGCACCGATCAGCGAGTCGAACAAGGTCTGGGTCAACGCGGCGTCGCCCATCGCCGTCGGGTGGCTTTGCTGGAAGAAGTAATGCGTGGTGTTCTCGGTCTCGGGCGTCAGCGTCTGGCAACTGTGCAGCGTGATCGCCTGGCTCAGATCGTCGGGCGCACCGCCGGTGGGTTTGCCGCCCGAGTGCATCAGCAAGGTGCCGGGCAGCAAGAAGTCGTAGATGAACCAGCGGTCGAGCCGGGTGCCCGCCAACTCGGGCCGCATCCGCAGGTGGAACGGCGGCGCCGGCACATCGGGCACCCGGCGCGTGACCCGGATGCCGCGCGGCACGGCCTCGATCTCGGGCTTCGCGCGGGCGATCTCGGGGCTGCCGCCCAGGGTCTTCTCGTGCACATACGACAGGTGCGAGAAGTCGAGCAGGTTGTCGGCGATCAGCAGGTACGGCGTGTCGTAGTGCATGTAGCCGGGGATGTTGCGCCAGTCCGGGTGATCGCAGGAGAAGTTGTCGGGCAGCAGCGCCTCGTTGGCCAAACCGGCATCGCCCATCCAGACGAAGACCCAGCCCTTGCGCCGCGCGACAGGGTAGCTGCGCACCCTGGCCTTGGGCGGTACGCTGTCGAGGCCCGGCACCTCGACGCATTGGCCGCCGGCGTCGAACTTCAGCCCGTGGTAACCGCAGCGCACGCAGTCGCCCTCTTTGCGGCCCTTGGACAGCGGCGCGAGCCGATGGCAGCAGCGGTCTTCCAGCGCCGCCACCGCGCCGTCTGAGGTCCGGAACAGCAGCAGCGGCTCGCCGATCACGGTGCGGCTGAACAAGGCGTCGGCCGCGATCTCGTGCTCCCAGGCGACGACGTACCAGCAGTTGCGGATGAAGCGGGATGTGGACAAGGTGGTCTCCTCGGCGATGAACAAGGCTTGTGCCCCGGACCGCATCATCGCCAAAATCGCCAGCGCTCGCTGTCCCCCTGGTTGACGACGCACGAGCCGACCCAGTGAAGCCCCGGATGGCGGGCTGCGGCCGCAGCGGCTAGGGTTGCGTCCAAATTCGTTTCGGAGATTTGCATGACAAACCACCCCGCCCTGCGCCGCCAGACCCTGGCCGACTTGTTGCACCGCACCGCCGCGCGCTTGCCGAACAAACCCGGCATTCTGTGCGGCGACACCTGCTGGACTTGGGCGCAGTTCGATGCCGTCGTCAGCCGGCTTGCCGCCGGCCTTCATGCCCAGGGCCTGGCCAAGGGCGAGCATGTCGGCGTGCTGGCGCGCAACTCGCATGGTTTTGCCGCGCTGCGCTTCGCGCTGGCCCGCTTGGGTGCGGTGATGGTGCCGGTGAACTTCATGCTCAACGCCGACGAGGCGGGCTACATCCTGCGCCATGCCGGCGTCAAGCTGCTGGCGGTGGACTCCGGCCTGGCCGCGCTCGGTCGCGAGGCGGCCAAGCGCGACACGCAGATCAGTCGTTTCCTGTGGTTGCCCAGCGAGGAGGTTTCCGAGTTCCCCAAGGACGGCCAGACGGACTGCCTGGATTTCAACCTGCTGGCGGCCACCGACCTGGCCCAATCGCCTTGTCCTGAGCCCGATTTCAACAGCCATCACCTGCTGCAAATCGTCTACACCAGCGGCACCGAGAGCCTGCCCAAGGGCGCGATGCTCACGCACGGCGCGGTGATCGACCAGTATGTCTCGTGCATCGTCGAGGGCGAGATGGCAGAAAGCGATACCGTGCTGCACGCGCTGCCGCTCTACCACTGTGCGCAGCTCGATGTCTTTCTTGGCCCCAGCGTCTACCTCGGCAGCACCAGCGTGATCACCGCCAAGCCCACGCCCGAGAACCTGCTGCCCTTGATCGCCCAGCACCGCATCAACCAGTTCTTCCTGCCGCCCACCGTCTGGATCGGTCTGTTGCGATCGCCGCTGTTCGAGTTGCACGATCTGTCTAGCCTGCGCAAAGGCTATTACGGTGCGTCGATCATGCCGGTGGCGGTGATGCGCGAGCTCATCGAACGCATCCCGCAGATGCGGCTTTGGAACTTCTACGGCCAGACCGAGATTGCGCCGCTCGCCACCGTGCTCAAGCCCGAGGACCAGTTGCGCAAGCCGGGGTCGGCGGGCCGGCCGGCGATCAATGTCGAGACCCGGGTCGTCGACGAGCAGATGAACGATGTCCGCGTCGGCGAGGTCGGCGAGATCGTCCATCGCTCGTCACAGCTGCTGCTGGGCTATTTCCACGACCCCGAGCGCACGGCGGCGGCTTTCGAAGGCGGCTGGTTCCACAGCGGCGACCTGGGTGTGATCGACGACGAGGGTTACCTCAGCGTGGTCGACCGCAAGAAGGACATGATCAAGACGGGCGGCGAGAACGTCGCCAGCCGCGAGGTTGAAGAGGCCTTGTACCGCTTGGCCGGCGTCAGCGAGGTGGCCGTGATCGGCCTGCCGCACCCGCGTTGGATCGAGGCCGTCACCGCGGTGGTGGTGCTCAAGCCGGACGTGCTGCTCGACGAGGCTGCGGTGATCGCCCACTGCGCGGGCCAGCTCGCGCATTTCAAGGTGCCCAAGGGCGTGGTCTTCGTCGACGCGCTGCCCAAGAATCCTAGCGGCAAGCTGCTCAAGCGCGATCTCAGGCTGCGTTTCGAGGGCAGGTTCGGCCCGGCTTGACGACCCGCGCGTCGGGCTGGCGCGCAGGCCCGGGCTCAAGCTGAGCCGGCGAAGGTCGAAATGCAGGAGACCCCGGCGTCGCGCCGGACCTCGCAGCGCATCCCGACGCCGAACCAGCATGCCCAAAGCCCCAGAATTTTGCGAGTTCCAAGCTGGCACCTTGGCTGGCACCTTGCCCAGGCAGCGCCGTCAGCTGCTGCAGGCGGCTGGCGCAGCCGCGCTGGTCGGCCTGTGCCTGCCGACGCGCGCTCAGGCGCAGTACACGGTCGCGGTGGTGCCGCAGTTTCCTGCCGCCGAGGTTCACCGCGCCTGGACCCCTTTGCTTGAACGCGTCGGCCAGGCGATCGGTGTGGGGTTCAGAC
>JBILYN010000535.1:0-2869 GCA_044377715.1 Aquabacterium sp.
AACGGCCGGGGCGTCGCGCAAGACGACGCAGCCGCCGTCCTTTGGTACCAGCTGGCCGCTGCGCAAGGCGACGCAGTAGCACAGCTGAACCTGGGCGTGCTGCACGGCAATGGCCAGGGTGTGGCGCAGGACTATGCCGAGGCCGTCAAGTGGTACCGGCTGGCCGCTGCGCAGGGCAACGATGTGGCGCAGACCCACCTCGGCAGCCGCTACGGCAACGGCCAGGGTGTGGCGCGAGACTATGCACGTGCCCACCTGTGGTTCAGCCTTGGCGCGGAGGCCGGCAATGCCGACGCGGCCCAGCGCCTGAGCTTGGTGGCCAAGCTGATGAGCCCGGCGCAGATTGCCGATGCAAGGCGGCTGGCGATCGAATGCCAGGCCCGCAAGCTCAAGGGCTGCGACTGAAGCGCCCCGCCGAGTTCTGGCGGGACGGGTTCAAGAAGCAACTCGGCGACCTGTTCATTTCTTTGAGGACGCGATCGGGCTTGGTTTGGAGGGGTTCATCGCAGGACTTGGCGAGGGTCAGCCCGCCGGTGCTTCGCGGTCGAGCAGCTTGCGCCGCTCGGCCTTGGCGATTTTCTCCAGCGCCGACCGATGCAGCTCGGTCACCAACCTGGCTTCGTGCGGACGCTTGAAGTCGGCCAACTGCGCCGCGCAGGCCGCTTCGCCCGGGCCGGCGACCCGGGCTTGGACGTGGGATCGCCCGCTTTGTCAAGGCAGGTCGGCGCGGGCTCTGATCACCAGATCGACCATGTCCGAGCCGCCGCTGGCGAAGTTGTTCGAGGGGTTGTGGGCGCTCTGCACCGCCACTGCGTAGGGTTGCCCGCCCCAGTAGCCCCAGAATGGGCCGCCGCTCTGCCCCGGCCAGACATCGCCCCGGTGGCTCATGCTCTCGTGCGAGTCCGGGCTCCAGAAGTCGCCGTCCAGCGCAATCCCGCCTTGCCAGATCGGCCGCTGCGTACCGGTCAGGTCGCCGGGATAGCCCACATGGGTCCAGTACGCGCCGCCATCCCAGCTGTCGCTGTAAGACTTGGTGCCCAGCCAACCGGTGGCGTTGCCGGCCAGCCGGTCCAGCACCACGACGACATAGTCGAACTTGGCCTCGGTGCTGTCGATCGTCGGCGGCGTCACCTTGACCTTGCAATAGGTTCTCACAGCCCAGGCGCTGCCGTAAGGTGCGCTGCCGTTGTAGTACATCGGTGTGAACTTCAACCAGCCGGTGGTGTTGTTGGGACGCCAGTCGATCATGTGGGATGCGGTCAGCAGATGGCGTGGCCCGACCATCACCCCGCTGCCGACGCCCAGCGAGCTTTCCACCCGGCCGTTGCAGCGCCAAGGGTAGGCCGTGCTGTAGAACACCCGGCGGCCGTCGTTACCGAAGATCGTCTTGATGCCGTCCTCGATGCGCTCGATGTCGCCGCGTTCGATGAACTTGGGGCGGCGCAGGCTTTGTGGTTCCAGACGGGCGACATACTCGACATCGACATGGTCTGGAATGTGGCCATCGGTGCCGGCGTCGATGGTTTTGCCGGCGGACAATCCGCCTTTGGGAAGCGCGCTGACCGCAACGGTCTCAGACCCGCGCGGGTACAGTCGACCATCGATTTCGATCATCGCCGGGGCCTGACTGAGCAACTTCTCGACCAAGCCTTGTTGCAGCTTGGCAGAAGCCTTCTTGCTCTTTAACTTGAGCGCTTCTGCGTTCAGGGAAGGGGCGGGAAACTCATTGTGCAGATCTGAATAGTCTTCCATGTCGAACTCCTGACAGGCCCGGCCGTGAAGCCAGACCTGCGCATGCCTACTCTAGGAACCCTTTTCGGCGGCCGGGTGGTGGCTCGGAGCAGGTCATTGTCTCGATGAACCCATCATTTAAAATAAGCGTCTTATTTGAAACGGAATCACGACTGATTCACGGCCGATTGGCTTGGCGGTGCCGGCGAGCAAATGCCGGAAGGACCGCGTTGGGTTCTGTTCTTGCACCTGTCTGTGCCATCCTGCGAACCAATGCTAGGCAGCACTGGCATTGCGGCAACCCCTACGTTCAAATGCAAGGTTTCGAGCCCTGCATCAACCTCGCCGCGCGGCGGGTCTGAGAAATAGCGCTATAGACTGTGCCGCTTTAGCCGCGGGCACGTTCAGCGTGCCGGCGTCAACCCTCCATTTCAAACCTCACGGGACAGACACCATGCAAGCAAGATTTGACGGCAAAGTAGCGTTGGTGACGGGCGCGGCGAGCGGTATCGGCCTGGCCATCGCGCAGCGAATGGCCAGCGAAGGTGCCATCGTGGTCGCGGTCGACGTGCAGCGCGACCTGGTCGCGCAATGCGCCGAGGCCATCATGGCGGCCGGCGGCAAAGTGCTGGCGGTCCAGGCCGATGTCACGCGCCGCGAGGACATCGAGCGCTACGTGAAGGCCGCGACCGATGCTTACGGTGGCATCGACTGCTTCTTCAACAACGCCGGCATCCTTGGCGAGGTCGGGCCTTTCATCGATTGCCCGGACGAGTTGTTCGACCGCGTGATGGCGGTCAACGTCAAGGCGGCGTGGCTGGGGATGAAACTGGTCGCGCCGGTGATGATTCGCGGCGGTGGCGGCGCGATCGTCAACACCGCGTCGGTCGCTGGTCTGCGGGCCAGCCCGGGGCTGCTGGCCTATTCGGTCAGCAAGCACGCGGTCGTGGGCATGACGCGCAGCGCAGCGGTCGAGTTGGCGCCGCACAAGGTGCGTGTCAATGCGATCTGCCCGGCGCCTATCGACACGCCTATGGGCCAGCTGCTCGGAGAAGGCTTCAACCCCGACAACCCCTCGGCATTTCGCGAGCGCATGAATGCCAGGATACCGCTGGCGCGCTACGGCTCGGCACAGGAG
>JBILYN010000211.1:0-7917 GCA_044377715.1 Aquabacterium sp.
TCGACGATGCGCACGTCCGCCAGCGGAACGAGTGTCTCCAGAACGTCGAGTTCGTTGGTGATGAGTGGAATTGTCATGTCGTTCATGTTGGCAAAGTGCTGGGGTTCATCGGCGAACCTCGCGCTGCAGGCGTTCGGCTGCCGCATACAACCCACCGGCATTGGTGACGGGCGACTGCGTTGGCGGCGAGCCCGGCAGATTCCAGGAGGTCGACCTCGACTCCATCGAACTGGTGCGACCGCGCAGCGTGGGCGTCGAGCATGCGGCGCTGTCGGTCATGCGCGAGTGCGGCTTCGAGGACCAACTCAGCGCCCTGGGTCTGAACCGTCCGCAGATCGCCGCCGCGGTGGGAAACGTCATCGGGCGCATGGCTCACCCCGGCAGCGAGTTGGCCACACACGACTGGCTGCGCCAGCGCTCGGGACTGGGCGAGTTGATCGATTTCGACTTCGAGACGATGGACCTCAACCGCCTGTACCGGGCATCGGACGCCCTGCACAGCCACCGCCAGGCCCTGCAGGACCACCTGTTTGCCCAGGCGCAGTCGATCTTCGGATTCGCCCAGACCGTCACCCTGTATGACCTGACCAACACCTACTTCGAGGGCCTCGCCACGGGTGTGAACAAGGCCGCGCGCGGTCACAGCAAGGAGTGCCGCAGCGACTGCCCGCTCGTGACCCTGGCCATGGCGCTGGACGCCAGCGGCTTCGTGCGCCGCACCCAAGTCTTCGCTGGCAACGCCGGCGAGCCCGCAACGCTCAAGGACATGCTCACCGGCCTGGGCGCCGCGCCCGGCGCCACGGTGGTGATGGACGCGGGCATCGCCACCGCGGCCAACCTGAAATGGCTGCGCGCCCAAGGCTTGCACTACGTCGTGAAGTCGCGCCTGCGCGAGCGCCAGTTCGACCCCGCGCTGGCCACCGAGGTGCAGACGGCCGGCCAGACGACCGTCAAACTCCAGCGCGTCATCGATGATCAGGGCAACGTGCTGCTGTACTGCCACTCGCCCGCGCGTGAACAAAAAGACCGCGCCATCGACGCTGCCAAGGCCGCCGGCTTCGAGGCGGTGTTGACCAAGTTGCAAGCCGGGCTGAGCAAGCCTCGCGGCACCAAGGACTTGGGCAAGATCATGGAGAGAATCGGCCGGGCCAAGCAGCGCTGGTCGCGCGCCGCACAGCATTACGAGGTCGAGGTCACCAAGGACGACACCGGCAAGCAGGTAAAAGCCATCACCTGGAGTAAGCGTATCAAGCCTGGCAGCGCGGCCATGCATCCGGGCGTGTATTGCCTGAGAACAACGCTGGTCGATCTGGATGACGCCACGCTGTGGCGCACCTACACGATGCTCACCGACCTGGAGTCAGTGTTCCGCTCGCTCAAGACAGACCTGGGTCTGCGACCGGTCTTCCACCAGGTCGATCGCCGGGTCGAAGGCCACCTGTTCATCAGCGTGCTGGCCTACCACTTCGTGCACATGCTGCGCTTGAGGCTCAAGGCGCAGGGTATCGACGACAGTTGGTCCACCTTGCGTGAGACCCTGGCGGTCCAGCAGCGCGTGACCACCACCCTGCAGCGGCGCGACGGGCGCGCCGTGCATGTGCGCAAGGCCACACGGCCTGAGCCGCGCCACCAAAAGATCAGCGCGATCCTCGGCATCGCCCCCAACCCCGGCGGTACGCATCGCGTGCTGGTCTAGCGACACTGCGCTGCCACGTTGCTGGTGCGCTGCGCTGCGCGGCGCGGCGCGGCGCTACACAAATGTAGTGCCATACACGCAGATTCTTGATTTCAAGTTGTTAATTTAAAACGGATTTGTAGTGCCTTATGACAAAGATGGGCTAGGTCGCCGAAACGGGCGCGATTGCGGCGGCCGTGGACCGCAGTCATCTGCACGATTTGCGTACCCGCTCCGCTACCGCGCATGAGAACCCGCAACGCGGGGTAAACGTGGGGTCTGGCAGTTCCGAGCGCCGTCGCCGAATCCGCGATGCGGTGGAGGCCGCGCTGTCTGACGTAGTGTTGCTGGGCACGGCAGAGCAGGTGCGGCTGGCAGCGCAGGCTGCCAATGACATGGTGGCCGGTCGCAAGATCGAGACGGCCGCACTGGTGCGATCCCTACGCGATTTCATCTGAGAAGTGCTGGACCTCGAAGCCGTGCCGGCGGACCTGCAGATTCCCCATCAGGGTCCAGTGTGCTCTTCGCCGGCCGGCGGGCGTGGCAGTGCGGCGAACTCGGGTGGCCGAGCGGGTGGCGCTGGCGGGCAGGGCGGCGCCGGCATGGCCGCCGGAGGCGTATTGGGCCTGGGGGCGAGGAGCCGGCCGCCGCAGGATGCCGATTCGCTGCCGGCTCTGGAGGAGCGCCAGCCGTAGGCTCCACCCAGCGGCCCATCGGCGATGAAGCGGTGGTACGGCCAGTCGAGACTTAATGGTCGGTGTGCTCCTAGCTGAGGTCGCCGTCTCCGCCTTGCTCGGCGGTGTCAGTGAAGGTCAAGTTCCAGGGTAGACCGGTCCTTCGCCCTGAAATCGGCAACGGGCACCAATGGGTCGACTGCGGGCCCACACGACCGGTTGCTGACCGGCACCCGCTCTTTGCGGCTCGGTCGCTCTGGTCCTGTCCTTCGGTGACCGGCAGCTTCCTGTCTAGTCCTGTCGCTCAGCCGGCGAGGGCGAACGTCGGCTGATGGCCGAGGGCGGATCCTCCGGCAGACGGGTACGACGCCACTTTGTTGACGTTCAAGACCACACTCTGACTGGCCGGTTTGGGGCGACCAGCTTCGACAAGCGGCCGTCGCAGGTCGGCCATCAGCGGGAATTCGGCAGCGGCCGCTTCGGGGTCATCTGATTCGAAGGGGCGTGCGGTGAATCCGTGAACGTCTTGCCGACGGAGCTCAAGGTGATCAGCTCGCGGGAAGACTTGCACCCGCAGGAGTGCGCCCATGCTGGGCGCACAAAACGAAGCCAGCGCTTGTCTCGAGGCGGGGCTGCCAAGCGGGAAGGAACGGGAACATCGTGCCAGGCGGAGCGCGGCAGATGAGTCACTGGCATGGGCAGGCCGGATGGAAGATTCGGGAACAGGCAGAGCGACTAGGCGACGACGCGCACGTTGAACCGAAAGCAAAGCGCGTTGAGCACGGGGTCCGGCATGGGCGCAGCTCCGTCGCCGACGACCCCGCTGCGGTCAAACAGGGCGTAGCAGAAGGCATCGTTGCGCTGCCGGCTGACGTAGCGGATGCCGTCCAGCTCAGGGCGCGCGACGTGGATGGCTGCTGCCCAGGCCTGCGAGGCGCAGTAGTCCTCGCCGGCGGAGATGTCGTTGTTCAGGCCAAGCTTTTTCAGCCCTGCCCCGGTGAGGTCTGCCAGCGTCAGTGAAGGCTTAGTCGGGTGCTTGAAGCCGACCAGCGAGCGGGCTACCAGGCCAGCCTTCGAGACGACGAAGGCGCCGTTGAGGAACAGGCTGTTTTCATGGATGACGGACTCGCAGAACGCGGTTTCCGGATCTTGGCCCGCGTAGAGCACGCCGAACGTTGCGGCGCCGGGGGTGGCACCTGCAGGGTCGTCGAAACGAGACTGCGCGCCACGGGCCCAGTAGGGCTCGCTCGCGGGGCGCTTGCTCAGCCGCCACAGGCCTGCTGTGGGCACCGCGACCGTCGAGACCAGCGTCTCAAACGTGCCGGGCTTAGGCAACCGCAGCATGCTCGGCGTGTTCGCTGGCGAATACCTCTGCGGTTCTCAGGACTGCCGCCGTCTTGCCGGCCTGCAGGGCCTGGGGGAGCGTCTGCCCGGCAAGAGAGCCGTGCTTGCGCTCCCAGAAGATGAACTGCGACACGGGGTCCACTCCTCGAAGGAGCAAGCACACCGCCTTGACGTCCTCGGCGGACAGGCCCATGAGGCTGGCCGGATACCAGCGCTTGTTGCCAATCTTCAGGCTGAACAGCTCCCCCCGGTCGCAAGCCTGCTCAAGCGCCTGCCGGGTGCGAGACCAGGACAGGCCGAAGGCCAAGCTGCCGACAAGCAGGCCGTCTTGAGTCCAGCCAGCCTTGACGCGTTCGGAGCCTTGTTCCAGCTCGGGGGCTTGTTCAGCGCCAGTGCCGGGAGCCACGCCCAGTCGCACCTGTAGGTCCGCGAGGGCTTGCGCCGCGCGCCTGTTGCCTGCCTCATCCGATGTTTCTTGGGGCAATGAGCGAGACGCGGTCGATACGAGGCTGGCCTGCTGGCGCTCTTGCTGGAGCACCCGGATGGCGTGGGCTTGCTGGACCACGCTCACGCGCAGCAGCCGGAGCTCATCCTGCAGCTGCTGAAGTTTGCGGCCCTCGACGACGACCTGCCCCGTCTGCGACTGCTTGCTTCCGGACTTCTTCACGGGGGTGCCCTTGGCGTGTGGCTTCTTGAACGCCGTGGTCTTGGACTTCAGGATGCCCGAGGCCCCGACGTCCCTGCTGGGTGCCCTGGCCCGGACTTTGGACTTGCCGGAGAGGCCGCCTTGCTCGAGTGCGCTGGTGAATTTCGACGCCATGGCAGCAGTCTACGCCGTGTGGAAGTCTTGCGCAAGTGTTTGAAGCAAGCAGAGCAATTTGCAACACGGCTGGATTGCGCAGCACTGCGCAGAGCGCTTGGCGCAGGCGAGGCTACGCCGCGGCAGGCGGCCGCGTCATCGAGGCGGCTGCATCAGCCACCCGTTAGCGTGGAGCCTGCGAGAACGCACTGTGCGTGGCGTCGCTGTCCGCAACTGTGCAGGGCGTGTTCGCAAAGGCTTGGCGCAATCACTTGGGGGGCATAGAACGGGTGCTTGTGTGCGGGTCCGACCGGCAGCTTCGGGGCCGCGAGAACGGGAGTGTGAATGTCGCTTCAGGGTCGACCACTGCCGGCCGCGGGCGTCAGCTATCCGGCGGCTCAAGTTGAGGGGCAGCTTTCCGGCGGTGAGATCGCGCGGCCGACCGGCGCAAACCTACCCAGTGCTGCCAGACGCCTGACCCTCCTCAATGACCGCAAGGTGCAGGAACCTGAAGTTCGAGACGCACGGTGGAGGTCGGCATCGCAGCGGTTGCGGTCCGTCATTCGCGTAAGGCGAGTGAACGGTCAGGGCCGCTGAGCCGACTTTTGGGGCGCTGGCGGTA
Organism: Aquabacterium sp.; assembly: GCA_044377715.1. Classification (GTDB taxonomy): domain Bacteria; phylum Pseudomonadota; class Gammaproteobacteria; order Burkholderiales; family Burkholderiaceae_C; genus Pseudaquabacterium. The sequence continues at coordinate 5,115 of JBILYN010000211.1, forward strand.
CAACCCACGAGTGTCTACCGCGCGAGGGACAGCGGTCGTTGCAGCTACCGCTGACTTGTCGCGCCGAAGTTGACGGCTGACCTCTCGCGTCCTGGAGGGCTTATGGACCGCACAGATGTCATTCTGCAAGTTCCGCGACGGATACGATGGGCACTGCTGCCGCGTCGGCGCGGAGACGCGCTTGAGGCTCTGTGAGATGCATCAGGCATCATCTCGATGTCATGGACGACCTCTCGCTTCTGATCGACCTTCACATCGCCGCTGATCGGCAAGGACCGGGCGGGACCGCGGAAACCCGACGTGCCATCGAACTGTCGGGCTTGTCGACGCGGCAGAGGCTGAAGATCGCCGATATTGGCTGCGGCACGGGCGCGTCGACGCTGTTGCTTGCTCAAGACCTCGATGCGCACGTCGTCGCCGTCGACTTCCTGCGCGATTTTCTCGACGTGTTGAGATCGCGCGCCGCCCAGGCAGGTCTGGCCGACCGCATCGACACCGTGAACGCATCGATGGACGATCTGTCGTTCGATGCTGACAGCCTGGATGCGATCTGGTCAGAAGGTGCGGTCTACAACATCGGCTTCGAGAACGGCGTGAAGATGTGGCGCCCCTTCCTGAAACCCGGCGGCATCCTGGCGGTCTCCGAACTGACCTGGCTGACGGCCAGCCGGCCGGCCGAGCTGGAAGACCACTGGAGCCGACAGTATCCGGAGGTCGGCACGGCAGCATCCAAGATGGCGGTCCTCGAGCGCAACGGCTACGCGCCGATCGGGTACTTCGTGCTGCCCGAGCACTGCTGGCTCGCCGGCTACTACCGTCCGATGCAGCAGCGCTTTCCGGCGTTCCTCGCCCGGCATGCATCAAGCGACGCCGCCCGGGCCGTGGTGGCAGCGGAGGCCCAGGAGATCGACCTCTACGAGCGACACCGCGCCTTCGTGAGCTACGGTTTCTACCTTGCCCGCAAGGTCGACGCTGCAAGCTGAGGCTTCTGGGCGTGACCCGTTCGTGAGTATCCGATCTGCCTCGACCGCTGGCGCCCTGCCGAGGCTGCCGCAGCCCTGGGACTCCTTCCTGTGCACCACTTCGCTTCGCTGTTGCCCAGGGCCCTGGATGCGATAACACCGAACGCATCTTGCCCGGCATGGCCTCGTCTGCCGAACAGGGCCGAAATGAGGCCGGGCAACGCCAGCGGCACCTACCTCGAACTCGAAAGCGCGTAGGACCAAACGGGCCAAGGCAGGAACTTCTTCGTCCGTGCCTTGTAGGCCTGATAGTCCGGGAACCGGATCATCAGAGCACGCTCTTCTATGCCCGCCTTGACCAAGAGCACGGCCAGCAGTGCAAGCCAGAGCCCGGCATCGACGCTCTGATGCGACTTCGCCGCTGCTGCCGCAGCGGCCATCAGCACCGAGGTGTGCATCGGATGGCGTACTCATCGGTAGGGCCCGCTCGTCACCAGCGTCCCGCCGGGTCGGGGCGTCGGCCGGATGTTGAAGTTGCCCGGCTGATTGGCGCTAAGAGCCCAGAGTGCGAGCAATGCAGACCCGGACAGCAAGGACACGGCGAAGATCTCGAGAGAGAACAGAGAGACCCACGCCCGCCAACCCATGAGAGCCAGCAGGCCGAACTGCAGCATGACCAGCAACCGACCCGCCCATTCGGCTTTTGCTGCGGTATCGACGTTGAGCGAGCGGCCGGACAGGCTCATCGGCGGGCCACCAGGCCGATCAGTGCCGACTGGCCGCTGTGACCCTGGCCCTCGCGGACCTCGGCCTCGTACTCGCGCAACTCGATGATCGACAGCTCCGAGAAGGCCGATTCCAGCAGATCCCGCGTGTACAGGTGCGACAGGATGGGCGGCCCGCCGGTTCGGTAGTCCAACTGCTTCGGTGTGTAGCCCTGCAGGACGAGCACGCCGCCGGGCTTGAGGCTGCGGACGATGCGCTCGAACAGGCGCGCGCGGGTGACTGGGTCAGCGAACTGCACGAAGATGGCCGCGACGCCGTCGTAGGCCGCCTCCGGCCAGGCGAAGCCATCGACGTCAGCGACTGCGAAGTTCACTGACACGCCCTGGCGCTGGGCGAAGGATCGCGCCTTCTCGACCGCACGATGGGCGACGTCGAAGGCATCGACCTGGAAGCCCCGCTGCGCCAGCCAGACGCTGTTGCGCCCCTCGCCATCGGCCAGGCTGAGGATGTGTCCGGCGCTTGGCAGGCTGCCGCCGTGCTCGCGCAGCCAGGCGTTAGGTTCGGTGCCGAAGAGGAAATCGTCGCCGGCGTAGCGACGGTTCCAGGTCTCGGCCGCATCGGCAAAGGCGGACGGTCTGTCGGGTGGCGTGCTCATTCGGATCTCTCAGAAGGTCTTGCGCAGCAGGCGCACATGCATGGGGCGGGTGAAGCGTGCGCCGCCGGGCCCCTGGTGCTGCAGGTATCGCAACCGGACGCGCTCCACCATCGCCTCATCGATGCCGTGGTCGGCGAATGTCGGGCGCATCATGCGCTGCTCGAACTCGTCGAAGCTGGCGAAGGCGACTGGGGACTCGAATCGCTGGTCGGCCAGGGATGCCCAGCGCCCCGAGACCACGGCCCGATCCAGCGCTGCCTGGGCGGCGGTACGCACTTCGCCTTCGTCGTTGAACAGTCGGATCAATTCGTTCAGTTCACCGGCATACACAGGCTCAGACACATACAGCCAGCCGCCGGGGCGCAGCACGCGTGCGAGTTCGGCCAGGGCCTGATCCATCAGCGGCACGGGCGCATGGTGCAGTGACTTGAGCATCAGCGCGCCATCGAAGGACGCGTCG
>JBILYN010000536.1:0-2865 GCA_044377715.1 Aquabacterium sp.
GACCGTCCTGGTAGGTCTGGCCGACAACCCAGGCGCAGCCGGTACGGGTCTGCGAAGCAAGCAGGCTGACCAGTGCATTCACCGTGACGGTCAGAGACTTGGTCACCCGGCAATGAATCGCCCGCCGCCGCTGATGACGATACACGAATTTGAAATTCTTGAGCCAAAACAGACCGATCCGGCTGGATTTTTTTGGCCGGGCCTGCGTGCTTGAATCGCAGACACAGACCAAGCCGGTCCGATGGATTTTTTGCAAGCTGTAGGCCTTGACAGGCTTGCCGGCGATACTGGGACCCCACACTCACCCAAGTCAAGGAGTCAAGACATGATCGCATACGGCAGACAGTCGCTGGGCACCACCAGGCGGCGCCCGCTGCAGATGATGAATGGCGTCTTCCACAAGAGCGAGTGGATGGACTCCGGACAGGGGGCTGGTCTGGCCCCTACCGTCTTCCTGGCTGAGCAACCGCCTGACTGCGATCTAGAGCCGCACTTCCATAGACAAAATCAGTTTCAACTGTTCATGCACGGCAGTGGCTCGCTCGGACCAGACACTGTTCGCAGCGTGACGGTTCACTACGCCGGCGCCTACACCGGCTACGGACCTCTGAAGTCCGGCGCCGATGGCCTGAAGTATTTCACCATCCGTTCTGCCTTCGACACGGGCATCATCCCAGCGACGCAGGCGCGCGAAAAAATGGTTCGCGGCCCGAAGCGACATGCTCAAGCCTTTGTCGGTGAGCCCTGGGGCCTTGACCGCTTGACCGCATTGACGCAAATTGAGCAGGAAACCGTGTTGGTCGCCAAAGCAGGATTGGGTGCCGTGGTGATGCGTTTGCCACCGCTGGCGGTGGCGACATCGCCGCCCCTGGAGGGCAGCCCAGGGCAGTTCATTTTTGTGCTGTCTGGCTCAGGTCACATCGGCACTGAGGAGTTGCAAGCCTGGGAGTCGGCATTCGTTCCCGCTGCAGACGGCGCCGCAGAAATGCGCGCAGGCAGCGGCGGCGCGCAGATCATCGCGCTGCACATTCCCGACACAGCACCGGAATACCTGCTGGTTTGACGCCGTGCACGGCCCTGCGGCAACCAGGCTGCGTCGCCAGGCGCCGCCTGGCCCAAGCATCGACATGCGCTGATATCCAGCACTGGGACTTCAAACAAGCTATTTTCCGCATCACTCGCAGGGCCCGAAAACCGTTGCGCTTGAGGCGGTCTTGCCAATCCACTGAAGCGAATTACACTCTTTACAGATTCCCGGGTATTTGCTTGACCGGTATCGCGGCTGCCGGTAATCCACCATCAAGGCATCCGAGTCCCCCTTGAAAATGGCCGTGGCCCGACAAGCCATCGCATCGCTTGCCAACCGTTGAACAGGAGTGGGCCCGTGCCGCAAGATCCTGATGCCGACCGTGGTGCTGTGTCGACGCGACACCACTCCTCGCTGCTGGCGGCCCTGCGCCCGTCGATGGAAGCCTTCAACGTGCCGGCCGGCGAGCACATCTTTCACCAAAACGACGTCGCCGATGGCATGCATGCGATCACCGCAGGCAGGGTCTCGATCAAAAGCCGCACCTTGGCCGACGGGCTGGTTGAGCTCGCGCAGATGGGGCCCGGCGACATCTTCGGTGAGCTGAGCCTGATCGACCACATGCGGCGATCGGCGATGGCCGTGGCGGTCGAGCCGACCTCAGGCTATTTCATGGCGCGTGAACAGTTCGAGCGGCTCTTGATCGTCGGCGATCCGGTGGCCTGCAGGCTTGCGACGCACATCCGGCTGCTGGCCTCGGCCCGCACAAGGGCAACCCTGGGCGGTCTGGCGCTGGACCCCTTGCCGCTGGCCGAGCGACGCGGCCACTCCAGCGCCGGTCAAGCGCGGATCAAGCCGACCCACTCAGCGCCTGAGATTGCCGACTTGTTGCAGGCCTTGCACCCGTTTCGCCATTTCAAACCAACGGAAATCGGCAAGATCTTGCAATCGGCATCGGTCTTCGGCCTGCAAGCGGGTTCGACCTTGACCGACCAGGGCGCGCCGGCCGACGGCATCCACATCGTGCTGCGCGGCGCTGTCAGGATGAGCTTGCACCGACCGGAAGCGATGGAGCAACTGCTGATCCATGGCCCCGGCAAGATCATCGGCTGCACGGCAGCGATCGATGGCTTGCCGCACCCGGTGCACCTAGACGTTCGCGAGGATGCCTGGCTTGTGCACATGGGCCAGACGCAGCTCAAGGCGATGGAAAACGATCAAGGCGGCGCAGCGATCAAGTTGCTGGACCTCGTCAGCAAACAGATCACCCACGACTTGCGCAGCCTGTCGCGCCACCAGGGGCGCCGGGAAAGCATGGTCGCGCTCAATCACCAAGCCGAGGTGGCCCATGTGTAGGATGCTCGGATACCTTGGCGGACCGGTCTTGCTCGATGACCTGCTCTATGCGCCCGACAGCTCCTTGTTGAAACAGACGGTCGACGCACAGATGCTCAGCATGCTCAATCTGGCGGGTTTCGGCTTCGCGGCCTGGAGCGATGACTGGCGCCAGTCCGATGCCCCGCTGTGTTACCGCAACACCCAGGTCGCGGTCTTTGACAAGAACCTACAGGCACTGGCTCGCAAGATCAGCGCCAATGGCTTGATTGCCCACCTTCGTGGCGTGCCCTACCGCGCTGACACCCAGGTCAATCTCGAAAACGTCCACCCGTTTCATTTTGAAGGCCTGCCCATCGTGCTGGCGCACAACGGTGACCTGGCCGATTTCCACGCCATCAAGTTCGACCTGGTCGAGCATGTCAAGCCGGAGTTCCTGCGCCAGATCCATGGCTCCTCCGACAGCGCGTGGCTGTATGCGCTGCTGGTCTCCAGGCTGGAAA
>JBILYN010000603.1:0-2865 GCA_044377715.1 Aquabacterium sp.
GACCGAAGGCGATGCGGTAAGTGCACGCTGCAGCCTGCAGTGGCCTCAGCACGCGGGCCTCGTCCGAATCGCCGTCGTTGTCGGCCATGTAGGTCGAACCCTCCTCTTCGACCAGCACCCCTTGACGGGTGAGCAGACCCATCGTGCGGGTGATGATCTTGTGCAATACCGCCTGCAGCGTCTCATCGGTTGGCGCAGGTACATCAACGAATTCCGGCGGTCCTTCAGCGCCACGTCGGTAAACGCCGTCCAACACCAGGCAGTGCAGGTGAATGTTGAGGAAGAACCGCCCAGACTACCTTGCCGCTGACGGTGACGATGCACTACCCGTTTCATCCGCTGCACCGGCAGTCGCTCGAGGTGCTGACCTGGCCGCGCCAGGCCCATCTGCCGGTGACGGTTCGCTCGCCGGATGGCTCCATGCTGAAGATCCCGCTGTGGATGCTCGACCCCGCCGTGGCACGAGTTGATCTGCACCACCAGGTCGAGCTGAGCCTGCCCACGTTGCTCGCATTGGCCGCACTGATCGACGCGCATTCTGTGGTCCTCGCCACAGTGCCGGAGTCGTGCCATGCCAACGCCAACGTCCAAACAGATCAGCCTCGATCTCGACGAGGAGGTGCCGGCAGCGCCGGTGACGGTTCCACCCGAGTCCAGGCCACAGCTGATCGACCTGATGGCCCAGGCCATCGTCGCCGTGTGGCGCAACGCACAGGAGGTGGATCATGAAGAGCACTGACTCGGCCTCGAAGATCACGGCCGGACACCTGGCGCGCAAGGCGGTGGTCTACCTGCGGCAATCATCGATCGCGCAGGTCAGAACCCACGTGGAGAGCACGCGGCTGCAGTACGCGTTGAAGGACACAGCCAAGGCCTACGGCTTCGCACAGGTCGAGGTGATAGACGTCGACCTCGGTATGAGTGCTGCCAGTGGCGCACGCTCGCGCGAGGGCTTCAAGCAGCTGCTGGCCAGCGTCGCCCTGGGCGAGGTCGGCATCGTGCTCAGCCGGGAGCCTTCGCGCCTGTCACGCACCGACAAGGACTGGTGCCACCTGATGGAGCTGTGCCGCGTGCTCGACACGCTCATCGGCGATGCCGAGAACATCTACGACCTGAATCGGCTCGACGATCAACTGCTGCTGGGCATCAAAGGCACCTTGAGCGTGTTGGAGCTCGGCACCCTGAAGCTGCGCATGCAGCAGGGCCGCGAGGCCAAGGCCAGGCGTGGTGAACTCGGGCGCATGCTGGCGCCGGGCTATGTGATGGACGCGGACCAACGCATCGTCAAAGATCCGAATCTGCGCGTGCAACAAACCATGGCGATGGTGTTCAGCCGGTTCGAGGTGCTGGGCAGCATCCGCCAGACGCACCGCTGGTTCCACGAAGAGCGCATCGAGCTGCCGGTGAACAAGCCGGTGCGCGGCCGCTTCGAGCTGCACTGGCAACTGCCGACGATGGGCTTCATCAAGGATGTGTTGAGCAACGCGCTATACGCCGGTGCCTACGTCTATGGCCGCCGACCGATCAAGGTGATCGTCAAGGACGGCCAAGCGATCAAGCGCCAGCGCAGCGCGCAGGCGGCCGAGAACGCGAGTGTCTTCATCACCGACCACCATGAGGCGTACATTGACTGGAGCACCTACCAACGACACCGGGACACCATACGAGGCAACGGCGGCAACTTCGTTCAAGACGACGCGGCGCTGGCGGTACGAAGCGGCCATGGGCTGCTGACGGGTTTGCTGCGCTGTGCGCGCTGTGGCCGCAAGCTGCACATCCGCTACTGGGGCAAGCACGGCACGGCGGCGCGCTACCTGTGCAGTGGTGACTTCGACACTGGTGGCTCGTATTGCCTGGGCTTCGGGGGCGCCACCGTCGACCGGCGTCTGAGCGAGGTCATCCTGGGTGTGATCTCGCCGCAGGGGGTCGAGGCCAGCCTGGTCGCCATCGCGCAGTCACGAGGCGAAGGCAGCGACAGGCGCTCAGCACTCGAGCGGCAGCTGCAGCAGGCGCGCTACGAGGCCGAGCGCGCCTTTGCGCAGTACGACCAGGTCGAACCCGGCAATCGTCTGGTGTGCGAAGTCCTTGAGCAGCGCTGGAACGCCAAGCTCGAAGAGCAGCAACGCATCGCGCAAGAGCTCGACGCCTTGACAGACGCAGCCGCTGCACTGACGCCGGCCGACGAGTTGACACTGCGCGCGCTTGGCAAGCACTTCGCCGAGGTCTGGAACAGCGACGCCTGTGCGATGGCCTTGAAGAAGCGCATCGCCCGCACGCTGATCAACGAGATCGTGGTCGACATCGATGCCGCGCAGCAGCTCAACATGGTCATCCACTGGCACGGCGGCTGCCACACCCCCTTCAGCATGAAAAAGCCCATGTCGGGCGCCATCGTGCACAAGACGGCGATCGAAGACGTCGAGCTCATCAAGCGCATGGCGCTGCGCTACGGCGACGATGAGATCGCAAGGGTGCTGAGCAAGCTCGGCCGGTACACCGGCAAGGGCAATCGCTGGACCCAAGCACGCGTGGCCACCGTGCGGCGCAAGCACCACATTGCCGCACCGGGGGCGACGAACCCCGACATCCTCAATCTGGCGCAAGCGCAGAAGCACACCGGCGTCAGCGATACGACGCTGATGCGGCTGATCCGAACCAATCTACTTGCGGTGCAGCAGGTCTCGCCCTACGCTCCACTGGAGATCAAGCGCATGGACCTCGACGCCGAACCGGTGGCGGGCATCATCAGGCACCTGAAGAGCACCGGCAGGCTGGTGCTGACAGGGGATCCGTCGGCCGAACAGGCAAGCCTGTTCCAAGAGAATCAATGACTTGCATAACGGGGGTACTGTGGCTGCACCATTA
>JBILYN010000537.1:0-2859 GCA_044377715.1 Aquabacterium sp.
AGCTTCAACGCCAAGGCCAGCGCCGACGAAGCCAAGAAGCACGAGGACTTTGTCACCCGCATGGTGGCCAAGGGCTATACCGGCAAGCAGGTTCGCCTGCTGTGCGAGTGGTACCTGCGGGTTCGCAAGTCGAGCTGACCCAACGGCCCGCCCGACTTTCGTGTCGGGTGGCTTCCGCTGGGCTTCTCGGCCCGGCGCCAAGCTTGTTTGGCGACCCAGTGAGGATTCATGCAACTCCACATCATCGACCGCCGATTGGCCGGTAAGAACAAGTCGATCGGCAACCGCGAGCGCTTCATGCGCCGCTACAAGGACAAGATCACGGAGGCCGTGCGTCGTGCCGTCGACGGCCGCGGCATGCGCGACCTGCAGCGTGGCGAGGAGGTCCGCATCCCCAAGAAAGACCTCTCTGAGCCCGTCTTCCACCACGGCCAAGGGGGCGTGCGTGACATGGTGCACCCCGGCAACCAGGACTACTTGCGGGGCGACCGCATCAAACGTCCCCAGGGTGGCCGGGGCGGCCAGGGTGGCCCCGGCAAGGGACAGGCCAGCGACCAGGGCGAGGGCGAAGACGACTTCAGCTTCGCGCTGAGCAAGGAGGAGTTCATGCAGGTCTTCTTCGAGGATCTGGCGTTGCCTCGCCTGACCCGGACCCAGCTTGCCGAAGTGCCGGAGTGGAAGACCCATCGCGCCGGATTTTCCAGTGACGGTACACCCAATAACCTGGATGTGGTGCGTTCACTGCGCGGCGCAATCGGTCGGCGTATCGCGATCGGGTCGGATTCACGGCGCGAGCTCGCCGAGCTTGAGGCCCGGCTTGCGATCAACCGTGCTGCTGCGTTGGCCGGGGATGTCAGCGCAGAGGGCGAGATCTTGCTGCTCGAGGACAGGATCGAGACTTTGCGTGCAAGGCTGGGTCGAATCCCCTATCTCGATCCGATCGATCTGCGCTACCGCAACCGGGTCAAGGTACCGGTGCCCAGCGCCAAGGCGGTGATGTTCTGTGTGATGGACGTCTCGGGTTCGATGGACGAGGCGCGCAAGGACTTGTCCAAGCGTTTCTTCATCCTGCTCTACCTGTTTCTGACGCAGCATTACGACAAGATCGACATCGTCTTCATCCGCCACCACACCCAGGCCCAAGAGGTCGAAGAGCAGGACTTCTTCCATGCCCGCGAGACCGGTGGCACGGTGGTCTCTAGCGCGCTGGTGCTGATGGAGGAAATCATCCGCGCCCGCTACTCGCCCAGCGAATGGAATATCTACGGTGCCCAGGCCAGCGATGGCGACAACTGGCACCACGATTCGGGCCGTTGCCGCGAACTGCTGGCCGAGAACATCCTGCCCCTGTGCCGTTACTTCGCCTATGTGCAGGTGGCCGAGGAGGAGCAGAACCTGTGGGCCGAGTACAGCCAGCTCACCGCAAGCCATCGCCAATTCGCGATGCGCAAGGCGGTCGAGCCCGCGCAGATCTACCCGGTCTTTCGCGACCTGTTCAAGAAGGAGGGCGCCGCGCAGGCGGCGTGACACGATGCCTGAGTCACATGCCGAGTTCGTTGTGCCGCCCGCGGTGGCGCCGAACGATGCGCCGCGTGGCCAAGAACGCCCGCTGCGCGGCCCGCTGCCGCAGCGCCGGCTGGTCCAACGCCTGGCTTCGCCCAGCGACTGGACCTTCGAGCTGATCGACGACTACCACGACGTGATCCGCGACACGGCCCGGCGCTTTGGTCTCGATACCTATCCGAACCAGCTCGAGGTCATCACCGCCGAGCAGATGATGGATGCCTATGCCAGCGTGGGCATGCCGGTGACTTACCGCCACTGGAGCTACGGCAAGGAGTTCATCAGCACCGAGAAGAACTACAAGCGCGGCCACATGGGGCTGGCCTACGAGATCGTCATCAACGCCAACCCCTGCATCAGCTACCTGATGGAGGAGAACACGATGGCGATGCAGGCGTTGGTGATCGCCCATGCTGCCTATGGCCACAACAGCTTTTTCAAGGGCAATTACCTGTTCCGGATGTGGACCGACGCGTCTTCGATCATCGACTACTTGGTCTATGCCAGGAACTATGTCGCCGAGTGCGAGGAGCGCCACGGTCAGCAGGTGGTGGAGGAGTTTCTCGACTCCTGCCACGCGCTGCAGAACCACGGCGTCGACCGTTACCGCCGGCCCAGCCGCAAGTCTCTGGCGCAGGAGCTCGCCGAACGCGAGGACCGCGAGGCCTATGCCCAGCGCCAGGTCAACGACTTGTGGCGCACGCTGCCCAAGCGTGCCGAGAAGGCTGACGAGCCCTTGGAAGCGCGGCGTTTTCCCGAAGAGCCGCAGGAGAACCTGCTGTACTTCATCGAGAAGAATGCGCCGCTGCTTGAGCCCTGGCAGCGCGAGATCCTGCGCATCGTTCGCAAGGTCGCGCAGTATTTCTACCCCCAGCGCCAGACCCAGGTGATGAACGAGGGCTGGGCGACGTTCTGGCACCACCGCTTGCTCAACCAGATGTACGACGACGGCTACCTCAGCGACGGCTTGATGATCGAGTGGCTGAAGTCGCACACCAACGTGGTCTACCAGCCGAGCGTCGGCGACCGGAACTACGCCGGCTTGAACCCCTATGCGCTGGGCTTTGCGATGTTCACCGACATCAAGCGCATCTGCGAGCATCCGACCGACGAAGACCGCGAGTGGTTTCCCGCCATCGCCGGTGCTGACTGGGTGCCCACGCTCGATGCGGCGATGCGCAACTTCAAGGACGAAAGCTTCATCGGCCAGTACCTCAGCCCCAAGCTGATGCGCGACTTCAGGCTGTTCGCGATCCACGACGACGAGCAGCAAAGCGAGCTCGAAGTCAGCGCGAT
>JBILYN010000538.1:0-2856 GCA_044377715.1 Aquabacterium sp.
CGCGCTCGAGCTTGCGCCACTGGTCATCCTGCGACAGCGCGTTGCCATGGTGGGTGCTGGAAAAGCCGCACTGCGGCGACAGGCACAAGTCCTCCAGCGGTACAAAGCGCGCAGCCTCGTCGATGCGGCGCTTCAACGCGTCCTTGGATTCGAGCTCACCGAGCTTGGTCGTGACGAGACCGAGCACCACCTTCTTGCCCTTGGGCAAGGCCTTGAGCGGCTCGAAGCCGCCCGCACGAGCGTTGTCGAACTCCATGAAGTAGCCGTCGACATCGGTCGAGAACATCGCCTGGACCACCGGGTCGTAGCCGCCCTCGGCGACCCAGGCGCTCTGGAAATTGCCGCGGCAGGTGTGGATCGTCACCTTCATGTCGGCAGGCTTGCCAAGCAACGCAGCGTTGATGGTGTCGGCATAGATTTGCGGCAGCGCGGCAGGGTCATCGCCGTTGGCACGACAGTTGGCCTGGATCTTGGGGTCGCACAGATAGGCGAAGGTGATGTCGTCGAGTTGCAGGTAGCGGCAACCGGCATCCGCCAAGTGGGCGATCGCAACCCGGTAGGCGGCTGCGACGTCGGCCCAGAAGTCAGACATCTCCGGGTAGGCCTGGCGCGAGATCGCCGCCCGCCCCCCGCGCAGGTGCAGCATCGACGGTGACGGGATCGTCATCTTGGCAGTGCGCTGGGTCACCGACTTCAGGAACGCGAAGTCGGCGGCCATGATCGGCGCACTGCAGCCGATCTTGCCGGTGACCGTGGCGATCGGCGGCTGCTCGGACTGGCCGGCGATCTTGAACTTGGGCCCGGCGTTGTCCTGCAGCGTAACGCCGTCGAGCTGTGACAGAAAGTCCAGATGCCACCAATCGCGCCTGAACTCGCCATCGGTGATGCTTTGCAGGCCAGCGGCCTCCTGACGCCGCACCGCCTCGCGCACCGCGCGGTCCTCGGTGGCGGCCAGGGTCGCGGCATCGACCTCGCCGCGCCGCCATTGGGAACGCGCCGCAGACAGCCAGTCCGGACGCAACAAGCTGCCGACCTGGTCGGCGTGAAACGGAGCGTTGATGATGAGGACCCTCGAAGATGGCTGGGATGGCACGCCTGGCAACAGTCTAAGCGCAGGCGCTGCAGCACACAGTGCGCTCAGCAAGGCCTGTCCGGCGTGCGCCCCAGCGCGATCTGGCGGCAGATGAAGACCATCGGCACCAACCCGACCGCGACGATCGCCAGCGCTGCCGTCGAGGCCTCGGCCAGGCGCTCGTCGGCCGCCAGCGTGTAGGCCTGGGTGGCCAGCGTGTCGAAGTTGAACGGCCTCATCACCAGCGTGGCTGGCAGTTCCTTCATCACGTCGATGAAAACCAGCAGGCCAGCGGTCAGCGCGCTAGCGCGCAGCAAGGGCAGGTGCACATGCCACAGCGTGCCCGCCGGGCTGTGGCCCAGACTGCGCGCGGCCTGGTCCATGCCGGGCGTGATCCGGGCCAGGCCGGCGTCGACCGCCTGCATCGCTGCAGTGAGGTAGCGCACCAGGCAGGCATAGACCAACGCGGCAATGCCGCCGGTCAGCAACAGCCCCGGCTGCCAGCCGAACACCTGCTGCGCCGCCGCCGCCAGCGCATGGTCGAGTCGGGTGACCGGGATCAACACACCAACCGCGATCACCGAGCCTGGCAGCGCATAGCCCAGCCCGGCCAGCCGATGCGCCCAACGCATCGCCGGTCCGCGGTGCAGGCGCGCGGCATAGCCGATCAGCAGCGCCAGCGCCAGCGCCAGCAAGGCCGTCAACCCGGCCAGCAGCACGCTGTTGCCAGCCAACCGCACGAAGCGCTCGCCAAACTGGGCATCGCCCTGGGTGATCGCCATGCGCAGCAGCAAGCAGGCCGGCAGCAAGAACCCGGCGACCAGCGGCAGCGCGCAGGCCACCAGCGCCAGCGCCGCACGGCCACCGCGCAGCACTGTGCGGCCGCTGCCACCGCGACGCAGGCTGGCGTCGGCAAAGCGTCTGTCGCCACGGCTGACGCGCTCGATCACCAGCACCGCGCTGACAAAGGCCAGCAGCACCAGCGCGAGCTGCGCCGCAGCGACCCGGTCGCCGAGCGAGAACCAGGCGCGGTAGATGCCGGTGGTGAAGGTCTGTACCCCGAAGTAGCTGACGGTGCCGAAATCAGCCAGCGTCTCCATCAGCGCCAGCGCGATGCCACCGGCGATCGCCGGCCTGGCCAGCGGCAGCGACAGACGCCAGAAACCCTGCCAGGGCGACAGGCCCAGCGAGCGGGCGACCTCGATCATCGCGCCGCCGCGCTCGAGGAATGCAGTCCGCGCCAGCAAGTACACATAGGGGTAGAGCACCAGCGAGAACATCAGCACCGCACCACCGGTCGACCGCACATCAGGAAACCAGTAGTCCGCACGGCGCCAGCCAAAAGCATCCCGCAATGCGGTCTGGACCGGGCCGACATACTGCAGCAAATCGGTGTAGGTATAGGCCAGCACATAGGCGGGCATCGCCAGCGGCAGCAGCAAGGCCCATTCGAAGCTGGCGCGGCCGGCGAACTCGTAGCGCGTCACCAGCCAGGCCGAGCCCACACCCAGCAAGCCAACGCCCGCGCCCACGCCAGCGCAAAGCCAGAGCGTGGTCGCGATGTAGTCGGGCAGCACGGTCTCAGCCAAGTGAGCCCAGGTGTCGCCGGTGCCGCCTGCAAACAGGTTGGTGCCCAGCGCCAAGATCGGCAGCCCGACCAGGCTCGCCGCCAGCAGCGCGAAAAACCGCAGCCAGGCAGGCTGACCGGTGCGCAAGCGCTGCATCATCGGGAAAGGCTGGGGGCTGGCGGACAAAATCGCGGCATTCGACGGATAGCAGACGTG
>JBILYN010000539.1:0-2853 GCA_044377715.1 Aquabacterium sp.
ATCAGACACCGCCTGGTTGGCATCCTGGTAATTGACCACTTGTTGCCAGCGTCCGCCCACCACCTGACGCGCAGCGAGTGCGGCAGACTGCAAGCCTTCGATCTGGGTGAGTGCTTCGGCACGCTCAGCATCGGTGCTGTCCGCCATGCCGTCGGCAGTGGCCCAGGTGGCGGTTTGCAGCTCGGTCAGGGTGTTCTGGTCTTCCTCTGACAGCGTGATTTCACTGGCCATCGTCTGCCCGGGTTGCACCTGCAGCGCAGGGTGGTCGTCATCGACGACAGCACTCGAGTACAAAGGCCGGCCTTGGCTGTCAGGACGACTCATCTCGGCCGTGATGGAGGCGATGTCGTTCTGGATGCCTGTGCCGAGCGCGGCCAATTCTCGCGGACCGAGCGTGCCATTGCGCGACTGCATCAGCGCCGAATGGATACTGGCCAGCGAATCATGGACGATCCTCAGGCTTTGATCCGACTCACCGTAGCGCATGTCGAGTTCGGTGAGGTTGGCGTTGTAAACCGCGGCCTGAGCCTTGACCTGCTGCAGCCGGGAGGCCTGGGTGACCGCGACCACGTCCTGCGATACCGCGTCGATGCGAACGCCCGATGCGACTTGCTGCTGGACCCTGGTCAGCGCGCTGCTGGCTGTCGACATCGAACCTGTCGAGACCTGAAACATCTGGGACGTTGAGACTCTCATGCTTGCTCCATATTTCTAGGCGGCCGCCAACATCAACGGCCGACGACTGCGATCAGCGCAGAGAACATTTCGTTGTTGGCCTGCAGCAGCTTGCTGGCTGCCGAGTAGGACTGCTGGTAGCGCATCAGGTTGGCGGCTTCCTCATCGAGGTTGACACCGGACTGTGACTGGAAATCGGCGGTCAACCGGGTCTCGATCGCCGCCGACGCGCTTTGACCCGCTTGATGGATAGAGACCTGGGCGCCGACATTGCCCTCGAAAGCACGCCAGGCTGACAACAGACCATTTTGCAGTGCGTTGCCGCCGGTGGTCTTGTCGGTGCTGTTGGTTTGCGTTGCCAGACTTTTCAGCTTGAGGTTGAGCGCCGTTTCGAGCACCGTGGTCTCGGCGGGGGTGCGCGTGTTCTTGGCGTTGAAGCCGCCCAATGCGGCCAACGCTGCCGTCAACTCACTCGCCCCGGTTGCGCTCTGGCCAGCGGCGGCAGCAAACAGATCGGTGAAGGCGGTCAAGCGGCTGTCGGCCACACCAGCAGGCTGCAACACCATCGAGGGGTCACTCGCGAGCTTGAGTTGCCCGCCGATCGAGCCTTGCAGCGAGTTTGCATCGAGCGCCACATCCACCGGCGGCGACTCCTGCCCGACGATACCGAATCGCATCGTCAAGGTTAGCGGCGAAGTCGGGCTGGTGTCCTTGGGCGTCGCGCGAAGCTCGCCAGCCATCACGCCGTTGACCAGCGGTTGCCCGGAGACAAAGATGTAGGCCAGACCGTCGGCATTGACGCCGAGGTCGCCACCCACCAGGCTACCGGCCTGCATCAGCAGTGCGTCGCGCCGATCGAGCGTTGACGGATCGGGTTCTGAACCGATCACTGATGTGGTGGTCGCGAGGGTCTTGTTGATCATCGCCAGCTCGCTGCCGATGGCGTTGAGCTTGGCCACTCCGTCGGCGACCGAGGCCTTTGCGTCGCTCTGCGCGAGGGCCAAACTGCGCTCGAAATGCTGGGCTGCCGCCAGCAACACGGTACCCTGAGACTTGACGGCACTCAGCGCAGAGGGATCGGTCGGGTTGCGCGCCAGCGTGGCGAGGCTGGCAAAGAAATTGTTGACCGGTGTGTCGAGCGCGAGTGCTGGGTCGGCGGCTTCGGCGTCGACTGCGGTCAGTCCAGCGACGATCGCGCCGTGGTAGGCGGTGACGCCGGCCTGGCTGACGCGCTGCTGCTGCAGCATCGCACTCCAGTC
Source organism: Aquabacterium sp. (assembly GCA_044377715.1). Lineage (GTDB taxonomy): Bacteria > Pseudomonadota > Gammaproteobacteria > Burkholderiales > Burkholderiaceae_C > Pseudaquabacterium. Next base: position 1,935 of record JBILYN010000539.1, read on the forward strand.
CCTGGTGAAACCGGCGACGCTCACGCCGGTGCCCAGGTTGGGCACCCCGCTGGTCAGCAACTTCTCAGTGCCCAGTTCGGCACGGCGTCGGGTATAGCCCACGGCCGACTGACCTTCGACGTTTTGCGAGGTCAGCGCGATGCCCAACTGCGCGTTTTTCAGTGCCGACGAAGCGATGTTGGAGATGCTCATGGGTGGTGGCTCAAGTGACTACTAATACAGGCTTGACGGCTTTACGGCCTCAGTTCGTTAGCCCGGGCTGCGCTGCAGTCTGGTAGGCCTGAACACCTTTCATCCAGCGCCTGACCGTGTTGCCCAGACCCAGGCCACCGACCGAGGCAATGGTGGCGGCAAGTTGGTCGTCGGCCATCTGCAGATAACCCGCCGACGGCTTCTGGGCATCTTCTTCGGCGTTGAAACTGCTCGCACGCATCTGCGACAGCATCTGGCGCAGCAGCAATTGCTCGAATTGACTGGCCACCGCGTCGGCGCGCTTGTTCAGCGCGACCTCGCCGCCAGGGTCAGCGGCTGTCGGCGCTGACGCGCTCAAGCGGGACAAATCCCAGGGTTGGTTGGCATTGACTTTCATCTCAGATCACCTCGATCTCGGCCTTCAGCGATCCGGCCGTTTTCAGCGCTTGCAGGATCGAGATCAGGTCGTTGACATTGGCGCCCAGCAGGTTGAGCGCGCGCACCACCTCGTCGAGCGAGGCAGCGCCGGGCAAGGCCAGCAAGGCGGCCTTGGGCTGCTCGATCTCGGCCGCGTCCTTGGTCGTCACGGCGGTCTCGCCACGTGAGAAAGGCTGGGGCTGGCTGACCTGCGGCTCCTTGGTGACGCGAATCGTCAGCGAGCCATGCGAGATCGCGCAGGGTTCGAGCGTGACGAGTTGGTTCATCACCACCGAGCCCGTGCGCGAGT
>JBILYN010000192.1:0-8634 GCA_044377715.1 Aquabacterium sp.
CCACCCTTACCCGAACCAGCGTCTGATCGTCACGACCCAAGGCAGGAGCCGTATGCGGTAGTGCCGCACGTACGGATCTGTGGAGGGGGTGCTGGGTGACTGGCATTCCTACTCCGACTAAGGTCAGTGAGGCCCACCACTTCAGCGGCAGGCCGAGGCGATGGCAGCCAATTCGGCCTCACCCAATTCGCCAAGATGACGGTGGCAGATGCGCGCGTCTTGCAGCGCCACCGTGAATGGTAGACCGCCACTGCGGTTGCCGGCACTGCGTATCAGTGCACCCACGTTGGCACCGGGGCGCAGTACCGTGAGCTTCACGCCGTGGCGCTGCGCGAACTCGCGCGCGTCGGCCGGCGCGTCGGTGCTGACCAGCAGCACCTTCCACTGCGGGGTGGCCTTGGCAAAGGCTTCCAGGCGCGGCAGCTCTGAGATGCAAGGCCCGCAGTCCTTGCCCCAGAAGTTGACAAGCACGGGGCCGCTGAGAGCCGAGAGCTGAACAAAACGGCTGCCGTCCAGCGTGGGCAGTGTGAAGTGCCAGGCATGGCCCAAGGGCAGAGCGCCCGGCGCATGAGCGCCATCGTGCGCTTGCGCACAGGCAGCTACCAATGTCAGCAACGCCGCAAGCAGAGCGCGACGCATCTAAAAGCTCACCTTCACGCCGGCATACAGGTAGCGTCCGCGGTTCGGCCCCCACAAGTGCACCACGTCGGGCGCGCCATCGCCATCGACGAACAGAAAGCTCTCCTTGTCCGACTGCTTGTAGTCCGTCACGTTGTCGGCGCCGACATAGACGCTGAAGGTCTTGTTGACGGCGTACTCGGCGCGCAGGTCGAGCGTGACGAAGCCAGGGCTCTTGTCGCGCTTGGGTGTGCCATCAAGGTTGAAGCGGTTCTGCGCGCCTGATCCGTCGTCGTGGAACTTGCGCAGGTCCATCGGGCCGGTCCGCACCAGCTTGGTGGTGAAATCAAAGCCACCCTGTTGGTAGTCGAAGCCAAGGTAGGCCTTGGCCTTGGGCCGTGCGAACACCAGCGTGCCGGCCGGGAACTTGTAGTTGAAGGCTTCGGCTGCGGCCGTGAAGGTGAGAGCCGGGGTCAGCAGGTAGGACAGGTTCACGTCCACGCCCCGCACCGTGACGGGTTCGGTGGCACTGGTGAAGATCGTCACCGGGTCTCCTGTGGCAGGGTCGGTGGCGCCGGGGTCGAGGATGGCGAAGTTCTTGATGCGGTTGTGGTTGAACGATGCCGTCACCGCGAGCCGGTCGTCGGCATAGTTCAGTGCGTAGCTCAGGTTGCTCGAGACCTCGGGCTTGGTGATCTGCCGGTCGATGCGGACCGTGTCGAGCAGGCCGTGGTCTTGCTCGAAGAAGCTGGTCGGTGCGCGAAAGCCCTTGCCGGCGCTGAAGCGGCTGGACAGGCGGTCGGTGTGATGAACCAGTGTATTCAGCCGTGGCGAGGTGATACCACCGAAGACGTTGTGTTTGTCGTAGCGGACCGAGCCGTTCACCTCGAGTGTGTCGCCAAAGAAGCTGCGGTAGGCCTGCACGAACAGCGCCGGCGCGCGGTACACGTAGTCGTCGATGCCGATCACCGGGTTGCCCGTCGCCGTGCTGCCACGGCTCTTCAGATCTTCGTAGCGGACGTTCAGGCCGGTGGTGAGCAGCCAGTCGGCCAGCGGCATCTGCCAGCTCGCCTCGGCGTAGTACTGCTTCTGCTTGGCAACGTAGGTGGAGAACTCGTAGTAGCTGTCCTGCTTGTGCTGCGCGGCGCCGAAGGCCAAGCGCAGCTTGCTGTCGCCGAAGCGCTTCTCGGCGCTGCCGATGAACTGCACGCGGTCGGTGAAGATGATCTCTGAAAAGCCGCCGCGGCCATCGTTGTAGGGCAGCAGCGTGCCATCGGCCGGGTTGATCCAGCCGCCTGCGTTGGGCGAGCCGTTCGGGCCGCGGCTCCAGTCGAAGGGGTTGCCGCTGGTGCTGGCCTTGATGGCGGCGTAGTCGATGCCCAGCGCCCCGCCGCCGCGCTTCTCGTCCACGATGTCGAAACGGCCCTTGACCTTGAAGCCACCGGCGTCGTCGACGAAGAAGCCCAGACCGCCGATCTTGCGGTTGTAGCCGCTGTATTCGCTGACGCCATTGCCGTCGGCATCCACCGAGTCGTGCTTGTTGTAGTGGACGGTGGCCGTGATCGCGCCGCCGTCAAAAGGGCGGGCCAGGTAGGCGTCGGCCTGCTGCGAGCCGAAGCTGCCGAACTGCACACGGGCGCGGTTCTCGGCCAGCGTGGGCCGCTTGGTGACGATGTTCACCGTGCCGGCCAGCGCCTCGGGGGCGATCAGGCTGGCGCCGGCGCCGCGCGCCACGTCGATGCGCTCGACGCCGTAGACGCTGACACTGTCCAGGCCGTAGGCCGACGACACCGAGCTGAAGATCGGCACGCCGTCGATCATCAGCGTGGTGTAGCGGCCGGGCAGGTTGTTCAGCAGCACGTTGCGCACATTGCAGATGGAGCATTCCACCTGTACCGAGATGCCGGGGTTCTTGTCCAAGGCCTCGTTGATGTTGGTGGCGCCCGCACGCTCGATGGCTTTGGCCGAGATCGATTCGGTTTTGACGATCTCGTCGCGCAGCGCGCCCGCGCGCATGCCGCCCTGATTGGTTTTGCCAGTGATGGTGACCGTTGGCAAGTTGCTTGCAACAACGTCTGCCGCAGGCGCAGTTTGCGCAATCGCCGAGAACGCAGTCACCAACGCAGCGGTCAATAGGGTGAGTCGACAAGAGCGACTGAGTTTCAAAGATGGAGTCATGCGGCGCTTACCTCATTGGTTCGTTGCCACTGCGGAAACGGATCCGGCAAGTCGCGCCAGCCCTTCATGCCTGCAGCCCCCTTGCGTGTCGCGGTGTAGTTCAGGTGCATGGCCTTCCAGGATTCTTCGATGGCCGCTCGGTCCATATGTCGGCCGATGAAGACCACCTCGTTGAGGCGGTCGCCGTAGGGCTCCTTCCAGCGCGCGTCGATGTTGCGCCGCTCGGGCGTTCCCTTGGCCGGCCAGCGTTCGCGAGGCGCAGCGGTCCACCAGCGGCCTACGGGTTCATGGGTGGCTGTGTTGCCCGCGCGTGAGTAGTTCACCACCCAGTCCGGCCGACTGGCCAGCCACACATGGCCCTTGGCGCGGATCAGCCCCGGCAGCGGAAGGTCCATAAACGTGGAAAAGCGCCCAGGGTGCAGCGGCTGGTGGCTGCGCAGCACAAAGCTTGTGATGCCGTAGGCCTCGGTTTCGGGCGTGTGCTTGCCTTCGAGCTCGCGTGCCCAGCCGGGCATGGCGCTGGCGCGTTCCAGGTCGAACTTGCCCGTGCCCAGGATGGTCTTTAGCGGGACGCGGCCGTGGTCGGCGTAGACGATCTGCGCGGTCGGGTTCAGCGCCTTGACGACGGCGGTCACTTCATCGCGCCGCGCGGCATCGACCTTGTCGATCTTGTTGACCACCACCACGTCGGCAAACTCGATCTGCTCGGTCAGCAGGCCGGCCAGGCTGCGGTTGTCGTCGTCACCGGCCACCTCGCCGCGCTGGCTGAGCAGGTCGGTGCTGCTGTGGTCGGCCAACAGGTTGTAGGCGTCCACCACCGTCACCATGGTGTCGATGCGCGCCACGTCGTTGAGCGACTCGCCGTCTTCGCTGGTGAAGTCGAAGGTGGCGGCCACGGGCAGTGGCTCGCCGATGCCGGTAGACTCGATCAGCAGGACGTCGAAGCGGCCTTCTGCGGCCAAGCGCTTGACTTCTAGCAGCAGGTCTTCGCGCAGCGTGCAGCAAATGCAGCCGTTGCTCATCTCCACCAACCGCTCGTCGGTACGCGACAGGGCCGCCCCGGCGCTGTCGGCGCTGCGCTCGACGATCTGCGCGTCGATGTTCACGTCGCTCATGTCATTGACGATCACCGCCACGCGCAGGCCTTCGCGGTTGGCGAGGACATAGTTGAGCAGCGTGGTCTTGCCGGCGCCAAGGAAGCCGGAGAGCACGGTGACGGGCAGGCGCGGGAAAGTCATGTTGGCGTGCATCGGTGGAGTTGCGTGGGCGAGAAACTTGAATGTAATGGTATCGTATTATCATTACCAATCACCAATCACCAAAATCCGGTAACCTCGATGCATGGAACGCAACACCCGCCAGCGCAGCGCCATCCGCGATGCCATCGCCAAGGCCGATCGCCCGCTGCTGCCGCAAGAGGTGCTGGACGCCGCGCAGGTCGACGTGCCGGGTTTGGGCATCGCCACCGTCTACCGCAACCTCAAGGCGCTGGTCGAAGAAGGCGAGCTGCAGCCAGTCAACCTACCCGGCGAGAACCCGCGCTTCGAGGTGGTGGGGCATCAGCATCACCACCACTTTCAGTGTCGGCAGTGCCAACGGGTGTTCGACGTGCATGCCTGCCCTGGGGACATGGGACGCCTGGCGCCGCAGGGCTTCACGGTGGAAGACCACGACCTGACGCTGTACGGCCGCTGCAAGGACTGCGCGCCATTGGCGCCAAAAGCCGCAAAGCGCAATTCGCCCGGTTCCCACGCCCACAAGCAAGCCCCAAAGCACACCCACGGGCATCGCGGCTAACGGGTCAGGGGCTGCTGTGCTGACGGCTGGTGCCGGCCTGCGCTTCTTGCTAGCGAGCATTGCAGTGGGTTTCCTGTGGCTGACGGTGGCCTGGGCGCTGACATGAGTGTGGCCATGCCCGCGGCAGTCACCCTGCGCGATCTGACCGTGTCCTACCGCGGCCACCCCGCCGTGCACCACCTCAGCGGCGCCTTCATGCCCGGCGTGCTGACCGCCGTGGTGGGGCCCAATGGTGCGGGCAAAAGCAGCCTGCTCGGTGCGATGGGCGGCACAGTGACTGACTTCGAGGGTGCGATCGAACGCGACCCCGCGCTGCGTGTGGCGTACCTGCCGCAGGCCTCGGCACTGGACCGCAGCTTTCCGGTGCGCGTGCACGAGGTGGTGGCCATGGGCTTGTGGTCACGCATCGGCTGCTTAGGTGCGCTTCGTCCGTCTGACCGCCAGGCCGTGGCCGGCGCGCTGGCCGCCGTTGGCCTGGGGGGCTTCGAGCAGCGTTGGCTGGGAGAGTTGTCCGCCGGCCAGGCGCAGCGTGTGCTGTTCGCGCGCGTGCTGATGCAGGACGCCGGGTTGATCCTGCTGGATGAGCCTTTCAACGCCATCGATGCCCGCACCACGGCCGACTTGCTGGCGCTGCTGCATCGCTGGAAGCAAGAGGCGCGGACCGTGATTGCCGTGCTGCACGACATCGAACAGGTGCGCGAGCACTTCGAGCAGGTGCTGCTGCTGGCCCGCGAAGGCGTGGCCTGGGGGCCGACGGCCGAGGTGCTCAAGGCCGAGCACCTGTTCAAGGCGCGGCAGATGGCCGAAGCCTGGGACGAGGCGGCACCGGCCTGCAAGGTGTCGGCATGACCGGGTTTGCTGCGTCGCTGCTCGAACCCTTCATCGAGTTCCCGTTCATGCGCCGTGCGCTGGTGGCCACGCTGGCGCTGTCGCTGGGCTGCGCACCGATCGGCTGCGTGCTGGTACTGCGCCGCATGAGCCTGGTGGGCGATGCGATGGCGCACGCCGTACTGCCCGGGGCAGCCGCTGGCTTTCTGCTGGCGGGGCTGTCTCTGCCGGCCATGAGCGCGGGCGGCTTCGTCGCCGCGCTGGCGGTGGCGTTGGCGGCCGGTTTCGTCACCCGCAGCACACCGCAGCGTGAGGACGCCAGCTTCGCGGCCTTCTACCTGATCGCGCTGGCGCTGGGCGTGCTGCTGGTGTCGCTGCGCGGCAGCCAGATCGACCTGATGCACATGCTGTTCGGCAGCGTGCTGGCGGTGGACGACGCAGCGCTGCTGCAGATCGCCGTGGTCGCCAGCCTCACGCTGTGGGCGCTGGCGCTGATGTACCGGCCGCTGGTGCTGGAGAGCTTCGACCCCGGCTTCCTGCGCAGCGTTGGCGGCCCGGGTGCGCGCGCACACATGATGCTGCTGGTGCTGCTGGTGGCCAACCTCGTCAGCGCCTTCCAGGCCCTGGGCACGCTGATGGCGGTGGGCTTGATGATGCTGCCGGCAGCCGCTGCCCGTTTCTGGGTGGCGAGCCTGCCGGCGATGGCTGCGCTGTCGGTGGCCATCGGCGCAGTGTCCGGCGCCGCCGGACTGCTGCTGAGCTACCACGCAGAGTTGCCGTCCGGACCTTGCATCGTGCTGGTTTGCGGCGGTGCCTACATCGCCTCGGTTCTGTTCGGTGCCCGCGACGGCATCGTCACGCGACGCTTGCTGGCCGCGTCCCACCTCACCCGTTGAAAACCATGGCTCTGAACCGTCGTCAAACCCTCAAGCTCGGCAGTGTCGCCCTGGCCGCGCTGCATCCCCTGGTCACCCGCGCGCAAGCCCCGGCACGCCGTGTGGTCGCCAGCTTCTCCCTGCTGGCCGACATGGCGCAGGAACTGGCGCCCGCCGGTGTCCAGGTCACCGCGCTGGTCGGGCCCAACGCGGACGCTCACGTCTACGAGCCCAGCCCAGCCGACGGCAAACGCCTCGCCCAGGCCGACCTGGTGTTGATCAATGGCCTGGGCTTCGAGGGTTGGATCGAGCGCATGGTGAAAGTGTCGGGCTACCGCGGCACGGTCGCTGTGGCCAGCCAGGGCATCCAAGCTCGAACCGGCGGTCACCACGATGCCGATCCCCATGCCTGGCAAGACCTGACGCTGGCGCGGCGCTACGCCACCAACATCAGCGCCGCCTTCACGCAGCGCTGGCCTGTGCAGCGCGACGAGATCGCCGGGCGCAGCGCGGACTACATGGCCCGCATCGACGGCCTGGACAAGCAGGTGCGCGAGTGGTTGGGTGCGGTGCCGCGCGCCCAGCGCCGCGTCATCACCTCGCACGACGCATTCGGCTATTTCGGTGCGACCTACGGGGTGGACTTTCTGGCGCCGCAGGGCTGGAACACGCACAGTGAACCTTCAGCCGCTGCCGTGGCGCGCCTGATCCGACAGATCAAGAAGGACGGCGTGCGGGCGATCTTCATCGAAAACATCAGCGACCCTCGGCTGGTCGAGCGCATCGCCCGCGAAGGCGGTGTGCGCATCGGCGGAACCCTGTACTCCGACGCTCTCTCCAAACCCGACGGGCCTGCGCCTACCTACCTGCGCATGATCGAACACAACGCGCGCAGCCTGGCTGCCGCGCTGCAGGCCTGAATCACCACTGCCACCCACCTGAGGAGATCCGATGAACCGACCGACCCTTGTTTTGTGGATGACTTGCCTGGCCTTCGCTGCGGCCCCAGCCTGGTCGGCGGGTAAGGCGCACGAACACGGCGCGCTGAAGTTCGACGTGGCGATCGAAGGCAACAAGCTCACGATCGCGATGAAAGCACCGCTGGACAACCTGCTCGGGTTCGAACGCGCGCCACGCACCGACGCCGAGCGCAAGGCGGCCGCCGAGGTACTGGCCCGGCTGCGCAGCCCGAACCAGGGCAAAGCGCTGTTCAGCGCGGACGCCGCCGCGCAATGCACCCTGAGCAAGGCCGACGTGCAGGCGCCTTTGCTCGAGCCCGACGCCAAGCCGGCACCGAAGGACGAACATGCCGACCTGGATGCAAGCTACGAGTTCAGCTGTGCGCAGCCTGCCGAACTGCGCAGCCTGGACGTCGGGCTCTTTGACGCCTACAAACGCATCCAGCGCATCGATGTGCAGGTGGCGGGGCCGAAGTCCCAGTCGAAGGTGACCTTGAAGCGCCCGGCGCGCAGTGTCAAGCTAGTACGGTGACCAATGACATCGTAATTGGCTCGCTGGCATGGCGCCGAACGGCAGCTAACTGGGGCAAGCCGGAACGGCGGGAACTGGCCGATTCCGGGTTCACAACAGTGCAAGTCCGATGTCGGCTGACCGCTAGATGGCTGAGGTTCAACCGCGCGACCAAGACGCGTGCTGAGGGCCTTGGGCTGCTTGCCAGCATCAGCAATTTCGGCGCGCTGAGCCCGTCTGCGAGTGGCCAGTTCAGCCGTCAGCACTTGCGTTCAAGCGCCGCCAGGCACTACGGGGACTCCAGGGGGACTGGTGGATGGACTTACGCCACGATCCGCAGGTTCTACGCGGCTCGGAAAATTACCCGTTGGTACTGGGCCATCATCGGCGCGCGCAGCTCTGTCGCCGCCTGCGGGCATGCCCATAGCTTTGCGGAAGTCCTCGACCACTTGGCGCCGCGTCTCTGAGTCCATGCCGCTCGCCTTGATGAACGGCGGCACCAGCACGGCCACGGCCTGGGGCATGTTGCCCAGCGATTTGATGATCTCGCTGATCTGTGTTTGCTGCTGCGCGCGCGCTGCGGGCGAGCTGGCCGCATCTGACAGCCCTACGCGAATCGGCGCCTCGCCCACCATGTTTTGCGGCATGCCCTGCTCGTCAACGGTGTTGAGCGTGACGATCCGCTTGGCCGACCCTTCGCCCAGCGTGACCTGCAGGTTGGCCTCGGAGTAGTCCTCGACAATCAACTCCATCAGCGCCTCAAACACCATGCGCCGCGCGTTGCGGTAGTTGTCGTTCAACTCGCCCATGCTGATCATGCCCTGCTCGACCAGCGTGGTCATGGCTGAGTTCGCGGTGACACCCCCCT
>JBILYN010000193.1:0-8630 GCA_044377715.1 Aquabacterium sp.
TCGGTGGGCACGCCGTCTTCCAGGTCGAACAGGCCATAGGTGTTGTGGTCGATCTCGTCCTTCGGCGTGGCTGTCAAGCCCACCAGCAGGCAGTCGAAGTACTCGAAGATGGCGCGGTACTTCTGGTAGACAGAACGGTGCGCCTCGTCGATCACGACCAGGTCGAAGTGGCCGACGCCGAAGCGCCGTTGCCCGCTGTTGCTGCCATCTATTGCCTCGTCGATCAAGCCCATCATCGTCGGGTAGGTGGAGACGAAGACCCGGCCCTCGGTGTGCTTGTCGGTCACGAGGTTGACGGGCGATGAGTCCGGCAGGTGGCGCTTGAAGGCATTCACCGCCTGGTTCACCAGCGCCACCCTGTCCGCCAGGAACAACACCCGCTTGGCCCAGTTGGCGCGCATCAGCACATCGGCCAGCGCGATCACCGTGCGCGTCTTGCCCGCGCCCGTGGCCATCACCGCCAGCGCCTTGCGCAGGTGGTGACGCTCGAAAGTCTCGCCGATGCGCCGCACCGTGCGCGCCTGGTAGTAGCGCTCGATGATGCTGGCGTCGATCACGGCCGTGGTCAGCGGCTTGCGGCTGGTGCGGCGCTGGATCATCAGCGCCAGCTCGGCCTTCTTGTAGAACCCCTGCACCGCGCGGCGGGTACATAGCGTCGTCCCAGATCCAGTGCTCATAGCCGTTGGAGCAGAAGATCACCGGCCGCTGGCCGTACTGCGCCTCCAGGCAGTCCGCATACAGCTTGGCCTGTTGTTGGCCCACCTTGGCGCTCTTCTTGGTGCGCTTGGCTTCCACCAGCGCCAGCGGCTTGCCGTCGTCACCCCACAGCACATAGTCCACAAAGCCCTTGCCTTGCTCGTTGGGCATGCCGGTGACCTCGATCTCGAAGTTCTTGTTCGGGTCGAGTTGCCAGCCGGCCTCCTTCAGCAACAGGTCGATGAAATAGTCGCGGGTTTCGGCTTCGGAGTAGTCGTGCGTGTCGGGGGTGGCAGCGTTGGCCAGCTTGGCAGTGGCCACCTCCTCGCGCAGCCGGGCCAGCTCGGCATCCAGCGAAGCCGTGGTGCCCAGCAGGGTGGAGAGCCTTTCATCGCGCTCGGCGAGCTGCGCCTCCAGCTTCTGCAACTGGTCCAGGGTCTGCGGTGGCACGGCCGGTGCTGCGGCGGCAGGCCGGGCCAGAAGCGCCGGGTTGAAGGCCAGCCCGGGGTCGGGCCGGCCGCGCTGGCCATAGGTGCGCGCCAGCCAGTAGCAGACGTGGAACAGTTCGCGCGCGGCCACCTGGGCATCTGCCGGCGGCACCTTGCGGGTGCTGTGCACGGCCTGGTTGCCCAGTTCCTTGATCACCTTGGTCTTGGTGAACACGGCCTCGCCCACCACCCGGGCGAAGCTGGGCTCGTGGATCAGCGCGCTCAGGTTGTCCTGGTAGGGCAGGCGCAAGCCACGGTCATGCTTGTAGAGCCAGGCCACCGCCAGTTCCAGTGTGCGCCGGGCGTAGAAACAGGCGGCCCGTGCATCGGCGTGCACCATGTCTTCGGCCTTGGTGGCCGACTCGTGCAGCAGCGGCCACTCGGCCAGCAGGAAACTGAAGTTGCTCACGCCTGTCCGCCCCATTGATTGCAAGTGGCGGCGCCGCGGTTGCAAATGCACCGGCGCGCTAACCCGTTGAAAGGCAGGGAAAATTTCGGCTGCATTGCAACTTCAGCCGGTCTCGTTTGCAACTTGCTGGCCGGGGTTGCAATCGGCCGGCAGTGGGCCGGGGTGTTTGCTCACGGCTTGGCCGGTGCTGCCTGAATCTGAGTTTCCACGGCCGCTGCCAGCAACGGCGCCATACCGCGTAATCCGTCCAGCGTGAGCCGTCCGGACAGGTACATGTCGTACCAGGACTTCCGCCAGCGGATCACCCGCTCGCCGTCTCGCAACTTCAATCGCTTCAGGGTGAATTCCGCCTTTGCGCGGTAGGCGGCGGGAACCGCTTCTGTGACCCGCATCTGAAGCGATGGCAAGATGATCTCGAACCAACCGTCGCCCACGTCGTAAGGGTCGAGCACCGCCGCATCGGCGTTGCCTTTGGATGAATTCAAGATGGCGCTGGCGAAGCGGTAGTTGCTCCACTCGTAGGCCAGATGGCGGTGATGCTTGAAGCTGAGAAAGTGATCCACGGTGCCGCCGGTCGGATCGTGCATGGCAGCGTAGCCGCACAGGTGGGCGAAGCCGTCTGACAACTGGGCGTTGTAGGGCCCCCACCGCGCCGGAGGCCGTGCTGCCGCAGGGTGGCTGGCCAACCACGCGTCGCCCGGCACCTTGACCTTGGCATCGAAGCCGCGAGGCTTCTTCACCTTGGCCACCGGGATCAAGCAGCGCCCCTGCGAACGCCCTTGATCGCCTGGGTCTCCACCAACCAACGCGGCCAGAACTCGTCGCCGGCCGACAGCAGCCTGCGCAACTGGGCGTGAATGGCCGCCTGGGTGTCCAGCCCCGCGGGCAAAGGCTTCTCGCCCCGCATGAAGGCTTCGGCCGCCTCGATGGCCCTTTCGGCTTCTACCGAGCGTGCCTGCTCCAGCCCGAACGTCTCCGACACCAGCCAACTGCTGGCGTCACCCTGGGTGGCCCAGCCGCCCTGGTCGATGGCCACCTGGCCGTTGCGTAGCAACAGGTGGATCAGGTCGTCCTGGGCGGGGTCGAAGTACGGCTCCAGCGAGGCCGCCACCAGCGGCGAATGCGTGGCCACCAGCATTTGCGGCGCACGGCCGACCTTGCCGCGCAGGGTGTTGATGGCGGTCAGCACGCTGGGCAGGATGGCGCGTTGCCAGCGCGGGTGCAAATGCGTCTCGGGCTCGTCGAACAGCACCACGAAGCGGTCTTCCGGCTTCTTGCCCAAGAGTTGCGCGGCGGCGCGGTGTTCGTGCCATGCCCACACCAGAAAGTAGGCCAGCGCCAGCACCCGCCGCACGCCGGCCGAGGCCAGCGACACCGGCACCGTCTGGTTGCCCACCAGCAGCGTGGGCCGGTCGCGACCCTCGCCCAGAAACACCCGCTGCGGCTGCCCCACCCGCAACGGCTCGGACGGCGGCGACAGCACGCGCAGCACCTCTTCCAGCACCTGGAACTGCGGCTTACGGCCTTCCTGCCAGTTGACCCAGTCACGCTCCAGGCCTTCGCAGACGCGCTGGCCTTGGATGTCCAGGCCGTCCCACACCTGCGGCGCCTGAAAGTGGTAGGCCGCCGGACGGCCGGGGTCGGTGCGCCAGTAGTTGCGCGCCGGGTCCCACACCGAAAAACCGCCGTCGATGCGGATGTAGACCACGATGCCTGGCATAGGCGGGCGCTTGGCCTCCAGCGGCCAGGACTCGTCGGCGCGTCGGAAGGTGGACGCAACCGTGACGGCCTGCTTGCCGGCCCCCTTGACGCCGTATTCGATCGTCGCTTTCTTGGCCGACGGCGACGGCATGGCCACGGCGCTGGCCCAGGTGCGCGTCAGCGCCCACCAGGCCAGATCGAGCAGGAAGCTCTTGCCCAGGCCGTTGTCGCCGGCAATCAGGTTGATGCGCTCGGCGCAATCGACGCGCACGTCGGGGGCGAGGCCGACGTTCTTCAGGTGCAGGTACTGCAGCATGGGTAGGGGCAACGGTTGAGCAGGTGGGTGGATTCTGGCTGCAGGAGGGAGAGGCTGCTCACGCGCCGGCCGCGCCTTGGTCGGTCAACAGCGCATTGATCTGCACGTACAAGGGCGGCAAGTCGTTCTGGATCGTGGCCCATATCAGGTCTCAGTCCACCGCAAAGTAGCCGTGCGACACGCGGTTGCGCATGCTGACCATCACCGCCCAAGGCACCTGGGCCTGCGCGGCGGCAAAGTCGGCATGGTGGCGCTGGACATTGCGCGCCGCCTCACCAATGACTTCGATGTTGCGCAGCACCGCGTCCTGGGTCTTGTCGTCGGCGGCGAAGGCGGCGGCCGACAGGCCGGCCACATAGCGCTGGATGCGCTGGATCGCCAGCGCGATGTGTTGCAGGTAGTCCGGCAGGCGCTGCGGCGCGGCCGGGTTCATACGGGCTGGGCCTCGGCCACCACTTGCTGGCGGAACTTCTCGGGCAGCCCCTTGGGCGTGAGCACGTCCACGTTGACGTTCAAAAGCGCCGCCAGCTCCAGCTCGATGCGCGCAATGTCCATCAGCGACGTGCCCGGGGTCGGGTCGCCCAGCAGATCGAGGTCGCTGGCCTCGGTATCGGTGCCGTGCAGTACCGAACCGAACACCCGCACATTCGTCACGCGGTGGCGCAAGGCAATGGCGCGGATCGCGTCGCGGTGCTGGTTCAGGGCATGGGTGGGGCGCATGGGCGATTGTTGCGGGGGCGGCTGGGCGGTGTCCAGACTACAACTGGCCCGCAAAGGCGCGGTGCTGGAGGGAGGCGAACAGCGCGTTCAGCTCGGCCAGTGCGGCGCGGTGGGTGGCTTTGAGGGCTTCGACGGCTTGGATGCGGGTGGCGAAGGTTTTTTGGAGTGCCAAAGGAGGCACGTTGGTTTTGAAAGCCTTCACGTCTTGCTGATTGATGCTCGACTGGTTGACCGAATCTTTCGAGGCCGCGCGAATCTGCTCCTTGATGAATGGCACCTGAAGGAACGCGACCAGATAGGTCGGCAGCACTCTTTCCGACGCCACCTTGAACCGCATCATGTTCGATTCGAACACCGTCGGCTCTTGGAGAGCCGGTATCAACGCGCACTTGCCGAGGTATTCAATGCTGTTGACGCGATTGATCACCACGTCTTCGGCTGCCAGACCAAAAACGCGGACCTCGTCGGCGGTGACGCGGACGCGCTTCAAGGTCGTCAGCTTGGTCACGGCACCGTCGTAGAACGCATCGATTCGCAGGATCGGCGTGCCCGAGCCGTAATCTGTCGACGGCTTGTACAGACCATTCTGTGGGCCGGACTCCATCAGCTCGCCCAAACACGGTTGAGGCCATGCCATCGGATTGACAGTCGAATCGCCAAACATCTCGATGAAGATGGACTGCGTGAGGCTGTCCAGTTGCGCCAAGGCCTCCCGGCGCTTGGCTCCGAGCGCATCGGCTTGGTCGAGGATGGCGGCGATGCGGCGTTGTTCGGGGAGGGGCGGGAGGGGAACCTGCAAGTCCTTGACCAACGCTTGACCTATGTTTGGCTGCGCGCCGCCAACGCCCATCGCAACGATGGCTGGAACTTGAGCAGCGATCGCCCGATAGAGGTAGCTGGTGTCGGCTGCTTTGGCGTCAGGCACGATATGGCAAACAGCTTGATTCGTCGTAGCTTCGACCCCAAGAATCGCAAGCCGCCCGACAGTCGCTCCGTACATGGCGATCAAGATCGCGCCGGCGGGCACCAGCTTGACGCTGGTTTCTCTCAGCGCTGCGTCGGTAACGTGCTCCTCTGTTTCGACGATCAGGCCCTCACGAAGCTCACCGGATTTCACCCAGGGGATCGCACCTCCCTCGTAGTAGCGCTCCATTTGGCTGCGAGAAGGCGTGCTTCCGCTGCCTGTTCGGCAAAAGTCCCCGATACGGGCCACTGGATGACCAGTCACCCGAGCATCTCCTCAAGCTCCTTCATCCCAGCCTGAATCTCCCCCTCCAGCGCGGCCAGCCTTGCCAGGATCTCCTTCGGCGGCTGATGCTCCGCCGCGTCGTGCACCACCTCCTTGTAGCGATTGATCGACAGGTCATACCCATTGCCAGCGATCTCCGGCTTCGGCACGCAAAAACTCTGGTCGGTGCGCGCGCGCTGCCGCTCGGCGCCGTCCCGCATCCGCCAGCGCGCCAGAACATCGGGCAGGTTGTTCTTCGCATGCTCGGCCTCGCTCAGGGTCTGCACCGGGTTCATGCCCAGCAGGTTCTCAGCCAACAGCGGCGCGCGCTTGTCGTCCAGGCTCCAGCCGTCGGCGCGCATGTCGTAGAACCACACGCTGTCGGTGCCGCCGGAATTGGTCTTGGTGAAGAACAGGATGGCGGTCGACACACCCGCGTAGGGCTTGAACACGCCCGAGGGCAGCGACACCACGGCGTCGAGCTTGTGGTCGTCGACGATCAGGCGGCGCAGCTCCTTGTGCGCGTTGCTGCTGCCGAACAGCACGTCGTCGGGCACGATCACCGCGGCCCGGCCGCCGGGCTTGAGCAGGCGGATGAACAGGGCCAGGAACAGCAGCTCGGTCTTCTTGGTCTTGACGATGGCCAGCAGGTCCTTGGCCGTGTTCTCGTAGTCCAGGCTGCCGGCAAACGGCGGATTGGCGTGGATCAGCGTGTACGCCTCTTCATCGTCGGCGTGGTCTTGCGCCAGCGAATCCTTGTAGCGGATGTCGGGGTTGTCCACCCCGTGCAGCGCCAGGTTCATGCTGCCAATGCGCAGCATGGTGTTGTCGAAGTCGTAGCCGTGGAACATGCCGTGGTGGAAGTGCTCACGCAGCTTGGCATCGCGAAAGATCTCGGGGTGCTTGTCGCGCAGATACTCACCCGCCACCACCAGAAAGCCGCAGGTGCCGGCGGCCGGGTCGCACATCACGTCCTTCGGCGTGGGCGCGGTCATCTCCACCATCAGCCGGATGATGTGGCGCGGCGTGCGGAACTGGCCGTTCTGGCCGGCGCTGGCGATCTTGCCCAGCATGTATTCGTAGAGGTCGCCCTTGGTGTCGCGGTCGTCCATCGGCACCTGGTCGATCATGTCCACCACCTTGGCCAGCAGCGCGGGCGTGGGGATGGTGAAGCGGGCGTCCTTCATGTGGTGCGCAAAGGTGCTGCCGTCGCCACCCAGGCTGCGCATAAAGGGAAACACATGCTCGCCCACCACGGTGTACATCTCGGCCGGCGCGAAGTTCTTGAAGCGAGACCAGCGCAGGTCCTGGTAATCACGGCCCTTGGCGTCAGCGCCATACGGGTAGACGCGGCGCTCGATCGGCTTGCCCAGGCGGATCGCCTTGTTCTCCTCCAGCGTGTGCAGATCGTCGAGCCCGCGCTGGAACAGCAGATAGGTGATCTGCTCGATCACCTCGATCGGGTTGGCAATGCCGCCGGACCAGAAGGCATTCCAGATGGCATCGACCTGGCTGCGGAGTTCGCCTGTGAGCATGGTGGGTGTGGTGGGGTGGATGTGAGAGGTGATGCACGACGCTCAGCGCTGAAGACATGGTATCGCCAAGGGTGGCTGACCTTGCTGGCCAAAGGCGGGCAGGCGTTTGGTCAGGCCCAGAGAATGCAGTCATTACCGGAATGTCGCCATCGCCAAGATGGGCAACGATGCAGCGCTGACGACACCGTAATCGTGGAACAGATTCACTGCCACGAAGACGCCACGGCCCAGATGTCTTCGGGTTGGCCCCGCAGCAGCTCCAGCGTCCTTGCGGTGCCGGCCAAGAAAGCGCCAACGAAATCGTCGGGTTGTGCCAACGCCAGCTCGCAGGTTCGCCAGTGCATGCGCTTGGGATTGGCGCCTGCCGCGTGTGGTAAGTAGACCCAGGGGATTTCACCCTGAGCCTCTCGCAGAACCGTGCGTAAACCTCTCGGTTTACACGGCTCCCGTTATCCAACCTTACGCTCCATGGGTCCGCCAATAGACGAAAAGTCCAGGAAGCTGATCCTTCATCTTGCCGAGCCAATCCGCACTGCGCTGCTTGTGCAACGTCAGTGTTTTGTATTTCCTGCTGGCCCATTGCACGAGCTTTTTGTCAAGATACTTATAGAGCTCGTGCATTGCAGATTTATAGAACGCCTCGTAGTATTTCATCCACCCACGTATTATGGAGTTGTATTGCCGCGCCAATTCTGCCAGCGTGACTGGCGTCCTGCGGTGCAACCGCCAGTCCCGGACCGTTTGCCGCATCCGCTTCAAGGCCGTATCGCTAACTGCCGGTAGGAAGTTGGTGAAATACCGCCCATGCTTGTTCTTGGCCATCCTCGGTCGGAAAGTAAATCCGAGGAAGGTGAACTGCACGATTGGATAGACCTGGGTGCGGTTGCTGTCTTTGCAATATACGATTTTCGATTTTTCCGGATGCATTGTCAATCCGCACTCCGCCAAACGCGATGCGATGGACCGCATCAGGTCTTCCGCTTGCCTTTGGGTACGGCAATGAACCACCGCATCATCAGCATAGCGGGCGAATAGGCATTGCGAATTGGTGCGCTTCATCCAATGATCGAACGTATAGTGCATAAACAGATTCATCAAGATTGGACTGATAACCCCGCCTTGAGGGGTGCCCCGTTCTCGTGGAACGGAGACGCCCTCTGCAGTCTCGAACGGGGCAGTTAGCCAACGCTCGATATACAACAGAATCCAGTCTTCCTTGACGTGCTTGCGAACAGCTTTCATCAAGAGCGAGTGATCGATTTGGTCGAACGCTGCCTTGATGTCAAACTCAACCACCCAGTCATATTTCCAGCACCGCTCTCGGGTGATGGCAACCGCCTGTTTCGCCGATTTTCCTGGCCGATATCCGTATGAATCCGGATGAAATATCGGGTCAAGAATCGGTTCGATGATGAGTTTAGCCGCTGTTTGCGCGATCCTATCGGAGACAGTGGGTATGCCGAGCTTTCGCGTGCCGCCCGATGCTTTCGGAATCTCGACCTGTTTGACCGGCGGTGGGAAATACGATCCCGACGAT
>JBILYN010000541.1:0-2849 GCA_044377715.1 Aquabacterium sp.
ACCCACACAATCTGGCCTGCGTTGATGGCCTTGGCCACTTCCGCAGCGATGGAGCTGCCTGCAGGCGCTTTGATGGCGGAGAGGAGTGGAATGCCGTTGATGATGTCATAGGCTTGATCATTGACCCAGGCCATGCGCCCGCCCACGATGTTGGACACGGCGTCGGCCAAACCACCCTCGATCGCAAACATCGCGTTGGCATCGTTGCTGCGCGCAAAAGCACCCAGTTCGTTGGCCTGGGCATAGGCTTTCTCGACGACAGGCACCCACAGCTCAGGCACCACGGCTCCACTGGCATCGCGCCCGGTGGCCCTCGCGTAGAGAGCCGTTGTGGCATCAGGGCCGGCTACCGCCAGTTGGTCGTTGGCCGTGACCCAGACCTCTTTGCCTTGCGTGTCGAAGAATCGCACTCCCCAAACGCGGTTTCCAACCACCGTACCGTCTGACACAAAGGTCGTCTGCAAGGCCGAAGCCGAACTGTTGGCCACACCCGCGAGCGCCGCCATCAAGTAGCAGGTGCCGGCAGAACCTTGGTTCACGTCCAGCAAGCTGGCGTCCCCCACCAGCAACTCGGCCGTGAATGTCTTGTACACCCCCGAGGCGGCTGCGGCATTTGGGTTGGCTGTGTCACCCTGTGTGGCGGGGTTGGGCAGGTCCTTGCCGAGCAGCCACTTGTCGCGCAGCAGCGCCAATTGCGACGGAGCAGAGTCGGCACTCAGATTGCCCAAGGACTGGCTCTTGGCATGGCCGCCCGTGAAGGTGGTGTTGGCCTTCGACGAGTTGACCATCTGATCAAACACGAAGGAAAGGTAGCTGGTGTCGTTACCCGCCAGATCCGGGGAGGTGAACAGTGCCTGTCCTCGGGCCCCCAGCGCGCGCAGGTCAGCCACCAGATCGGCGCCTACTTTGGTGGCACCGCTGGACTGCAGGCTTTGCAACACGCCGTCAAGCAGATTCACCAACCCGGCGTGGCCAATCTTGCCGCTCTGGGCTAACTGCACCTCCACATCATGGCGCAAGCTGGCAGTCTTGAGACTGGCAGTCCAACCCTCGGTCAGTGGCTTGGCGTAGTCTCGGTTGATGTCGACGCCTGTCTTGACCTCCAGCGCCGCCAAATCCTCCGCTGAAACGGGTTGGGGCGGGGTGCTGCTGGCTCCGCTACTGCTGGAGACCATCTTGAAGAGGCTTCCCGACTCGTCCTCGATGTAGCTGGTGAGGCTGCCATCGGCTTCAATCGACACCTCGCTGAATTCATAGTCTTCGAGCGAATAGATCGTGACAGGCTGACTGTCGAGTGTCAGGGGAACAAGCTCGCCATTGGGTGTCTTGACCACATAGGCGCCAGCGCCGTCTATGTAGACATCGGCCTCGCCGTCATCGGCCAGCACCAATTGGTCGCCAATGCCGCCGTTGTCGTTGAGGTCAAGGCCGTACTTGGTCTCGGCGGCGAACAGCTGATCAAGGGTCAATGCACGCTGGCTCGTCACGAGACCCGCTGCGTCAAGCGTGATCTCGCTGTACGAGGAGGGATCGGCGTTGGACTGGGCGTAGATGAGGAACCCGCCACCGTCCCGAGCTTCGGCGGTCAGCGCCGTCAGCTCGAAGGTGTCGTCATTGACGGTGGCAGCTGCGTCGGCGTTGACGCCCTTGTACTGCGCCACCGTCTGCCCCACCTGGCCGACTTTCCAGTTGCCATCACCGTCGATGAAGAGGACGGCGCTGCTGATGGACCGGGCATAGGACTCGACAACGAAGGGGGTATCGCGCTCGGTGACGCCGTCGGGGCCGGCCGTGCCAAAGTTCAGTGTGGTGACATCCGCAATACCGGCAAACGCGTTTCCGGCCAAATCCTTGATGACACCACTGGCCATCTGCACGTTGTAGCTGCCGCCTGCAAGCAAGTCGGCCGTGGGGTTGATGGTGACTTGCCCTAAGTTCAGCGTGACCTGGCTGGCGTCTGTGATGCTGATGGTGCGGGTGTCGCCCGCACTATTGCTGATCACAATGTTGCCTGTGCCCGCCGCCACGTTCTCGCTGAAGTTCAGCACGATGTTGCTACCCACCGCCACTGCGCTGCTGTTGTCGGTGGGGCTGGCTGAGGCCAAAGTCGGCTTTGTGGTGTCTGCCGGGAGGGTGTTGCTTTGGAATGAACTCGCAGAGTACGAGCCGTCTAAAAAGGAGAGCGTCTCGATACCTATCAGCGTGTCGGTGCCTTCGGCAGAAGAAACGACAGTAAAAGCAGATGCGCTGGAGGACCAGCTCACCGTGTAGCTATTGCGCGGCCCGGCGAACAGCGCCTTGTCTGCACCCTCGCCGCCATCTATGGAGTCGTTGCCTGGTCCGCCCATCAGCACATCGTTGCCCAGCCCGCCCACCAACGCGTCATTTCCTCCAAGCCCGCGCAACACGTCGTTGCCTTCCACAACCTCAAGACGCTCGCCATTTTCCGTACCAAAGATCACGTCATCCTTGTTTGAGCCCAAGACCTGTACGTAGAAGTCGTAGCCCGCGACGCCCGCTACCGCCGACAGATCAACCAGGAACGGTGACACGAAATTCGGGGGGTTCGCAGAGCTGGCGGCGCTGAAACCCCAGGGGTTGTAGACACGGATCTGGGTGTCGTTCGGGTTGTTCGGATCCGGGTCAAACGCCAGAAAGGCATGACCCTTCGTGAGGAGGATTGCCCCTGAAGCGTCGGTGGTTTCGTTATCGGAGCCGATCCACACAATCTGACCTGCGTTGATGGCCTTGGCCACTTCTGCAGCGATGGAGCTGCCTGCAGGCGCATTGATGGCGGAGAGGAGCGGATTGCCGTTGATGGTGTCATAGGCCTGGTCATTGACCCAGGC
>JBILYN010000540.1:0-2849 GCA_044377715.1 Aquabacterium sp.
CGCTTTGAAGATCTCGCGCCGAATCTACGTGATGGGCCATGGCCACATCGTGTTCGAGAGCGATCCGGCAGGGCTGGCGGCGAATGCCGCGATCCGCAAGGAGTGGCTCGAGGTCTAAGGCGTAGCCCGGCCGGGCATCAGGCCGGGTTTCATGCCGGCGTTCTTGCCGGATTTCATGCCGGGCAGAGCAGCCCCAGCAGGGCCGGCCGGCCATAGAGGCGCGACACGCTGTGGCTGTTGACGCTGGGCACCCAGCGCCGGAGTTCGGCCGCAGCGTTGATCGCTGAAGCGATGGCCAGCGCTGCCAATGCCATGTCCTGGGCCCGCACCGAGCCGTCCATCAAGCCGTCGACCAACAGACTGGCGATGCGCTCGGCCAAGCGCTGTATGGTCCGGCGCACCTGTTCGCGCTGAGCCTGGTCGGGCAGCGCGCTGGTGGCGGTGACGCGCAGCAGCGGGCCGCGCTCTGAGAGCTGGAACCGCAGCAGCATCTCCATCGCGGCGCAGCAGCGCTGCCAGGCTGGACCTTGTGCCTGCTCGGCGGCTTGCAGCACATGGCGCAAGACCCCGAAGCTGCGCTCGAAACAGGCGGTGATCAGGTCGAGCTTGTTGTCGTTGTGGTGGTAGAAGCTGCCCTTGGTGACATGCAGCCGGGCCGAGATCTTGTCGACCGACGCGCCTCGGTAGCCTTGCTCGTTGACCAGTTCGGTGGCCGCGCGCAGGAAGGCGTCGGCTGTGTCGTCAGCGGCGGGCGGCGGCTCGGCCAGCCCCAGGGCTGCGAGCATGTGCTGATCTGGCCAGGCCAGTTCAGGTGCTGACAGTCCGTGCAGCAGGATGTCGCTCAGGCGCTGGGCGATTCGCGGGTATTCGTCGATCTCGTAGCGGGGCAACCAGGCATACAAGCTGTTGGCCACCGACAGCAGCAAGTGGGCACGGGCGTTGATCGCCTCGCGGCCGAGCCCGGCGGTCTCGGGGCCCGTCAGCAGCGCACGAACCCGCCTGAACTTCTCGGTGTAAGCGGCAAACACGGTCGCGCTCTGGGCCTCGGGCAGCGCTCGGATGTCGTTGAAATGCATCGGTGCGGCTTGTTCTCCGCTATCGATCGACACCAGCTCAAGCACGCGCAGTGCCAGGTAGCGAGTCACCCGGGCTTGCACCGTGGGCTCGGTGGCGGCCTGCTCGGCCAGCGATCGGCGCCCGGCGATCGCACGCATAAGACAGGCCGTGGCCAGGTCTTCCTTCCTGCGGTAGTAGTAGGTGATGCTGGTCGTGACCAAGCCGACGCTGGCGGCGATCTCGCCCAGGGTCACGCCCTTGATGCCTGCTTCGTTGAACAGCTTGGTCGCGGCGGCGAGGATGGTCTCGCGTTTTTCCTGAAAACGCAGTGTCTCGGGCGGTGGGATCGCCGCTGGTACAGGGCTCAGGGCGGTGTCCATACCGCGTCGGTGGCCGGCTGCGGCGACACACTGACCTGGTGCAAGTGGCAGGCCACCGCCCTGCCCCCGCCCATGTCCTGCAGTGGCGGATCGTCGCTTCGGCAGCGCGCCATCGCCTGCGGACAGCGGGTGTGGAAGCGGCAGCCCGATGGCGGATTGAGCGCGCTCGGCACCTCACCCTGCACCACCACGCGGGCCCGGGAGCGTTCGACCACCGGGTCTGCCACTGGCACCGCCGACAGCAAGGCCTGGGTGTAAGGGTGAAGCGGCGCGCGGTACAGCTCGTCGCGGGGCGCGATCTCGACGATGCGGCCCAGGTACATCACCGCCACCCGGTGGCTGAGGTGGCGCACCACCGCCAGATCGTGGGCGATGAACAGATAGGCCAGGCCCATGCGCTCCTGCAACTCTTGCAGCACGTTGACGACCTGGGCCTGGATCGACACGTCCAGCGCCGAGACCGGTTCGTCGCAGATCAGCAAGCTGGGTTCGAGCGCGAGCGCGCGGGCGATGCCTATGCGCTGGCGTTGGCCGCCAGAGAATTCGTGCGGATAGCGGTCTGCCATGTCGGGCAGCAGGCCGACGGTGCGCATCAGCTGGGCGATCCGGTCGGCGTACTGCGCCGGGTCACCGGTCAGGCCGTGTACGACGAGTGGCTCGCCGATGATGTCGCTGACCTTCATGCGAGGGTTTAGCGAACCATAAGGGTCCTGGTAGACCATTTGCAGGCGCCGGCGCAGCGGACGCATCTGCGCCTTGTCATGGTGCGTGATGTCCACGCCCTCGAATTCGATGCGCCCCGAGGTGACGCCCAGCATGCGCAGCACCGCCAGCCCGGTGGTGGACTTGCCACAGCCGCTTTCGCCGACCAGGCCCAGCGTCTCGCCGCGCCCCAGCGTAAAAGACACGCCGTCGACCGCGTGCACCTTGGCCACTTGTTTTTTGATCAGCACACCCTGCATCACCGGGAAGTGCACTTTCAGGTCTTCGACGCGCAACAGGGGTTCTTGGCTTTCGGCCATCTCAGCTCTCCAGCACGCAGGCCACCCGATGCTGCGGACCGCAGTCTCGCAGCGGTGGCGGTTCGTTGCGGCAGATGTCGGTCGCTTGGCGGCAGCGTGGCGCAAACGCACAGCCCACCGGCATTCTGGACAGGTCGGGCGGTTGGCCTTCGATGGGTACCAGCCGTTCGCCGGCGTCGCTGTGCAGCCTGGGCACCGACGCCATCAGCCCGCGGGTGTAAGGGTGTCTCGGGCGGGCGTAGAGTTCCTCGGCCGGCGCCGATTCGACCACCCTGCCGGCGTACATCACGACCACCCGGTCGGCGTAGCGCGCGACCACGCCCAGGTCGTGGGTGATAAGGATCAGCGCCGAGCCGGTGCGCGCGGCCATGTCCTTGAGCAAGTCGAGGAT
>JBILYN010000543.1:0-2838 GCA_044377715.1 Aquabacterium sp.
CAAGCTGATTCAGCCCGACGTCAAGTACAAGCGGCTCGGGCTGCTGGTGATCGACGAAGAGCACCGTTTCGGCGTGCGCCACAAGGAGGCGATCAAGGCGATGCGCGCCGAGGTTGATGTGCTCACCCTCACCGCCACGCCGATCCCGCGCACGCTGGGCATGGCGCTGGAAGGCCTGCGTGACCTGAGCGTGATCGCCACCGCGCCGCAACGGCGGCTGGCGATCAAGACCTTTGTTCGCAGCGAGGGCAACTCGGTGATTCGCGAGGCGATTCTTCGGGAGCTGAAGCGCGGCGGCCAGATCTACTTCTTGCACAACGACGTGGCGACGATACAGGCCCGGCGCGAGCGCTTGACCGAGTTGGTGCCCGAGGCTCGCATCGCGGTGGCGCACGGCCAGATGCCAGAGCGCGAGCTGGAATCGGTGATGCGCGACTTCGTCGCCCAGCGCCACAACGTGCTGCTGTGCTCGACCATCATCGAGACCGGCATCGATGTGCCGAGCGCCAACACCATCGTGATTTCACGTGCCGACAAGTTCGGCCTGGCCCAGTTGCACCAGCTGCGCGGGCGCGTCGGCCGCAGCCACCACCAGGCCTATGCCTACCTGCTGGTGCCCGACACCGAGACGCTGACCAAGCAAGCGCAGCAGCGGCTCGACGCGATCCAGAGCATGGAAGAGCTGGGCTCGGGCTTCTACCTGGCTATGCACGACCTGGAGATTCGCGGCGCCGGCGAGGTGCTGGGCGAGAACCAGAGCGGCAACATGATGGAGGTCGGCTTCCAGCTCTACAACGAGATGCTGGCCGAGGCTGTGCGGGCGCTCAAGGCCGGCCAGGAACCCGACCTGCTGAGCCCCACTGGCGTATTTGGCGGCGCCACCGAAATCAACCTGCACGCCCCGGCGCTGCTGCCCGACAGCTATTGCGGCGATGTGCATGTGCGGCTGAACCTGTACAAGCGCCTGGCCACCGCGTCAGAGCCCAAGCAGCTAGACCTGCTGCTCGAAGAGGTGACTGACAGATTCGGCCGGCTGCCGGCCCAGGGTCAGACCTTGTTCGACACCCACCGCCTGCGCGTGCTGGCCAGGCCCTATGGCGTGATGAAGATTGACGCCAACCCAAAGCTGATGAGCATCACCTTCAGGCCCAAGCCGCCGATAGACGCGATCCGCATCATCGAGCTGGTGCAAAAGAACAAAAACGTCAAACTGGCCGGCAACGACAAGCTGCGCATCGAACGTGAATTTGCCGACCCGAAAGACCGGGCCCAGTACATCCGAGACGTGTTGCGGGCACTGGGCCAGCCGACCGGGCCGATCCGGTAGGCGCGCTTCGGCGGCCATCAGTCGACGTCGTCGCCGCCGAGTTCTTCGTCAAGCCGGTTCATCGCCCAGGCGTAGTACCAGACGATCAGACAGAAGACGATCAACGCACCCTGCGAGGTGGCCCAGAAGCCGAATGGCCAACCAAAGAAGTCGAAATCCAGCGACCGGCCGAACAAGCACACCGCCACCGTGAGCACCAGCCAAATCCACAACAGCGCGCGCGACAGCCGCAGCGTCTGGCGCCAATAAGGGCTGGTGGTGGGTTTGCCAAGCTTTGTCACGACTGCATGCTAGCCCAAGCAGCGCGGCCCGGAAATTCGACACCAAGGGTCGCGGCCAAGCCCGCTTCGCATGACTTGCCCGAGCCAGCCCCCATGCGAGAATCAACGACCGCCCGACATACGATTGAATCAGAACATCCATGGACATCGAACAAGTCAACGCCATCGGCACGCTGCTCGCCGATCTGAGCGCCCGCACCGAGCAGCTCCGGGGGTATCTTTGACTACGATCGCAAATCACTGCGATTGAACGAAGTCGTTGCCGCGCTGGAGAATCCCAGCGTTTGGAACGAACCCAAGCGGGCCCAGGAACTGGGCCGCGAGAAGAAACTGCTAGAGGACGTGGTCAGCACCATCGATCACCTCAACAGCAACCTGGCCGACAACCAGGAGCTCTACGAAATGTCCAAGGCCGAAGAGGCTTTCGACGACCTGGCGGCGATCGAAGACGATGCGGGCAAGCTGCGTGAGATTGTCGAAGGCCTAGAGTTCCGCCGCATGTTCAACAACCCGGCCGACCCGAGCAACTGCTTCATCGACATCCAGGCCGGTGCCGGTGGCACCGAAGCCTGCGACTGGGCCGGCATGCTGCTGCGCCAGTACCTGAAGTACTGCGAGCGCAAAGGCTTCACCGCGACGATGGAAGACGAGACGCCGGGCGAGATCGCCGGTATCAAAAACGCGACGATCAAGGTAGAGGGCGACTACGCCTTCGGTCACCTGCGCACCGAGACCGGCGTGCACCGACTGGTTCGCAAGAGCCCTTTCGACTCGGCCGGCGGGCGCCACACCAGCTTTGCCAGCTTGTTCGTCTACCCCGAGGTCGACGACTCGATCGAGATCGACATCAACCCGTCCGACGTGCGGGTCGACACCTTCCGTGCCTCGGGCGCCGGCGGCCAGCACATCAACAAGACCGACTCTGCGGTGCGCTTGACCCACATCCCCACCGGTATCGTGGTGCAATGCCAGGACGGCCGCAGCCAGCACAGCAACCGCGATGTGGCCTGGAAGCGGCTGCGATCGAGGCTCTACGACTTCGAGATGCGCAAGCGCATGGAAGAGCAGCAAAAGCTAGAGGACACCAAAACCGACGTCGGCTGGGGCCACCAGATCCGCAGCTATGTGCTGGACAACAGCCGGATCAAGGACTTGCGCACCAACGTCGAGACCTCCAATACTCAGAAGGTGCTGGACGGCGACCTGGATCAGTTCATCCAGGCCAGCCTG
>JBILYN010000542.1:0-2838 GCA_044377715.1 Aquabacterium sp.
TGCCCCGCGCGGCCGGCGCAGGGGGTGGCGGCACCGCGTCAGCAGTCGCGCCAACAGGCATGGCGGTGGATGGGGTGTCGTCCTGCGGATTCATGGGGAGCTTTCAGAGGCGGCGGCCAACGACACCGGCCGGATGTCGGCGCAAGGATACCAACAGGCCTGGCCATCGAATTCGTCTACCGTCAAGGCCAAGAGCTTGCCGCTGCGGCAGGGGCCGGCCACGCAGCGCCCGTCGGCGGGCTCATAGATCGCGCCGTGGATCGCGCAGACGATCCAGCGCTTGTCCTGGTCCAGGAACTCGCCCGGCTGCCAGTCCATCTCGACCGGCACATGGCCGCAACGGTTGATGTAGCCCACCAACCGGCCATCGAAGCGCAACACAAAAGCGCGCGCTGGCCGACCCCGCAGCAGCACATCGAAGACAAAGGCCAGGCCGCGCTCGACCAGGTCGGCGGACGCGCACAGCGGCTGGGCCACGGCCTCGAAGGGCACAGCCTGCCCAGGCTCAGGCATTGAGCAGCAGCCAGTCCTGCAGGTCGGCAGTGGAATGCGCCACATGCAGCGGCGCCAGCGCCGCGAAGGCACCGGGCTCATGTGCGCCATAGCTCACGCCGATGCTGGCGGTGCCGGCGTTGGCGGCCAACTGCAGGTCGTGGGTGGTGTCACCGATCATCAGGGTGCGCAGCGGGTCAGCGCCGAATTCGCGGATCAACTGC
This sequence comes from Aquabacterium sp., assembly GCA_044377715.1. Lineage (GTDB taxonomy): Bacteria > Pseudomonadota > Gammaproteobacteria > Burkholderiales > Burkholderiaceae_C > Pseudaquabacterium. Next base: position 717 of record JBILYN010000542.1, read on the forward strand.
TCCAGCATCATCGGGTTTGGCTTGCCGGCGGTCTCGTCGGCGGTACGGGTGCCGTCGAACAAGCCTTTGAGCTGCACCGCTTGCAGCGATTCATCCAGGCCCAGCCGACTTTTTCCGGTCGCCACCGCCAGCAAGTGGTTGCGCGATTTCAGCGCCTGCAGCATCTCCAAGGTGCCCGGAAAGAGCACCAGCTCGTGCTGGCGCGCAATGTAGTGGTGGCGGTAGCGTCGACCGAGTTCGGGGTAGCGGGCCTCGGGCAGGCCAGGCACTGCGTACTGGAGCGCATCACGCAGGCCAAGACCGATGACATAAGCCGCACGCTCGGTGCTCGGAACCTCCACGCCGATGTCGGCGCAGGCCGACTGCATGCAGCGCACGATCAGCGCGGTGGAATCAAACAAAGTGCCGTCCCAATCGAAGACGATCAGGTCAAAGCGGCGCGGGCGGGTGGTCGTGGTCATCGTCAATACGCGATCATGTCAGGGCAAGCATTCGGTTCAGCAGTGTGGCGCATTCGGCTGGCAACGCAGCCGTCAAGGTGATGCGCTCGGCGCTGACCGGGTGGTCGAAAGCCAGTTGCCTGGCGTGCAGAAACATGCGCTCGAAGCGGGCGCCGCCTGGACCCTCGCCGCGAGCCCAGGCCTTGTTGAGAGCGAAGTCGCCGTATTTGGGATCGCCAACGATGGCGTGGCCGGCTTGCGCCAGGTGGACCCGGATCTGGTGGGTGCGGCCGGTCTTGATCGTCACATCCAGCAGCGTGCAGCCCTGGAACGCCCGCACCACCTGCACCAGACTGATCGCGCGCCTGCCGTCAGGGTGGTCGGCAGCCACAGGCAACACATGGCGCTCGCCGCGCGCGTCCAAGGTCTTGTGCAACGCGACGTCGATCACCTTCATCTTCGCCGGCCAGCCACCAGCCACCAGCGCGCTGTAGGTCTTGCCCGTGTCGCGGCTGCGGAACTGGTCTTGCAATGCGACCAACGCGCTGCGCTTTTTGGCCAGCAGCAAGATGCCGGAGGTCTCGCGGTCGAGTCGGTGCACCAGCTCTAGAAATCGCGCTTGGGGTCGGGCTTGGCGCAATTGCTCGATCACGCCGAAGCTCACCCCGCTGCCACCGTGCACCGCCACGCCGGCGGGCTTGTCGATCGCCAGCAGGCATTCATCCTCGAAAAGTACCGGAAATTCACGCGCTGGTGCAGGCGCCATGCCTACCGGTTTTTCGGCCGTTCGCACCGGCGGTACCCGCACCTCGTCACCCAGCGCCAACCGGGTATCGGCCCCGGCACGGCCTTTGTTGACCCGCACCTCGCCCGAGCGGATCACCCTGTAGACATGGGTCTTGGGCACACCCTTGAGCAAGCGCATCAGGAAGTTGTCGAGCCGCTGACCTTCACCGGCCTCATCGACCACCAGCCGACGCACCTCCGGCGCCGGCGCGTCGGAGCTGATGGCGGGTCGGCGGGCGGGCGGATTGCTGCTTATAATGGCCTGAGCCACGTTTGGGCCCTAAGTACTTGATTTATCAGAGTTTACCTGGGCAAACCCGAAGTTATCGTGGTCTGATGCCTTTAACGGCGTTAAAAAAGCGTTGATGCAACACCTGCGTCAGGCGCGGCAGGCCGCAATCCCACCCGTGATGCGGCGGCCACGCATGCCAGGCGGAAGAGATACGTCGTCACAGCCGTCCCGTCACAGGGAAAGAACAAAAGGTCATGAACTCCAGACCGTCGATTTCAGGCGATCTGGGGTTCGCGTCAGAGCCAGCCATCCGGGTCCGCATGCCGCCGCTCCACCCACCCCAACACCTGCACGCGCCAAAAGCCGCTGTGTGGGTCGCGCCTTGCGGCGCGAGGACACAGCCCCGGCCTTTGGTCGGTGCGGCAGTGCCCGATGATGAGGTAACGCCTTCGCGCTTGGCGCGAGGTCTGGAGTCAGCAGCAAGCCCACCCCCGACGGCCCTGACGCACGCGGCCCCGCTGCATTCTTGATCGCTTGGCGATCACTGCAGTCCAGGGCGATTCCTTCTACGGCTGTTTCACGCAACTCGTGCATCTGAACAGATCGCCGGTCCAGACCTGAGGGTTGGACCGGCGATCGGACAGTGTGTGCCCCGGCAACGGGG
>JBILYN010000544.1:0-2836 GCA_044377715.1 Aquabacterium sp.
CAAGCAAATGTGGCTTTGCCACTTTGCTTGATCCCCACGGGGGGCGGCCGGCTTCGGCCGGCCTTGGGGCGCTCAATTCGGTGGCAAGTTCGCGGGGCTTTTCGTTGACTTGCGCCGCGTCACCGGCCCGCTGATTGGGCTGAGACCCTGCGCCCGTGCCGGGCTCGAAATGTCGGCCAGGGTCACAGGGTCGAGCACGCTGAAGTAGGCCTTGAGCGCATCGCCGAGCAAGCCCTTCAGGCGGCAAGCCGGCGTCAGCGTGCAGTGATCGGTGGCCGCATCAAAGCACTCGACCAGCCTGAAATCGGTCTCGGCCTTGCGCAGCACCTCGCCGACCCGGATCGCCGACGGCGCTTGCAGCAATCGCAGGCCGCCGCCACGACCGCGGGTGGTTTCGAGCAGGCCCTGGCGCGCCAGATCGTTGACGATCTTCATCAAGTGGTTCTTGGACACCCGGTGAACATCCGCGATCTCGGCGATCGTCACCAGTCGGTCGGTGTGGGTTGCGCAGTACATCAGCACGCGCAGCGTGTAGTCGGTGTAGTCGGAAAGCCGCATCGTTGTCCAAAAGATGTATTTAGCGTATTGCTTTGTGACGACACTCAATATAACATGCTTATCAAATGCATCTTAAGCCTCAACCGAAACCCATCCAGTTCGCCTCGACCAAGCCATGAGCACCCCACCCCTCGTCATTCTCAACGCCACCTCTCCCGGCGCGGCTGCGCCGCCGGCACGCGGCCTGCCATTTCTGCGCTTGGGCTTTCGGCCGTTTTACCTGGGCGCGGCTGCGTTTGCCGCTCTGTCGATTCCGCTGTGGGTGGCGATCGTGCTGGGCTGGGTCAGCCCACCGATGGCGATGGCACCGTTGCTGTGGCATGCGCACGAAATGCTGTTCGGATTCGCCGCAACCGTCGTCATCGGTTTCCTGCTGACCGCGGGCAAAGCCTGGACCGGACTGGCCACGCCGCGCGGCGCGACGCTGGGCGCGCTCGCGTTGCTGTGGCTGTCGGCACGCATCGCCGCAGTGGTGGCGCCCTACCCGCTGTACGCAGCGCTGGACCTGCTGCTGCTGCCATTGGTGGCCGTGCTGCTGACCATCGTGCTGCTGCGCGCCGGCAACCACCGCAACCTGCCACTGGCGCTGATCCTGCTGCTGCTGACCGCCGCCAACAGCGTGTTCCATCTCGCGTCGCTCGGCCTGATCGACGCCGCACCGATGGGCGCGCTGCATGCCGGTTTGGCCTTGCTGATCATGATCGAGAGCGTGATGGCAGGCCGGGTGATCCCGGCTTTCACGATGAGCGCCACGCCCGGCCTGAAACTGCCGTCACGACCCCGGCTCGAACAGGCCACGCTGGCGATGACCGCGATCGGGCTGGCCGCTTGGGTCTTTGCGCCGCTGGGCCTGCTGCCTGCGATCGCGCTGGGTCTGGCCGCAGCGCTGCAGTGGCACCGACTCTTGCGATGGCGGCCCCGCGTCACGCAAAGCCGCCCGATCCTGTGGGTGCTGCATGCGGCCTATGCGTGGATACCGGTCGGACTGGCGCTGCTGGCGCTGGCTGAATTGGGCTTGATAGGCGCGACAGCGGGCGTACACGCGCTGGCGGTGGGCGCCACCGGCGGGTTGGTGATCGGCATGATCACCCGCACCGCACGCGGCCACACCGGCAGGCCGCTGCGCGTGAGCAAGGCTGAAGTCGCTGCCTACGCGTTGGTGTTGGTCGCCGCGTTGCTGCGCACGCTGGTGCCCTTGATCGTCCCCGCCACCCTGCCCCAAGGCCTGCCGCTGATCGCCGCCGCAATCGCCTGGAGCAGCGCTTTCGCGCTCTACCTCTGGGTCTTCACCCCCTGGCTGATGCGCCCTCGGCTCGACGGACGGGACGGCTGATTGGTCGGCTGATTGGACGGCTGATTGGACGGCTGATGGCCGTCAACCGTTCTCGATGACTTTGCATCCGGTGCCAGCCCAAGCTGGCAGCGCTCAACCCTTTGATTCCTCCCCAAGAAAGGCAATACCGTGAACACCACCAGCGCCTGCACCATCGACGTTCGCCAGATCGCACCCTTCAAACGGCATGGCTTGATCTTTGCGCAGTTGGACGCGCTGCCTGCAGGTGAGGCGTTGCAGCTCATCAATGACCATGATCCGCGACCCTTGCGCGACCAGGTCGACTTGCAGTGGCCAGGCCAGTACGGTTTCAGCTACCTCGAATCAGGCCCGACGCTGTGGCGACTCGAGATTCGCAAAGCGGCGTCGCCGGTCAAGGCCCGCGCCGGGTCCTGCTGTTCGGGTGGATGTTGCGGCTGAGGGTCCAGCCATAGGTCGCCCAGCGATCGGCGCAGAATCGCCGGCTTCAAGGTCGCGGGCAAGGCCAGCTTTGCCCGCATCCAACAGCCCTCATTGAAAGCGCCCCATGAATGTTTCAAGCTTCGACGACCTGCTGCGCTCGGCGCGTGCGCAAGACTCCGCGCAGCGTCTGCTGTTTGTCTTTGCCACCGCTGACCTCCCTGACGACGCGACACCCGACCAGCGGGCTCGCTTCCAGGCCGGCCAAGGCGGCACGCTGACACCGCTGATGTGCGTGGACAAGACACCCGATGAGTTGGCGTCTTTCGAGACCTTGCTGGCGGAGTCGCGTCAGGTCGGCAGCGCCTGGAACATTGTCTTTGTCGCAGCGCTGTCAGGGATAGGCAAGAACAGCCCGACCGCTGCACAGGCTGAAGCGCCCTTGCAGCGCATGGTCGAAGCGATCAAGTCCGGCCGCATCGGCGGCTTCATCCCGTTCGACCCAAGCGGCGAACCGGTCCAGTTCAACTGATCAGCAGCTCAGCC
>JBILYN010000545.1:0-2834 GCA_044377715.1 Aquabacterium sp.
GTCCCTAGCGCGGAGTTGGCCGATACCAGTCAGGCCGTGAACCTGCAGGACGCGATCGCGATTCTGAAGATGATCGTCGGCCTCGACGTCAACGGCGCTGGCAAGGCGCTGTCGCCATATCAGGCCTTTGCGGCCGATTTCGACGGCAACGGCAAGGTCGAACTCAGCGACGCGATCGGGGTGCTCAAGCATGTGGTGGGCTTGCCGTCGCCGGACCCGCTGTGGTTGTTTTTCAATCAAGCCGACGCATCGGTGCCTGCCAAGGCCAACCTAAACCCCGGTGCGGTGCCAGCCTTGACCGCCACGCCGGCGGCCAACGGTGCGACCCATGTTGGCCTGGTCGGCGTGCTGCGGGGCGATGTTGATGGCAGCTATGGCGGCGGCGGGTCGCAGACCCTGGATCTGGCTTACTTCCAGCGCCTGGGCGCGGACACGGGTCTGAATCTGACGCAGTTCGGGGTGTATGGGACGTGACACGCAGCGCAAGCCGCTGGCGTGTCAAATCGGGGCGGTCGGCCGAGCAGTCGGCCGAGCAGTCGGCCGAGCAGTCGCCAGCGATGTCTGACGGGTCAAGTCGAGTGCTATTCATGACCGTGCGCTTGCAACCGTGCTGACTTCGCGGACTGCCGGCGAATGTCGGGCTATGTCGGGCCTATGTCGGGCTTATATCGGGCGAATGTCGGGCATCGACACAGCGGAATCAACGGCGCAGCCGACTTCTGTTCATCCACACAGGGACCAAGAATATGGAATCAACGCTGAGCGTCGCGGACTACCCAAGCGCGCCACAGACGACCGATCCGCGCATTCCGCCGCGCGATCACGTTGTGGTGCGCGACCTGATCGAGCGCTGGAACCGTGAATGCCCGGAAAAAGTGTTCGTCAAGTTCGACGACAACGGCGAGGAATGGACTTATGCGCAATTGCGCCGCATGGTGATCCAGACCGCACTTGGCCTGCAGCAACTGGGCGTGTACCAAGACGACCATGTACTGGTGTGGATGCCCAACTCGCGCGAAAACCTCAGAGTGTTTTTTGCGATCAATTACCTGGGCGCTGTCTACGTGCCCATCAACACCGCTTACCGAGGTGCGCTGCTGGCCCATGTGGTCGAAAACTCTGACGCGCGCCTGGGGGTCATCCACGCCGATCTGGTCGACCGCCTGCAAGACATTCCCACCGCCGCACTAGACACCTTGCTGGTGGTCGGGCAGTACACGGGGTCGATCGGCCTGCGCACGGTGAAGTACGAAGATGCGCTGCTGCCCGAGCACGGGCAGCTCGCGGCGCCAAAACGGACCATCGAGGCTTGGGATCCGCAGTCCATCATCTATACCTCCGGCACCACCGGCCCGTCCAAAGGCGTGTTGTCGTCTTATCTGCACATCTATACCAATGCCGGCCCCGAGTCCTGGCCCATGGTCAGCGGCGACGACCGGTTCGTGATCGCAAGCCCCTTGTTCCACATCGGCGGCATGGGGCTGGTCTACGTGATGCTGGTGCGCGGCGGGTCGATCGCTTTCTTCGATCGTTTCGACACGGCCAGCTTTTGGCAATCGATACGGCGTACCAAGGCGAGCGCCGCCTTTCTGCTGGGCGTGATGGCGAGTTTTCTCGAAAAACTGCTGCCTGATCCTGGCGACCAAGGGCACGGCCTGCGCCTGGTGTTCATGGTGCCGCTGGCAGGAGACATCGAAGCTTTTTCGAAACGCTTCGGCGTTGAGGTTTACACCATATTCAACATGACCGAGATTTCCTCGCCCATCGTGTCGGAGCCCAATCCATTGGTTCGCGGCACTTGCGGGCGCAAGCGGCCGGGCGTGGACGTGAGGTTGGTGGACGGCAACGACTGCGAAGTGCCAGTCGGCACTGTGGGGGAAATGCTGGTTCGCACCGACAGGCCTTGGGGCATGAACAGCGGTTACTACAAGAACGCAGAGGCAACGGCCAAGGCCTGGAGAAACGGTTGGTTCCACACCGGCGACGCGTTTCGGCTTGACGCGAACGGCTACTACTACTTCGTGGACCGGATGAAAGACGCGATACGGCGGCGAGGCGAAAACATCTCGTCCTTCGAAGTCGAAGCCGAAGTCGTCGCCCACCCCGATGTGCAGGAAGCTGCAGCCTTGGGCGTGCCGAACGCGATGGGCGAGGAGGACGTGTTCGTTGCCGTGACGCCGATAGAGGGCAGAACCGTCGACCCGGCTGAACTGGTCGAGTTCCTGCGAGGCCGCATGGCGCATTTCATGGTGCCCCGCTACGTGCGCATCTGCGGGCAATTGCCCAAGACCCCGAGCAACAAGGTCAAGAAGCAGGAGATTCGCGCAGAGGGCATCACGGCTGATACCTGGGACCGGGAACAAGCAGGCGTTGAAGTCAAGAGCGATCGATTCTCTGCCACCGGCACCGCGACGAAGCCGTCGCCTGTGCCGACGGGACAGGCTTGAACCTGCTGCAGTTCAGGGCTATGGCCCGTCAATAGCTAGGCAAAGACGACCGTGACGACGCGGGTTTGCGAACTTTCAGGTGGGCCGAACTTTTTGCGTGTTACAACGGCAGACTGACACCGGATCATCGAATGGCGGGGTTGAACCACTTATCGCAAGCTGCAGCAAAGTCATCGACCTGCTCGCAGAGATCGGCCTTCGGCCGCTGCGCTGCGCTGCTCATGCGTTGCTTGTGCCTGCTGGCCTTCGTGCTGATCGCAGCGCCTGCGCAGGCCCAATCCTGCCCGTTCAACCTGATCATCACCAAGACCGACGGCAGCAAGGACTGCTTCACGAACCTGCCGATTGCCAACGCCGTCGACCCGAGCAACCGAGAGATTTTGTCGA
>JBILYN010000546.1:0-2826 GCA_044377715.1 Aquabacterium sp.
CGCCTCGCGGCGGTGGTGAAGAAGAACCCCAGCAGCGCGGCGTGGGCTCGGGCTTCATCCTGAGCGCCGATGGCTATGTGATGACCAATGCCCATGTGGTGGACGGCGCCGACGAGTTGCTCGTCACGCTGACCGACAAGCGAGAGTTCAAGGCCAAGGTGATCGGCCTGGACAAGCGCACCGACGTGGCCGTGGTCAAGATCGAGGCCACTGGCCTGCCCGCGGTCAAACTCGGCGATGTGGCGAGGCTCAAGGTCGGCGAGTGGGTGATGGCGATCGGCTCACCCTTCGGCTTGGAGAACAGCGTGACCGCCGGCATCGTCAGCGCCAAGGCACGCGACACCGGTGACTACCTGCCCTTCATCCAGACCGATGTGGCGATCAACCCCGGCAATTCAGGCGGGCCGCTGATCAACATGCGCGGCGAGGTGGTGGGCATCAACTCGCAGATCTATAGCCGTTCGGGCGGATTCATGGGCATCTCGTTCGCGATCCCGATCGACGAGGCCAGCCGTGTGGCCGACCAGTTGCGTGCCGGGGGCCGGGTGATCCGTGGCCGCATCGGCGTGACCATCGCGCCGGTGACCAAGGACGTGGCCGAGGCGATCGGGCTGGGCAAGCCCACTGGCGCGATGGTGCGCGGCGCTGAGAGCGGCGGGCCGGCCGACAAAGCCGGCATCGAGGCCGGCGACATCATCACCAAGGTCGATGGCAAGCTGATCGACAAGTCAGGCGATCTGCCGCGTCTGATCGGCGCGACCAAGCCGGGCAGCAAGACCGTGCTGCAGGTGTTTCGCCGGGGTGGCTACCGCGACATCGCGGTCACGGTGGCTGAGTTCGAGCCTGACACGCCGACCCGTGCTGCGCAGGCCGAGTCTGGCGCCTCGTCAGGTGGCAAGTCGGCGCTCGGGCTGACGGTCAGCGAACTTGGTGACGCCGCCAAGCGCGATCTCAAGCTGCGCGGTGGTGTCAAGGTCGACGCGGTCGACGGTGCTGCGGCGCGTGCAGGCCTGCGCGAAGGCGATGTGATCCTCGCGCTAGACAACACCGAAGTCAACGACGTCAAACAGTTCCTGGCTGCGGCGGCCAAGGTTGAGAAGGCGCGAGCGGTGAGTGTGATGGTGCGGCGCGGCGATTGGGTCAACTATGTGGTGATCAAGCCTGGTCGCTGAAGGCTGCTCGGCCGGCTGACGCGTTGTTCTGCTCAGACGCAGCCAGTCCGGCGCATTGATTTGACTACAATGCTGTCCCAGCAAGCAGTTGCCAAACATTTGTTGGAAGGCGCGTTTCCACTTGGACGCGCCTTTTTTTTATGGCCTGCCTCGCTTGAGGCGGCGGGTTTGCAAGCCCCTGACCTGGCGCAAGACGGCCAGACCGCTTGAGCCAACTCGCCTCAGCCCTGAGGGCTGTTCGCTGAGCTGGCGCACGATGAATTCCATGGACCACATCAGAAACTTCTCGATCATCGCCCACATCGACCATGGCAAGTCGACGCTGGCAGACCGCTTGATCCACCGCTGTGGCGGCTTGAGTGACCGCGAGATGGAGTCCCAGGTGCTCGATTCGATGGACATCGAGCGTGAGCGCGGCATCACGATCAAGGCGCAGACCGCGTCGCTGCATTACACCGCCCGCAATGGCCAGGTCTACCAGCTCAACCTGATCGACACACCCGGCCATGTCGACTTCAGCTACGAGGTCAGTCGATCGCTGTCGGCCTGTGAAGGCGCGCTGCTGGTGGTTGACGCCAGCCAGGGGGTCGAGGCGCAGACGGTGGCCAACTGCTACACCGCGCTAGACCTCGGCGTCACGGTGGTGCCGGTGCTCAACAAGATGGATCTGCCCAACGCCGATCCCGAGAACGCCAAGGCCGAGATCGAGGACGTCATCGGCATCGACGCCGATGAGGCAATCCCCTGCTCGGCCAAGACAGGCTTGGGGATAGACGAGATCCTGGAGGCGGTGATCGAGCGCATGCCGCCGCCCAAAGGTGACCCGGACGGCCCGCCCCGGGCGATGATCGTCGACAGCTGGTTCGACAGCTATGTCGGCGTGGTGATGCTGGTGCGTGTGGTCGACGGCGTGCTGCGCAAGGGCGACCGCGTCCGCATGATGGCCAGCAATGCCGTCTACCCGCTCGAGCAGCTCGGTGTGTTCACGCCCAAGTCCGAGTCGCGCGATGCGCTGAAGGCCGGCGAGGTGGGTTTCCTGATCGCCGGCATCAAGGAGTTGCAGGCGGCCAAGGTGGGCGACACCGTCACGCTCGAGAAAAAGCTGCCGAACAACGCCGGCCCGGCCACCGAGGCCTTGCCGGGTTTCAAGGAGATCCAGCCCCAGGTCTTTGCCGGCCTGTACCCGACCGAGGCCAGTGAATACGACTCGCTGCGTGACGCGCTGGAGAAGTTGAAGCTCAACGACAGCTCTCTGCGCTACGAGCCCGAGGTCAGCCAGGCGCTGGGTTTCGGCTTTCGCTGCGGCTTCCTGGGCCTGCTGCACATGGAGATCGTGCAGGAGCGGCTTGAGCGTGAGTTTGACCAGGACTTGATCACCACCGCGCCGAGCGTGGTCTACGAGGTCGAGTTGAACGACGCGACGGTGATCAAGGTCGAGAACCCGTCCAAGATGCCCGACCTGGGCCGCATCCACGAGATTCGCGAGCCCATCGTCACGGTGCATCTGTACATGCCGCAGGACTATGTTGGCCCGGTGATGACGCTGGCCAACCTCAAGCGTGGCATGCAGCTCAACATGGCCTACCACGGCCGCCAGGTGATGCTGACCTACGAGATGCCGCTGGCCGAGATCGTGCTGGACTTCTTCGACAAG
>JBILYN010000194.1:0-8550 GCA_044377715.1 Aquabacterium sp.
TCACGCAGATTTTTCTCGATGTGAGCCCGACCTAGCTGGGTGATATCGAGCCACAGGTGCTCGCCGAATCTCGACTGCGCACCCTTGCCCTTGCGGATATGGGTCTCCATGCGGCGCGACACCACATCGCGCGAGGCCAGTTCCTTCTTCTCGGGCTCATAGTCGGGCATGAAGCGGTGGCCGTCCACGTCCTTGAGCAGGCCCCCGTCGCCGCGGCAACCTTCGGTCACCAGGATGCCGGCCGGAAAGATGCCAGTCGGGTGGAACTGCACCGCCTCCATATTGCCCAGCGTGGCGATGCCGGTCTCGAGCGCGATTGCCGTGCCGATGCCCTCACAGATCACCGCGTTGGTCGTGACGCGGTACAGCCTACCTGCGCCGCCGGTGGCGATGGTGGTGGCCTTGGCGACATAGGCGCTGAGCTCACCCGTGATCAGGTTGCGCACCACCGCGCCATGGCAACGCCCACCTTGATGAATCAAAGCGATCGCCTCCATGCGTTCGTGCACCGGAATCGATTCAGCGATGGCCCGGTCGCTGACGGCGAACAGCATCGCGTGGCCGGTGCCGTCCGACACATAGCAGGTGCGCCACTTCTTGGTGCCGCCGAAGTCACGTTGCGCGACCAGGCCGTGGGCCTCATCGCGTTCGGTCAGCGTCACCTTCTGGCCGTTGATGATCACCTGCCGGTCGCCGCGCTGGACCCGGCTCCAGGGCACGCCCCAGGCAGCGAGTTCACGCACCGCTTTGGGCGCTGTTGCGACGAACATGCGCACGACGCGCTGGTCAGCACCCCAGTCGCTGCCGCGCACCGTGTCCTCAAAGTGCACGTCCTCGTTGTCGCCCTGCCCCTTGATCACATTGCCCAGCGAGGCCTGCATGCCTCCCTGCGCGGCGGCCGAGTGCGAGCGCTTGGGCGGCACCAACGACAGGATGATGGCGTCATGGCCACGCCGTTTGGCACCGATGGCCACACGCAAACCGGCAAGCCCGCCGCCGATCACCAGCACGTCGGTGTAAACAATTTTCATCGAAGCGATCTCATTTCAGAGCGGCGGGTGCGTGCGGGACGGGCTGGGCCCAGGTTGGTGTGTAGCGCTCGCCAGCCTGAGGCGCGTGCTCGCGTCCGATCTTGATGTAGGCCGCCAAAGTGGCCAGACCCAACACCAAAAAGAACGCCGTCAGTGCCCACTTCAGCGACTTCAGACGCGCTCTGGTGGTGTTCGGATCTGACCCAGCGAACCAGCCCCACTTCACCGCCAATCGGTACAGGCCGATGCCGCCGTGCAACTCCACCACAAACAGCAGCACCAGGTAAAGCGGCCAGAAGTGATCGGACCAGACCCGGTCGGCGCTCTCGAACGGGCCGATGCGGTCAGGCCGGGTGAGCATGGTGTAGAGATGGATAGACGCCATGAAGAACAGCGCGAAACCGGTCACCACCTGCCACCACCACAAGTTGGTGTCACTGTGATTCAGGGTGTTGGCGTGATCGCGGAAGGACCGGTACTGCCCGTAGTTGATCGGGAACTTGCGCACCGCCAACAGCGCATGGCCGATGACCAATGCGAAGATAACCGCCACGACAATCGACACCATCCAAGGCAGTGAATGGCCGAAGAAAAAATAACCTTCGAAGAACTTGGCCACTGTCCACATCGCATCTTTGCCGAGCAGGATCGACGACACGAAGAACATGTGACCCCACATGAACAGCGCCAGGATCAGCCCGCTGACACTCTGCAGCCAGTCCAGTCGGGCCGGCCAACGACTTTTGCGCATCGGGTGCGCGACGGCTAAAACGGCGAGGGACTTGTTGTTGTTCATGTATGAATCGAGCTTCGGAGCCGGTAGCCGGGATGTTGCCCCGGGGCAGCCCCATGGGCTTGAGCCACATCAAACCCGTCCACAACGGGCAGGGATGCATCAAACTAAGCCCGCACCCGGCACGCGATGCGAGTACATATAGTCGCGGCAAAACGGATACTCTGACCGGCCACCCGGCATGGCCTCGTGCTCAAGTCCGGCCTCTGGCCGAGTCGCCAGCAACTGGTAGAGTGACAGCCAGCCGCGTTCGAAACACATCGCGCTGCCGGCCAGGTACAAGCGGTAGGCACGCACGGTGGTCTCGCTTGTGCGCTCACGGGCATGTTCAATCGCCGCCTCCAGCGCATCGGACCAAGCCCACAGTGTGCGTGCGTAGTGAGGCCGCAGATTCTCCGCATCGAGCAACTCCAGTCCGCCGCGCGCCAGGTCTCTCGTGACACGCGACACATGCACCAGTTCGCCGCCAGGAAAGATGTGCTTGTCGATGAAATCCCCAATGCCAGCGCCCAGCTGGTCGTTGCGCAGGCCGCCGGCGGTGATGCCGTGGTTCAGGATCAAACCGCCAGGCTTGAGCAAGCACGACAGCTTGCGAAAATAAGCCTCCAGTCTGGCGCTGCCGACATGCTCAAACATGCCAATCGAGGCGATGCGGTCGAACTCACCAATTTCAGGCAACTCACGGTAATCAAGCATGCGCATCTCGACCCGGCCGCGCAAACCCTTGGCGTCGATCAGACGGTTGACATGCGCATGTTGATTGGTCGACACAGTGATGCCAAGGGCTCGAACGCCATAGTGCTCGGCGGCCCACAACAACAAGCCGCCCCAACCCGCACCGATGTCGAGCATGCGCTGTCCGGGCGCGAGTCGCAGTTTGCGGCACACATGATCGAGCTTGGCCTGCTGAGCCTGGGCCAATCCCATCGCCGGATCGCGATAGTAAGCACAGGAATAAACCCTCAGCGGGTCAAGCCAGAGCGCGAAGAATTCGTCACTGACATCGTAATGATGGCGCACCTGATGGGCATCGCGCAGGCGATGGTGCATGCGCCATGAACGCCACTGCCGAAGCCACTGCGGCCAAGCCGGCCGCTCGCCGCGCCGGACCGGGTCGCCGGCCAGTGCGCCCGCCACCGCCATCACATCGTTGAGCGCGCCTTCGATCTCAAGCTCGCCATTGACATAAGCGTTGGCCAGGCGACCCACCTGCCCTCGCGCCAACCAGGCCAGCAATCGCCACGCCCGCAGTTTCAACCTCACCTCTGCCGCACCTATGCCGGCGCGACCACCTGGCCATTCAAGCGCCATCGTTCGCGGCAACTGTGCGAGGCGGGTATCAATGAAACTGGACAAGGCTGACATCGTGTACTCCCAGAATTTCTTAGCGCTCGAACCAGACAACAGCGCATCAGCCGCCATCAAGGAAAAAAGTACCCGCGAACGACTGCGACAAGCATTGCGTCGCGCTAGGTTTGATGTTTGAGAACCCTCAATACCGGAAGGACCTACCCGTGATCCCGGGGTAAATAGCCCAGGACGCTGCCCGATCTGGCACGACATACAATTTCCTCAAGGCGGTACTGGGCCTTGATGCATCAACGTGACGCTGCGCGCTGCAGCGATGGTTGTCGAGTCCGTCGCAGGACTGCACGTCGCCAGACCATCCCACTTGAGTACAGGACCTCCATGGCTGCCGCCGCACGCGCAAGACCTGAAGACTATTTCAACGCAGAGCAATGGCGCTCACTGAGCGAGCGATCCACATGGCGCGGCCTTTGGTTGGTGGCGCATTGCTGGGGCGTGATCGCCATCGCGATGCTGATTGGCGCGATGTGGCCGCTGACGATCCCCTTCGCGGTGATGGTCATCGGCACACGCCAGCTTGGCTTGTTCGTGCTGATGCACGACGCTGCGCACGCGACGCTGCATGTCAACAGGCGGGTCAACGACTGGGTAGGCACCTGGTTGTGCTCGGCCGGCCTGCGCCAATACCGGCCATACCATTTGCAGCATCACCGGTTTGTGCAGCAAACCGAGGACCCGGATCTGGTGCTGTCAGCACCGTTTCCAATCAGCCGGGCCTCTCTTGCGCGTAAGGTGTCGCGCGACCTGAGCGGTCAGACCTTCTACAAACAGCATTTCGGCCACATTGCGCCTGCCATCAGAGCCCGCGCCAGCGGCGAATCAGCACTTCAAAGATTTTGGCTCGAGTTGGCCAAAGACAAGCGCTTCCTGTTGAGCAATGCGCTTGGGTTCATGGTCTTTGCTGCCGCAGGAGGCTGGTGGATATGGCTGGCGCTGTGGTTGCTGCCAATAGTGTGCTGGCTGCCACTGGCAGTTCGCCTCCGCAACATCGCCGAACACGCCCTGGTGGGGAAGAACCAAGCTGACCCGCTGCGCCAGGCGAGAACCACGCAGGCCAATTGGCTGGAACGTACCCTGATCGCACCGTACTGGGTCAACTACCACTGCGAACATCATCTTTTCACCAACCTGCCTTGCTGGAAGTTACCAGTGGCCCACGCGATCTTGAGACAACGCGGAACAACAGCCAACATGGAGGTCCAGCCGAGCTATTTGACCCTGCTCGGGCTTGCCACAGCCAAACCCACGCATCAGGCCACGTTGACCTGAACGCCCTCGCACGTCTAATCGGACCCCACCATGAGCCATCTCTTTTCACCGTTTTCCATTGGCCCGCTGCTGTTGAAGAACCGCATCGTGATCGCACCGATGTGTCAGTACAGCGCCACCGAAGGCCTGGCCAACGATTGGCACCTCATTCACTTAGGTCAACTCGCGTTGTCCGGCGCTGGCCTGCTGATCGTTGAAGCCACCGCAGTTGAGCCCGAAGGACGCATCACGCCCGGCGACCTTGGGCTGTGGTCGGATGACACAGAGGCTGCGCTGGGGCGGGTGCTGCGCGCGGTGCGCGAACATTCGCGGATGCCAATTGCGATCCAGTTGGCCCATGCCGGCCGCAAGGCCTCAAGCCACGCGCCCTGGGATGGCGGCCAACTGATACCGCCGGAGCAAGGCGGCTGGCAGACCCAAGCGCCTTCGGCGCTGCCCCACGCCAGCGGCGAAATGCCACCCGAGGCGATCGACCAAGCGGGCTTGCAACGGATTCTTCAGGCCTTTGTAGCGTCAGCGCTGCGTGCCCATCGACTGGGGTTTGACGCCATCGAGTTGCACGCCGCGCATGGCTACTTGCTGCACGAATTTCTGTCGCCGCTGTCCAATGTCCGGACCGACGAGTATGGCGGCTCGCTGGAAAACCGCATGCGCTTCCCGTTGGCGATCTTCGATGCTGTGCGTGCCGCTGTGCCTGCGACCGTGCCGGTCGGCTTCAGGATCTCGGCCACCGACTGGGTCGAAGGCGGCTGGGACTTGGCTCAAAGCCTGGTTTTCGGCAAAGCCCTCAAGTCGCGTGGAGGCGACTTCATCGATGTCTCGAGCGGTGGTATTTCGCCACGCCAGCAAATTCCGTTGGCGCCAGGTTACCAGGTGGTGATGGCCGACCAAATGCGACAAGAAACCGGCCTGCCGACCATCGCCGTCGGCCTGATCACCGAGCCCGAGCAAGCCGAAGCGATCATCGCCAACGGCCAGGCCGATCTGGTGGCGTTGGCGCGCGGCATGCTGTTTGATCCGCACTGGCCTTGGCACGCTGCAGCCAAACTCGGCGCCCAAGTCGAAGCGCCGCACCAGTACTGGAGATCTCAGCCACGCGGCATGACGACACTTTTTGGTGACGTGCACGTGGGCCAACGCTGACGCCGGCAGGCTTCGGCTTCGGAGCAGAACCTGAGAATCTTGCATGGCATCCCTACCCGGGGACTGCGCTGCGCAGACTTCGGTTCAAGCGGCCTGCCTGTCATTCGCACGCTGATCTGCCGCTGACTGTCCCTGCGCAAGACAGGTCATGCTCGAAATGCCGAGTTCCTCGACATGGCGTCGGGTGCTGCGCGACAAAGCAAGCAGACCATCCATGTCGAGGATCTCGACCTCGCGGTTGCTGACATACAGCAGCGACCACTTCACCAGCGCATGGAAAGACCGGCTGACGGTTTCATGCGCCACCCCGAGGTGGCTGGCGATATCGCGCCGTCCCATCCGCAGACGAAACCTTCGCGGCGACTGGCTGCAGGCTTCCATGCGACGTGAAAGCTGAACCAAGAATCGCGCCAGACGAACCTCGGCAGCTACCGCAGCCATCACGTCAGCGAGTTCGCCACGTTGAGACAAGGCGCGGCTGACCGCCATGGTCACGACCCGGTCGAGTGCCGCAATGCGCTGCCCGGGTGTCAGAATATCGCGCATCGGCAACACGTAGACACTGGCTTCTTCCAACGCCACCGAAGCGGTCGGGTAATGCCCCATGCAGATCGCGTCAAAACCCAGAACTTCGGATCGCCCGGAAAACCCCAGCACCTGCTCATACCCGTCTTCGGCGATGCGAAAGCTCTTGAATGTGCCGCCACGCACGAAATAAATAGCCTCGGCCCTGGCGCCCTGGTAAAACAAGGTATCTCCAGTTCGCAGTCTTCGCATAGACAGCGGTATATCTGGCGCAGAACGCTGATCGTCGATCCCAACGCCCATCAACTGCAACAAGTCCGCCAAGCGACTGCGCTCGCCGATGCCGCCACGCGGGGTCGAAGCACCATGAGTGAATTGCGCATGTCCAAATTCCGACCCCGTTGTCCCCGCCATTTTTAACCCCTGTGTTTACCGGATTAGTCCGAACCATCATTTTCTAGCAGGACGTATCAACACGATATCGGTTGTCGATGCGCATATTGCATCAGAAATTTCTGATTCAAACACAGAATTTTTTGGATGCTAGTTCGGAATTATCTGATCGACCAAAGAGATTTCACGCAATCACCGCAGGCAAGCATGGACGTGGTTGACCTTGATTTATTAAAAAATACCTCGAAGAATTTTTTTGAGTATGCCAATTATTCCCGAAGACACCCCCCGAATTGAGGGTCCGCCTGCAGAATAATTGCCGCAACAAATAGACCTGCCAGGTCTAACATGCCTGGCGGATCTTTGAAGCACGTCAAGCGCGGCGATCGCGAGCCTCCGTATGGACTGGAATTCAATGAAACACACTGTGCAGATTGATCCGTCGCTGCGGCCAAATGCGTATACGTCGATACGGTAAAACCATTGGCGAAGCAACTGCCGGTGGCGCCGCACAAGTTGGCTGCATGCTGACCCAACTCAGGCGAACGCTTGCGCTGCGGCCATGTGCCAGTGCCGGTTCGGATCTTGATCCGGCGTTGCCCGCTATCGCACCAATTCAAGACCTGATGTGCCCGATCGTCATCCAGGGCCAGCACCAATTTCAGCCGACCTCATGACCGAGCGCGCAAGCCCTGGATTACTGCACCTGCTGTTGGTCGATGACCACGCTGTTGTTCGCGAAGGACTCAAGCGAATCCTCACGGCGAGTGGCGGCCAATGGCACATCACCGAGGCCAGCTCGGGGTTCGAAGCGCTTGAAATACTGCGTCAAATGCCTCTCGATCTGGCCATCGTCGACCTCTCGATGCCGGGCATGAGTGGGTTGGAACTTATCCAAAGAGTCCGAGCCTCGTTTCCGTCGGTGATGGTGCTCGTGCTCAGCATGCACGCCGAGGAGCAGTACGCTGTTCGTGCCTTCAAGTCCGGCGCCAAAGGCTACGTCACCAAATGCACCGCTGCCGAAGAGCTAGTGGCGGCAGTGGTCAAGGTTGCTGCCGGCGGCGCCTACGTCACAACAAGGCTGGCCGAGCGCATGGTCCAGCAGTTCAATGGCACTTTGCTGGACCCAAATCATGCGCAGCTCTCGAATCGCGAACTCGATGTCTTGCAGCGAATCGTCGCCGGCCAACGCTTGACCGATATCGCCACTGCGCTGCACTTGTCGATCAAGACTGTGAGCACGCACAAGAGTCATATCCAGGAAAAACTGCAACTCCCGAGCACGGCGGCGCTGATACGCTACGGCCTGGAACATCAGATCGACAATGGCGATGCAGGCCTGTCTCGCGATAAAACCTGATTCTCTGACGCGTCCTGGGGATCCAGAAGCAGGCCCTAAGACTTGACCAGCAACAGCATGGCCACCAAATGCACAACCGGTGCGCTACCGAACCCAGGAACAAGCTGCCTATCGCCCCACGCAGCGCTGACATGTCGCGCAATGAGCCGATTCAAGAGGTGTGTTCAGGCAATATTCGATCAGCCTCTCGCATGAACATGCTGACCCAGCATTTCCGGTGTGACCAGCGTTACACCTCTTTCCGTGACGGTATAGCGTGCTCTATCCTCGACTGGATCGACACCAACCTTGAGCCCATCAGGCAACAGACAATGCTTGTCGATGATCGTCCGTCGCAACACCACATCGCGACCGACCGTGACATTTGGCAACACAAGAGAATCCTCGACGACGCTGCGTTCTCCTATGCGAACTTTGGAAAACAGCAACGAGCGCCGCACCGTCGCACCACTGACGATGCAACCACTGGCGACCAAGGAGTCGAGCGCCATGCCGCGACAGGCGTCGCCATCGAAAACGAACTTGGCCGGCGGTAGTTGGTGGTGCAGGCTGCGGATGGGCCACGCATCGTCGTAGAGGTTGAGGTCGGGCACGGGCCGAATGAGATCGATGTTGGCCTCCCAGTAAGCGTCGAGTGTCCCTACATCACGCCAGTAAGGCCTTGCTTC
>JBILYN010000547.1:0-2812 GCA_044377715.1 Aquabacterium sp.
AATCCTTCATCCATGGCCCAACCAGCGCTTTGCCGTCAAACACCCGAGGTAGGAGCCGTATGCGGGAATTCCGCAAGTACGGATCTGTGCGGGGGGCGCCCAGCAATGGGTGTCCCTACCGCGATTGCCTGCTGGCGGACCGCCCAGCAGCCCCAAACACCTGCGGTGTGAACTTGCGCTGAATAGTGTGCCTTCAGGTCGAAGCCGGCGAATCGATGATCGCGCTTCGAGAATGCTTCGCGCTTACAGACCGATCAGCGTCCTGATCTGTTCAGCCAGCAGGCGGCGCGGTTCGTGCGGTCTCATTTCCAGGGGCACTGGAAGCGCCGGTCTATGCCGGCTGCGTAGTCGTGGTAAGTCATGCCTTCGCAGACCACCTGGTCGACAAAGGCCGCTGCGCACAGCGCTGCCAGCAGCAGCAACAACAGCATCCGGCGTGACATCGTGCATCCTTCCTGACGGCTTTGACTGGCTCAGGCTGCGAACAGCTTGTCGTAGGCGGCCAGCAAGGTTTGGTGCATCGCGCTGCCCTCCATGTCAGGGCCCAGCCTGACCAGGCCGAAGAAGCGTTCGCTGCGGTCCAGCAAGGCGCGGGCTTGTCGGCAGGTGGCTTGGCCGTACAAGAGCTCGAGCGGGCGCAAAAACTCGGCGCTGTGGTCTAGCTTGATCATGCTGTCGATGCATCGGTAGACCAGCCGACGGTCGGCGCTCAGGTCGTTGAAATGGTGGATCCAATCGCAACCCTCCAGGATCGCCGGTTCGTCGCCGGTGGCGAGCGCGAGCAAGGTCTTGAGCTCGCCGATGCGCAGCTGTTTCCAGGGCGTTCCCACCGGGGTGGCCAGGCCCAGAATCTCCCACAGCGGGCGCTCATCGCTGAGGTTCATGGTCTGCAGGTCTTCCAGCAGCTCGGCGCATTCATCTTCGCTGAGCTCGTCGAGCCTGACCAAGGCCGGGCGAATCTGGTTGCCGATGCTGTTGTTCTCCCACTCCAGATCGCCGACTGGGTAAATCTCTGACATGCCCGGCACCAGGATGCGACAGCTGTAAGCACCTTGCTCGGCGAAATCGGCGATGTAGATCTCGTGGCCTTCAGCGTGTACCGCATCGCAAAGCCAGGCGTAGTCCTGCGCTGTGCTGCTGCTGAAGTTCCAGTCGACGAACGGGAAATCGGCTTGGTCGCCGAGAAAATCCCAGCTGATCACGCCGCTCGAATCGACGAAGTGGATCTCCAGGTTGGCCACCGCGTTGATCTCGTCCATGTCGAAACCCGGCGCCGGAAACCCCTCAAGCGTTGAGAGCGCGCGGCCCTGCAGCAGCTCGGTCAGCGCGCGCTCGAGTGCGATCTCCAAGCGCGGATGGGCGCCGAAGCTGGCGAAAATGCCTTGGTCCTTGGGGTGCAGCAAGCTCACGTTCATCACCGGGTAGCGCCCGCCCAGCGAGGCGTCACGCACGACGATGCCAAAGCCTGCGGCGCGCAGCCCGGCAATGCCGGCGGCGATGCCGGGAAAGCGCGCGATCACGGCCTCGGGTACCTCGGGCAGGCACAGCCCTTCGCTGATGATGCGGTACTTGATGTGGCGCTCAAAGATCTCCGACAAGGCCTGGCTGCGCGCCTCCATCAAGGTATTGCCCGCCGCCATGCCGTTGCTGACGTAGAGGTTGCCGATGATGTTGACGGGGATCCAGGCCTGTGCGCCGTCGCTCAAGCGGGTGTAGGGCAGGGCGCAGATGCCGCGCTCTACATTGCCTGAATTGAGGTCGACCAGCACCTCGGCGTCGATTTCGCCGTCCGGGTTGTAGAAAGCGTGCAGCGCCGGGTTCAGCATTTCAGCGGGCCAACTGCCGTCCGCGCTGGGCGGGAACCAGCGCTCTTGCGGGTAATGCACGAAAGCCCGGTTGGCGCGGGTCTGGCCGAGGTGGAAATGGGTCCAGAAGTAATGCGTGCCGAGGCGCTCGAAGAATTCACCCAGCGCGCTGGCACGGGCTGCCAACTCGGTCGCCCCCTTGCCATTGGCAAACAGCATCGGACAGTCCCGGTCTTTGACATGGACCGACCAGATGCTGTCGATCTCGTGCAGCCAGGACGACTCGTCGAGCGTGAACCCGCGCGCCGCGAGTTTGGCTTGCATCGTGCGGATGGTCGATTCGAGCGAGGCGTCTTTGCCGGCGATGAAGCTTTCTTGTTGCATGGGGCGCGATTCAGGACAGGGGCATGGGGCGGCGCGGCGCCCTGGCACACAGGCGGCCCGACGGGCGAACCCGAGATGATCGCATTGGCCCGTGTCGACGCGAGATCAATACGACTTTGGCATGCCCAGCACCTTCTCGGCGATGTAGCACAGGATCAGCTGCGGGCTGACCGGCGCCAGCCGCGGGATCCAGGACTCGCGCAGGTAGCGCTCGACGTGGTATTCGCGGGCATAGCCCATGCCGCCATGGGTGATCACCGCGTTTTCGCAAGCCCGAAAACCGGCTTCGGCGCCCAGGAACTTGGCGGCGTTGGCCTCGGCCGCGCAGGGCAGTCCGGCGTCATAGAGCGCCGCAGCCTTGTGCACCATCAGGTGCGCGGCTTCGAGCTCCATCCAGTTGCGCGCCAGCGGGTGCGCGATGGCCTGGTTCTGGCCGATCGGCCGGCCAAACACCACCCGCTCGCGGGCGTATTGCGTGGCCCGGCGCAGCGCCGCCCGGCCCAGGCCGATGGCCTCGGCGCCGATCAGGATGCGCTCGGGGTTCATGCCGTGCAGGATGTATTTGAAGCCCTGGCCTTCCTCGCCGATGCGGTCTTCCACCGGGATGCGCAGGCCGTCTATGA